>DASTRO010000139.1:0-8115 GCA_035761165.1 Gemmatimonadaceae bacterium | reverse complement strand
GGTGCGTCGGGTGCGTCGGGTGCGTCGGGTGCGTCGGGTGCGTCGGGTGCGTCGGGTGCGTCGGGTGCGTCGGGTGCGTCGGGTGCGTCGGGTGCGTCGGGTGCGTCGGGTGCGTCGGGTGCGGCGCGTCGGCCGAGGGCGGGCGGACGTCCGACGCTCACTCCGTTCGCAGCGCCACCAGCGGGGCCACGCGCGTCGCCCGGCGCGCCGGCAGCCAGCCGGCCAGCAGCGCGCCGAGCAGCAGCACGCCGAGCGCCACGGCGATCGAGACCGGGTCGAAGGGGGCGACCTCGAAGAGCTGGCTCCGCAGCAGCCGGGTGGCGGCCAGGGCGAGCGGCAGCCCGAGCGCGGCCCCCGCTGCCACCAGGCGCAACGCCTCGCCGAGCACCAGCCGGCCGACGTCCCCGCGCTGCGCGCCGAGCGCCAGCCGCAGGCCGAACTCGCTGGTGCGGCGCATGGCCGTGTAGGTCATCACCCCGTACAGCCCGAGCGCGGCGAGCGCGAGCGCCAGCACGCCGAACGCGCTCACCATGCGCGCGACGAGCAGGTCCTGGCGGATGGAGGCGCGCAGCAGGTCGTCCAGCGGCGACACCTGGTAGGCGACGAGCGCCGCATTCGCCTCGCCGATCATGTTCCGCGTGGGTGTGACGAGCCGCGCCGGGTCGGGCCCACGCAGCTCCAGGTTGAAACCGCGCAGCTGTTCCGGCACCTGGAAGGCGGGCAGGTAGAGGCGGCGCACCGGCGCGTCGCGCAGCCCGTGGTCCTGCACGTCGGCCACCACCCCCACGATGCGGTACTCCTGGCCGTCCACCCGCACGTAGCGGCCGATGGCGTCGCCGTCCGGGAAGTAGAAGCGCGCCATCGTCTCGTTGACGACGCCCACCTTTGGAGCGTGCTCGTCGTCGCTGGCCTGCACGTCGCGACCGCGCAGCAGGCGGGCGCCGATGGCGTGGAAGTAGTCCGGCCCCACGCGGTCGTAGTTGACGAGCGTGTCGCCGGCGGCGGCGGGCGTGAAGCCCTCCACCTGCAGCGTGGTGCTCGACTCGGTGCCGGCGAAGAGGCCGTTCTCCGAGAAGCTGGCCGTCGCCACGCCGGGCAGGGCCCGGGCGCGCGCCAGCACGTCGCGGAGGAGCGCGGCCAGCGCGTCGCCCTCGTAGCCGGTGCGCGCCGCGTCCACGCTGGCGATCAGGAGCTCGCCCCGCGCGACCCCGATGTCGCTCGCCGCCAGCCGCCGTACGCTGCGCGCGAGCAGGCTGGTGGCGACGAGCAGCATGAGCGAGAGCGCGACCTGCGCCACGACGAGCACCCGGCCGGCGCCGGGCCGTCGGCCGCGCGCGCCGCCGGTGAGCCCCCGCGCCTGGCTGCGCAGCGCCTCGGCCACCTGCACGCGCGTGGCGTGCAGGGCGGGGGCGAGGCCGAAGAGGAGCGCGGTGACCAGCACGAGCGCGCCGGTGAAGGCGAGCACGCGCCAGTCGAAGCGCGCGTCCAGCGGGATGGGCGCGCGCCCGCTCGACGCGAGGCGCAGCAGCAGCGTGCGCCCCCACGTCGCGACGACCAGCCCCAGCGCGCCGCCGAGCACGGCGAGCAGCAGGCTCTCGGTGACGAGCTGGCGGAGGATGCGCCCGCGGCCGGCACCGAGCGCGATGCGCACGCTCATCTCGCGGCCGCGCGAGGTGGCGCGCACCAGCAGCAGGTTGGCGACGTTGGCGCAGACGATGAGCAGCACGAGCGCGACGGCCGCCATCAGCGTCACCAGCGCCTCGTCGTAGACGTCGCGCAGGCTGGAGAGCCCGCGCGCCGCGGACACGACCTCCACGTGCAGCCCGCCGGGGAGCGACGGCGCGAGATTCTCCGCGCGCACGCCCTGCGCGGTGATGGCCTGCTCGGCCAGCGTGCTGAACTCGGCCTCGGCCTGCGCCGGCGTCACGCCCGGCTTCAGCCGGCCGACGAGCAGCAGCCAGTTCACGTCGCGCTCGTCGAGCCAGGGGCGGTTGGGCGCGAACACCGGCTGCATCGTGAGCGGGAGCCAGAGGTCGGTCGGCTGGCCCACGATCTCGCCGGCGAAGCCCTCCGGCGCGACGCCGACGATGGTGTAGGGCGCCTCGTTGATGCGCAGCGTCCGTCCCAGCACGCCGGAGTCGGCGTCGAAGCGGCGCGTCCAGTAGGCGTGGCTGATGACGACCACCGGCGCGTCGCCCGCCGTGCGCCCCTCGTCCGGCGCGAAGGTGCGGCCGAGCGCCGCGTGCACGCCGAGCACGTCGAAGTAGTTGCCCGAGACGAAGCGGCCGCGCGGGTGCTCCGGCTCGGAGGTGACGGCGGCGCCGCCCGCCGCGCGCTCCTCCACCAGCACGTCGATGGGGTTCGCGCGTCCGGTGGCGAGCAGGCCGCTCACGACGTGGTTGCGGTCGCGCAGCTCGGTGTACAGCCGGTACGAGAAGATGTCGGTGCGCGGCGAGCCGCTGGAGACGCTGTTGACGCGCCGCGGGTCGCCGAGCGAGACGAGCTGCTCGGGGTGGGCCACCGGCAGGGGGCGCAGCAGGAGCGCGTCCACGACGGAGAAGACGGCGGCGTTGGCGCCGATGCCGATGGCGAGCGTGGCGAGGACGACGGCGGAGAAGCCGGCGTGCTGGCGGAGGGCGCGCAGCGCGTAGCCGACGTCCTGCCGGAGCTCGCCGAGGAAATTGACCCGACGCATGGTGCGATCCTGGCGGTGGTCGATGTCCAGACACTCGGCGCGCACGGCGCCGAGGTCGCCGAACTGGCGCAGCGCCTCGGCGCGTGCGCGGTCGGGGTCGAGCCCGCGCGCGGCGAGGCGGCGGGCGCGCATCTCGAGGTGGAAGGCGAGCTCCTCGTCCACGTCGCGCTCGACGCGGCGCGGGCCGACGCCGAGCCGGAAGGGTGTCCGGCGCGGCGGCTCGCCGCTCACGCGGGCTGCGGCACGCCGGCGCCGAGGGCGCGTGCGGCCGCCTCCACGAAGCGCTGCCACGAGGTGGTGCCGCTCTGCAGCCGGGCGCGACCCTCGCGGCTGAGCCGGTAGTACTTGGCGCGCCGGTTGTTCTCCGACACGCCCCACTCGGACTCGATGGCCCGCTGGCGCTCCAGGCGGTGGAGGGCGGGGTAGAGCGTCCCCTCGCCGATGAGGAGGGTGGTGCCGGTGGCCTGCTCGATCCACTCGGCCACGCCGTAGCCGTGGCGCGGGCCCCAGCTCAGCGCCTTGAGGATGAGCAGGTCCAGCGTTCCGCGCAGGAGGTTGACGTCGAGGTCGTTCATGGCCGGGCTCCAGGTGGGCGACGGTCCACGGTACGACGTCTTCCCTCGTGACACAAGGGGAGCGGGCGGTGGTCGGCGCCGGGCGGGGCTCGAAGGATGGGGCGCGGGTGGGGGGGCGGCGGTAGCGTGGTGTTCGGGGGGGGGCCCCGCGCTCACGCCGCTACCGCGGCTCGGCCACCACCGCCTCGCCCACCGCCAGCGGCGGCTCCGTGCTGTCCTCGCGAAGCGCCCGCAGCACCGTATTGCCGGCGGCCAGCGCGCCGAGGACGATGTACAGGTAGAAGGTGTAGACCCGCCACCAGATGAGCGCCGAGCCGAAGTAGGCGGCCGGGATCACGTCGCCCAGTCCGACGCGGAACATCACCTCCACCACCCCGCCGCCGCCGGGCGCCGGGGCCACGGCGAAGCCGTACATCAGCGCCAGCGGCCAGAGCACCAGCGGCGAGAGCGGCACCTTCGGGTCGAGCGAGAGGACGATGGCCGGCAGGATGGTGAGGCGCAGCAGGACGTGCAGGACGGAGAAGAGGAGCGCGCCGGTCATCACCGGCACGTTGGCCTGGCGCAGCCCGCCCACGCTCGTGCGGATCTGCCGCAGCGCGCGCGGCACGACGCGCCAGCGGCCGGCGTGGAAGCCGATGGAGCGCGCCCACGGGGGCGGTGGGCCGCTGGCGCTGCGCTGCGCCAGCATCCACCCCACCGCACCGGCGCCGAGCACCACCGCGGCATACGAGCCGACCAGCGTGATGAGTGCCGCGACCATCGGTCCCGAGCCCTGGAAGGCGACGGCCAGCACGGCAGCCAGCACGCCCAGGGAGAGCATCTCGAGGAAGAGCTCGGTGAAGAGGATCAGCAGCGCATTGGCCGCACCCACCCCGGCCTGCGCGAGGATGAAGAAGCGCGCCGGCTCGGCGCCCGAGCGGGCGGGCGTGATGGCGGCGCCGAAGTCGCCGCCGAGGCAGGTGCGCAGCGACGTGCCGAATCGCAGCGGGATGTGCAGCGACGCCGCGCTCAGCTTGATCTTGGTGGCCCGCGTCCCGATCTCGAGCAGCACGGCGGCCAGCGCGAGCCCGTGCGCCAGCGGCGGCAGCGCCACCGTGCCACCGCGCCGCGGCCAGCTGGAGACGACGATGTAGAGCGAGATGCCGATGGCTGCGCCGAACGACAGGAAGACGGCGAGCCAGCGCTTGAAGGTCAACGGGCGGGGAGGCGGAGGATGGGGGGCGGCAGGTGACGGAAGCTAGCCGGCCGGCGGGGGGAGAGGGAGGACGCCGAGGGGGAAGAGGGAAGGGGGAAGAGGGAAGAGGGAAGAGGGAGGAGGGAACGGCGGGACGGAGTGTCCCGTGGCCGGTCCTCGTCCCTCTTCCCTCTTCCCTCTTCCCTCTGGCCCTACGGTGCTACCGACGGTCCGGCGTCAGCCGCTCAGTCGTTGCTCGGATCCAGGATCCGGGCGATCTCCAGCCGCGCGTCCTCGAGGTGCAGGCGCGTGGTGCGGTCGCTCGTGCGGGCGATCGCCTCGCGGAGCTCGCCGTCGAGCAGCTTCAGCTCGCCGCGCAGCAGGGCGCGGGCGTCCGTCGGGCCGCTCGGCGCCGCCGGTCCGCGGGGGGCCGGCGCGTTCGCCGGGCGCGGCGGCGGGTTCAGCTTGGTGTCGATCAGGCGCAGGTACGAGCGCTGCAGGGCGCGCCGGTACGGGTCGATCCGCACGTTCCGATCGTCCAGCTCGCCCCACACCGCGTTCCGCAGGTCGGTGAGCATCGCGCCGGCCGTGTAGGCGTCGGACGGGCGCTCGGCGAGCGCTTCCTGCTCCACCAGGCGGTTGAGGCGCGAGTCGGAGAGGAGCGTGTTGAGGATGCCGGTCTGCGCGTTGTTGATGCGCTCGATGGCGCCCGCCGGCTCGATGCGGCGCAGGATCTCGGGGCGCAGGAAGTACTCGGGCGTGGCGAAGGCGTTCTCGGCCAGGAAGTGCATCGCCTCCTGCTGGCGCGCCTTCGGGATCGGCGTGAAGCGCACGTCCTGGTAGTTCTCGCGCGACGACTCGCCGCCCACCACCGCCGCCACGTGGCGCATCTCGGTGGCCCACTGCCCCACCAGCCGGCCGTAGAGCTCACGCAGGTCGTCGTAGTTCTCCAGCGGGCGCACGGTGGCCGGGATGAGCATCGGCACCAGGCGCTTGATGTTCTTCAGGCCGAGCGTGGTCGCCTGCACGGCATCCTCGTCGCCCACCGCCTCGGTGAGCTCGCCCGGATCCGCCCCCGCCGCGTCGGCGGTGGAGAAGCGGAGCCAGGGGAGGGTGTCCTGCATGCGCACCCAGCGGTCCAGCGTCGACCGCTCCGCGTCGGGCGTGCTCGCGTTCGGGATGGGCTTGTAGCCCCACATGATGATGAAGTCGTCGTACGGCCCGATGCGCGGGATCAGGAGTTCGGGCGGGATCGAGTCCTCGGGCTGCACGACGTAGTTGAAGCGCGAGTAGTCCATCAGCGTCGGCGTGTGCCCCATCTTCTCCAGCCAGGTGCGGCTGCGCAGGCTGTCCACCGGGTACATGGAGCTGGCCTTCATGTTGTGCTGCAGGCCGAGCGTGTGCCCCACCTCGTGCGCGACGACGTACTGCACCAGGCGTCCCATCAGCGAATCCGGCAGCGGCAGCGTGGCGGCGCGCGGATCGACCGCGCCGACCTGCGTCCAGTACCAGTCGCGGTTGAGGTTCATGACGTTGTGGTAGAACTGCACGTCGGCCTCGATGATCTCGCCGGAGCGCGGATCGTGGATGTGCGGCCCCACCGCGTTCTCGATCGTCGACGGCAGCCAGCGCACCACCGAGTAGCGCGCGTCCTCGGGCGACCAGTCGGGATCCTCCTCGACGCTGGGCGCCTCCTTGGCGACGATGCCCTGGGAGAAGCCGGCGGCCTCGAACGCCTTCTGCCAGCTCTCGATCCCCTTCTTCACCCACGGCACCCACCGTGTGGGCGTGGCCGGGTCGACGTAGTAGGTGATCGGCTTCTTCGGCACGCAGAGCTCACCCACGCGCTGGTCCGAGCACTCCAGCCGGTAGCGCGTGATGTAGGTGCGCGTCTCGGCCCGCTGCTCGGGACGGCTGAAGTCGATCTGCCGCACGGTGAAGAAGCCCACGCGCTCGTCGGCCAGGCGCGGCATCATCGGCGTGTCGGGGAGGCGCACCATGCTGTAGTGCATCAGCACGCTCGCCGCGCCCGGCTGCACGTCGTTGTTGTTGCCGCGGCCACCGCCGCCGCCCCCGTTCTGCCCCTGCGGGCGCGGCACGTTGATGGTCACCGTGGCCTCGGTCTCGACGTTGGTCGGGAAGCTGGCCACCCGCTCCACGAACGATCGCGACGCGTCCACCTGGCCGCGGATGCGGTCGGTGGGGCTGAACTCGCTGGGCGGATTGGTGAAGAGGCGCGAGACGTCGATCACCGCCGCGCTGTCCGGCCCGTAGGCCTCCACGTTGAAGGCGGCCATGATGGGGCTGTAGTTGGCCGCGCTCACCGCCTGGTAGACCGGCGCGCCCGTGTCGGCCACGATGTTGTACGACACCGAGCGCAGCAGCACGCGGTTCCCGCGCCGCTCCCAGCGCACGACGCGGTTGTCCACCGCCTGCCCGCCGTAGCCGACGCCGAGCGTCGTCTTGGCGATCTGCGTCACGAGCAGCATGTCGTGCCCGAGCGCCGAGTCCGGGATCTCGAAGAGGAGCCGGTTGCCCACGAGGTGCGTCTTGAACAGACCGTCGCGCGTCTTGGCCTCCTTGGTGACGACACGGGCGTAGGGGCGTGGATTGGGGGCGCCCTGCGAGCCGCCGGCGGCGGCGGAGTCGCCGCCGGCGCGGGCGCCGGGCTGGCCGCCGCCCTGGTTGCCGGCGTTGCGCCCGGCCGGCGTGGGGGTGGGTGTGGGGGTGCTGCGGCACGCGGTGGCGCCGAGCAGGGCGAGTGCGGTCGCGGCAGCGAGCGCGGTGCGAGGTGTCATGGCCACGGACGAGGGAGGAAGGACGGCGGCCCCGGGGCCGCCGGGCACACGAGCGTCACGGGCCGGTAGCGAGCCGGACGCGACGCGGGATCTCCGACCGAGCGCTGCAAACGTGTGACGTGGGGGCCGATCGCGTCAAGCGAACCGCCGTGTCCGGTGCACGCGGCCGAGCCCGGCCCCCGGACGTCCAGCTCCGGCGGGGTGGGGCGGGGACGGGGTAGCGACGGGGTCGACTCCGTCCCCACTCCGGCCCGCCGAGGCGGGCCGGGATCTTGCCCATCTGCCGGGCATGCGATTCCCCGCCGCGATCACGGTCCGCGCCGAGGAGGCGCTGCCCGGTGGCTGGCGCTGGCGCGTGGAGCTCGCGCTCGAGGGCGCCACCGTGCCGGGTGTGCTGCTGCTGCCCGCGGACGAGCGCGATGCGGACGGGCGCGACCCGGATGACGACCGCGCTGCGGCCGCAGGGCGCGGCCCGCGGATCGTCCCGCGCCGCACCGCGGCGGTCCCGCGATCGGCGTCCCGCCCTCGCCGCGGCGCGCCCGCCGCGGTGCTGCTGCACGGCTACGCCTCGCGCAAGGAGCTCATGGCGGACACGGTGGGCGCGGTGTTGCTCCGCCACGGCATCGGCAGCCTGGCCATCGACCTGCCACTGCACGGGGACCGCGAGGGGCCGCTGCAGGAGCAGGCGCGCTACAACCCGCTCCTTCTCCTGCGCCAGTGGCGCCTCGCCCTGGCCGAGACGCGGGCCGCGCTGCGCCTGCTGGGCGAGCTGCCGGGGGTGGATCGCGGGCGGCTGGCGCTGGTGGGCTACTCGATGGGCGCCTACGTGGCCGTGATGGTGGCGGCCGAGGAGCCCGCGGCGCGCGCCGTCGT
>DASTRO010000138.1:0-3305 GCA_035761165.1 Gemmatimonadaceae bacterium | reverse complement strand
CCGAAGTTCGAGGATTACGAGCTGATCTTCCTCGAAGAAGAGGGAACCGGGATGTGGACTTGCTTCGCGAGTGCGAAGACGGAGACGGCTCGGGCGGTTTTGTCACTTCTCACGAGCATGATCCACGGATTCTCAGGAGCTTGATCCAGCGGGGCGGGTGAGATTCTCACGCGCTTGATCCACCCGCCGGCTGGGTTTCTCACCAGCTTGATCCACCCCCCGGGGCCCCGGCGGCCATGTTCGACGCACCCCTGTCTCGGAGGTGCGCGCCATGGCGTATCGCGAGGTGGCCATGTGGGAGATCCTGAGTGTCCTGCGGCGGCTCGGCCGCGGGGAGAGCAAGGCGGCGGTCGCCGCGGCGACCGGCCACAGCCGGAGCACCGTCCGGCGCTATGCGTCTCTGGCGCGCGAGTTGGGCTGGACGCCGAGCGCCGGCGCGGCGAACGAGCCGAGTGAGGCGCTCGCGGCGGAGATCGGGCGCCGCGTGCATCCCGCCGCCGAGCGCGGCCCCGGCGACGTCGAGGCACGGCTCCTCGCGCATCGCGAGCAGATCCGCGCCTGGCTGACGCCGGGACCGGGCGAGCGGCGCGGGCTGCGGCTGACGAAGGTCCACGCGCTCCTCGCCCGGCAGGGCGTGCCGGTGCCCTACAGCTCCCTGCATCGCTTCGCCGTGACGCACTGCGCCTTCGCGGCGCGGCGGCGCGTCACCGTGCGGATGGCCGAGTCGCCGCCGGGCGAGCTCGCGGAGATCGACTTCGGGCGGCTGGGGCTCGTCTGGGACCCGCTGACCGGTCGGCGCCGCACGGCGTGGGCGCTGGTCGTCGTGCTCGCGTGCAGCCGGCACCAGTACGTCCACGTGAGCTTCTCGCAGCGCCTGCGCGACGTGATCGAGGGGCTGGAAGACGCGTGGGCCTTCTTCGGCGGCGTGGTCCGGCGCGTCGTCCTCGACAACCTGCGCGCGGCGATCACGACGGCCGACCGGTACGCGCCGGTCTTCCAGCGCACCTTCGAGGAGTACGCGCGCTACCGGGACTTCGTCATCGACCCGGCGCCGGTCCGCCAGCCGACGGGCAAGCCGCACGTCGAGCGCGGGGTGCCCTACGTGCGCGAGAGTTTCTTCCGCGGCGAGAGCTGGCGCGACCTCGCGCACGTGCAGGCGGGCGTGATCCGGTGGTGCCTCGAGACCGCGGGGACGCGCACGCACGGGACGACGCGCCAGCGCCCGCTCGCCGTCTTCGAGGACGTGGAGCGCGCGGCGCTCACGCCGCTCACGGGTGCGCGCTTCGACCCGCCGCGCTGGACGCAGTGCACCGTCCACCCCGATCACCACGTGAGCTGCGGGCAGGCGCTCTACTCGGTGCCGACGCGCTACATCGGGCAGCGGCTCTGGGTCCGCGTCGACTCGCAGCTCGTGCGCCTCTACGCCGACGGCGCGCTCGTGAAGACGCACGTCCGCCAGCCGCCCGGCGGCCGGGCCACCGACCACGCCGACTACCCCGCGGCGCTCACGCCCTACACGCTCCGCGATCCCGCGCGGCTGCGGCGCCAGGCGCGTGCACACGGGCCGCACGTCGGCGCCTTCGCCGACGCCCTGCTGGCCGAGCCCTTCCCGTGGGCGAAGCTGCGCCAGGCGCAGCGGCTCCTGCGCCTCGGCGAGAAGTACGGCGGGTCGCGGCTCGACGCCGCGTGCCAGCGCGCACTCGCCTTCGAACTCGTCAACGTGCGGCGGCTCGACGTCATCCTGCGCCAGGACCTCGCCTGGAGTGCCGCGATCGCCGCGGCGCCCGTCGGTGGCGAGACCCGCGTCTACCCGCTCCGGGCCCGCTTCGCGCGCGACCCGGGGAGCTTCGCGCATCACCCCCCAGCTGCCCCTGCTCACCACGCACCTCACCAGACGCCTCACCCGGACCTCCAGGAGCCCGCCCATGACTGACGTGAAGCCCTCGCTCAAGACGGTGCTGAAGCGGCTCAAGCTCTCCGGCCTCGTCCCCGTGCTCCCCGACCGCGCCGCCTACGCCACCAAGGCGGGCCTCGCCCCGCTCGACTTCCTCGAGCTCGCGCTCCAGGACGAGATCGACCGGCGTGAGCAGAAGAACCTGAGCACGCGCCTCGCGCGCGCCGGCTTCGAGGAGCCGCAGACCTTCGAGGACTTCGACTGGAACGTGCCGGTGACCTTCGACCGCGACCGGGTGCGCGACCTCTTCGGCCTCGGCTTCCTCGCGCGCCACGAGGACGTGATTTTCTTGGGCCCCGTGGGCGTGGGGAAGACCTCGCTCGCGTGCGCACTCGGCCACGGCGCGTGTCGCGCGGGGCACCGCGTGCTCTTCTTGCGCAGCGACCAACTGCTGAAGCTCATTCACCAGTCGCGCGCCGACAACTCGACGGAGCGCGTGCTGCGCGGCCTGCTCGCGCCGGACCTCCTGATCATCGACGACTTCGGGCTGCGGCGCCTGAACGCGCAGCAGTCGA
This sequence comes from Gemmatimonadaceae bacterium, assembly GCA_035761165.1. Classification (GTDB taxonomy): domain Bacteria; phylum Gemmatimonadota; class Gemmatimonadetes; order Gemmatimonadales; family Gemmatimonadaceae; genus CALCHX01. The sequence continues at coordinate 836 of DASTRO010000138.1, read as the reverse complement.
GCGACTTCTACGAGGTGATCATCGAGCGGCACCGCCGCGCCTCGACGGTCGTCACGTCGAACCGCGCGATCGAGGAGTGGATCCCCCTCTTCGACGACCCCATCCTGGCCCAGAGCGCGCTCGACCGCCTCGCGCACAACGGGCACCAGGTCGTGATGGACGGCCCGAGCTACCGCAGCCGCCAGCGGCCCGGCCAGCGCACCGAGCCGCCCCCCACCCCGCCCAAACCGCGACGGAAGTAGCGCAATGACGAGGACGACCCGATAATCACGAACGGCCTCGGCGAGGGTGGATCAAGCTGGCGAGAAACGCTGGATCATCCTCGTGAGAAGTGACAGTTTCGAGCCGCGGCGTTAGGCGACAGGCCGTGCTCGGATACCTGACGGCCTGTCGGGAGACACCTTCTTGCACACCTCACGTTCTGCCCCACCCTGCTGTGGTGTGTCGCGAGCGGTAGCGCCGCCAGACGGACCGCGGCCGGCCGCGCGCGTGGGCGAAAGCGGATCACCCAGGGAGGTGGGGCCATGAATAGCCGAGCCGTTCTCTCCGCAGTAGGCAGTGTGCTCCTCGTCGGCTGGGCTTCGGCCGGCGGTCAGCCCGGCACACCGGCCGCGCGCATTCGGATCACGTCCTCGCCGAACACGCAGGTGCGCATCGTGGCACCGGCCGCCGCCGCGCTGCGGCTCATCGGGGCGGCGCGCGGCGGCTCCGGGGACACGGTGCTGGTGCGGACCCCGGCCCGAATCGAGGCCTCGCTGGCCCAGGGCGACATCCAGATCGAGACGACGAGCTCGGTGCCGGTGACGGTGGAGGCGGAGCTCACGGGAGCCCCGGCG
>DASTRO010000137.1:0-5103 GCA_035761165.1 Gemmatimonadaceae bacterium | reverse complement strand
GCCGAGCGCCAGCCCCTGGCCCACCACCAGCCGCGTGACCTCGGCGCGCGAGGCGCCGAGCGCCACGCGCACCCCGATCTCCCGGGTGCGCTGCGAGACGGCGAACGAGATCACGCCGTAGACCCCGATCGCCGCCAGCGCCAGCGCGACCGCGGCGAACAGCGCCAGCAGCAGCGCGCTGAAGCGCGCGTAGGCGCTGGCGTCGGCCAGCCGCGACGATAGCGTGCGGACGTCGTACACCGGTACGTCCGGCAGGAGCTCCTGCAGCGCCGCGCGTGCCGGTGCCACCAGCGCCAGGGGATCACCGCTCGCGCGCAGGTAGACGATCATCCGCGGCGATGGCGCCTGGTAGTACGACAGGTAGACCTCGGAGTGCGGCAGCGAGTCGATGGCGCCGAAGCGCACGTCACCGACGATCCCCACCACCGTGGCCGTGTCGGGGTAGAAGCCCTGGCCCACCGACACCGGCTTCCCCAGCGGGTCCTCCCCCGGCCAGATGCGCTGCGCCGCCGTCTCGCTCACCAGCACCACCTTGCGCGTGTCCTGCCGGTCGGCCCGGGTGAAGAGCCGGCCGCGGCGCAGCGGCACGTGCAGCGTGCGGAACCAGTCCGGCGTCACCCACTGGATGCCGATCTCCGGCGCCGTGCCCGGAGCCGGCTCCGGGCGGTCGCGCCGCCAGAGCGCCGTGCCGTTGCAGCCGCCGCTGAGCGGCGCGCAGTTCCCGAGGGCGACGTCCGCCACCCCGGGGATCGCCGCCAGCCGTGCCAGCATCTGGTCGTAGACGACCGGCATTCGGTCGCGCTCGTAGCCCTGCAGCGTGAGGCGCAGCGTCAGCACCTGCTCGGCGTCCACGCCGGGGTCCACGCCCAGCAGCTTGCCGAGGCTGCGCAGCATCAGCCCCGAGCCGGCCAGCAGCACCACCGCCAGCGCCACCTCGGCCACCGCCAGCACGTTGCGCCCGTCGACGCCGCGCCCCGCCCGCGCGCGGCCACGCTCCTCCTTCAGCGCGCCGACGAGCGACGGCCGGGTGGACTGCAGCGCCGGCACGAGGCCGAAGAGCAGCCCGGTGCCGAGCGTCAGCAGGGCGGCGAAGGCGAGCGCCGTCGGGTCCAGCCGGATCAGGTCGAATCCGACCGCGCCGATGCCGTCCAGCCGCTGCACGCGCAGCGCCGCCGACGGGTCGAAGGCGGCGAGCAGCCGCGTCCCCCACCAGGCGAGCAGTACCCCGGCCATCCCGCCTAACAGCGCGAGCAGCAGGCTCTCGGTGAGCAGCTGCCGCACCAGCCGCCCGCGCCCGGCGCCGACGGCCAGGCGCACGGCGATCTCGCGCCGCCGGCCGGCGGCGCGCACGAGGAAGAGGTTGGCGACGTTGGCGCAGGCGATGAGGAGCACCAGCCCCACCGCGCCGAGCAGCACGAGCACCGACCGGCGCACCAGCGGGTCCACGCGGTGCGCGTCGAGCGGCGTCGCCATCGCACCCCAGTGCTCGTCGTGGATCTCCGGGTGCGGCCACGCCGCGTCCACCACCGTGCCGAGGCGCCGCGTCTCCGCCATCGCGCGCTCCGGCGTCACCCCGGGCGCCAGTCGTGCCACCAGGTAGTAGCTGTGGTTCCAGGGCTCGGTGTAGTAGCTCGGGTCCTGCGAGAGCAGCGGCAGCCAGAACTCGGCCTGGCCGGTGAGGCCGCGGAAGCCCGGCGGCGCCACGCCGACGATGGTGTAGGGTTCGCCGTTCACCATCAGCACCTGGCCGACGATCTTCGGGTCGGCGTTGAACTGCCGCTGCCAGTAGGCGTCGGCGAGCAGCGCGACGCGCGGCGCGCCGGGGCGATCCTCGGCGGCGCCGAAGTCGCGCCCCAGCGCGGGACGCACGCCGAGCGTGCGCAGGTAGGTCGCGCCCACGAGCTCCCCCGCCAGCCGCTCGCTCCCCTCGCCGGTGCGGACGGTGAACTGCCAGTCCGAGTAGAGCGCCAGGTCGCTGAAGACGCGCTGCGCGTCGCGGAAGGTGGCGAACTTGGGGTACGACCAGATGACGTTGTCGCGCGCCGGCTGGTCGCCGCGCGCCGGCACCGTCATCCCGAGCGACATCAGCCGGTCGGGCTCGGGGAAGGGGAGGGGGCGCAGCAGCAGCGCGTTCACCGCGCTGAAGATGGCCGTGTTGGCGCCGATGCCGATGGCCAGCGTGAGCACGGCCACGGCGGTGAAGGCGGGGGTGCGCCGGAAGGAGCGCAGCGCGAAGCGCACGTCCTGGCGCACGACGTCGAGGAATCCGAGGCCGGCCATCTGGCGCGCCTCCTCCTTGTGGGTGGTCACGTTGCCGAAGCGGCGGCGGGCGGCGTGGCGCGCCTCGGCGGCGGAGAGCGCGCCGCGCGCCGCGTGCTCGCGCTGCATCGCCTCGAGCGACAGGTGGAACTCGATCTCCTCGTCCAGCTCGCGCCCGTACCGCTCCGGGCCGAGCAGCACGCGCAGGCGGTAGCGGAGCGCGTCGAGGAGCGACATGCGCGAGGGCCTCAGTCCGCCTGCATGACGCGCGCGATGGCGGCGAGCACGCGGTCGAAGCGGCTGATCTTCTCGCCGAGCTGGCGGCGGCCGGCGGCGGTGATGGTGTAGTAGCGCGCCCGCCGCCCGGTGGGCGACGTCCCCCACTTCGACGTCACCCAGCCCTGCGTCTGCAGCCGCTCGAGCGCGGGATAGAGCGACCCCTGCTCGACGGTGAAGACGGCGTCGGAGAGCCGCTCGATGTGCTGCGCGATGGCGTAGCCGTGCATGGGCTGCGCGGTGAGCGACTGCAGGATGAGCATGTCGAGCGTGCCCTTGAGCAGCTCGTCCTGCGGCGGGCGTGCGGACCTGGCCACCGCGATCCTCCGGGAGGCGGGCTGACGTGTAGGAGTTCTACCGGTGATAGGTAGCGGTCCTACATATGGGGCCCGGCGCGGAGGGCGTCAAGGGGGAGCGGCGAGCGATCAGCGCTGAGCGCTCGGCGCTCAGCGGAACACCCTCTGACGGGCCAGTGCTGGCCGGCCCGAGGCCGTTACGCTGACCGCTGTTCGCTCAGCGCTGACCGCGGCCGCTCACCTCGACAGCTGGATCACGTCGTAGTACGACACGATCCGCCCGTCGGCCACCGCCCGGATCGTCTCGATGATCGGCGAGTACACCGTCACCGAGCGCATCGTCGGGTTGCGGTTCGGGTACATGTAGCCCATCCCGTTGAACACCGCGCGGATGAAGACGCTCGTCGAGTCCACCGGGAGGGTGGCCGCGTTGGCGAAGAAGCGGCGCCAGTCGTCGTCCTGACGGAAGAGGTACTGCTCCACGTTCGACAGGTAGAAGGCGCGCACCGTCGTGCCGTGGTCGCGCAGGTAGCCGCCCACCGCACGCAGCGCCTTCGGGCCGGCGAAGTCGCCGACGACGGGGATGACGAGGTTGTTCCGCTGCAGCTCGCGCAGGATGCGGAAGTTCTCCTCGCTCGCCAGATAGCCGCGCGCCGTCCCCATCGAGTCGGTCTGCACGATCAGCTCGCCGTAGGTGGGCATGCGGCGGCCGTAGCGCCCGCCCATCCCCATGCTCCCCGGATACGAGTAGGTGAGGTCGGGGCCCGCGTCGTAGAAGGCGGTGTGCACGTATTCGATGCCGCGCAGGTCGTCCTCGTCGAGCACGAAGCCGTGCAGCGTCACCAGCCGCTCGCGCACCGCGGCCAGCGTCGCGCGCAGCAGCGCGCTGTCGGGCGCCACGCGCTCGAAGGCGGCGAGGAGCGCGTCGACGCTCGCCGTGGGGGCCAGCTTGGCCGGCCGGGGGCGGGAGAACAGCTTCGACAGGAAGTCCGCGCGGTCCTTGGACAGCTCGACGAGCGCCTTGTAGTAGAGGTGCTGCAGCATCGCGCCGCGCCGGATGTCGACGATGAACGCGATCTGCGGCCGCAGCGCCACGATGTAGGTGAAGTTCTGGTCCGGCCCCACGCCCAGGTACGCGCCACGCCCGGTGCCGAGCGTCTGCTGCAGCGTGGGGATGACGTACTGGAAGGTGACCTCGTTGGAGACGAGGTTGTCGGAGCGGAAGTAGCCGTTGGGCTCCGAGAGCTCGGTGACGAGGCGCCAGAAGGTGCTGTCGGCGAGGCGCGCGGGCAGCGACGCCGCCGGCCGCGCGCTGCTCGCGGGCTTCGGCGCCGCCGCCGGCTGCTGCGCCACCGCGCCGGCGGCGGCCGCCGCGAGCCCGCTCGCGAGGGCGAGGGCGAGGCGGACGGTGGGGACGAGGCGGCGGAGCATCGGCGGCGGCGGCATGAGCGGGTCTCCGGAGCGTGGCGGCGATGGGCGTCTACTATGCAGCGCGGGCCACCGCCGCGAAATGCCGGCCCGGGCGCCGGCCCGCCCTGGCGCCCACGTCCCCGGTGGCCGATCTTCGCTCCGCTCCCGCCGCCGCCCCATGCCAGCACTGCCCACCACGCCCGGCGCCGCCCCCATCGGCCGCCGCGAGTCCGTGCGCCGCCTCGCCGCGCTCGCCGTCGGCGCGCCGATGCTCCTCACCGGCCGCTACCGCCTCTTTCCCGGCGCCGACCGCCAGTACTCGGCGCGCGCGGTGCGGCTCGTCGAGGAGACCGCCGTGGTCGACATGCTCGACCAGTTCCGCTTCGCGGACTACGCCGAGCGGCCGCCGCGGAGCGAGCGCTGGCTGCGCGTGCCGCGCAGCTTCACCCGTGCGGACTTCGAGACCTACCGCACGAGCGGCATCCGCGTCTTCGCCCTCGGCCACGGCGCCGGCAGCTACGAGGACGGCCTGCGCTTCGCCGCCGACTGGAACGCCTTCCTCGCCGCCTACGACGAGTGGTTCCTGCGCGTCGACGAGGTCGCGGACGTCGAGCGCGCGCGGCGCAGCGGGCGCGTCGGGATCATGCTCACGCTGCAGAGCTCCGATCACTTCCGCACCCCCGCCGACGTCGACACCTTCTTCGCCCTCGGCCAGCGCGCCTCGCAGCTCACCTACAACTTCGCCACCCGCATCGGCGCCGGCTTTCTGGAGCGGCGCGACGGCGGGCTCACCGTCTTCGGCGCCTCCATCGTCGAGCGGATGAACCGCGTCGGGATGGCGGTGGACGCCTCGCACTGCGGC
>DASTRO010000136.1:0-11946 GCA_035761165.1 Gemmatimonadaceae bacterium | reverse complement strand
GCCAGGCGCGCGTCGTAGACCTTGCCGAGCGTCTCCTCGTCGTGCAGCGTTGGGGCGGTCATCCGCCGAATCCTACCCGGCGGCCGGCGCGCCGGTCAACGGCCCGACGGCCGCGCCCCGCCCTCCCGCGCGACGGTCGCTGGTATGCGGGTTGCACTTCCGCCCGGCGTACGCACCACCACTCGCTGGGAGGCTTTCAATGGGCATCATCGCATGGATCGTCCTCGGCCTGATCGCAGGCGCGATCGCGAAGGCCATCATGCCGGGCAACGACCCGGGCGGCATCATCGTGACGATGCTGATCGGCATCGTCGGCGCCTTCCTGGGCGGCTGGCTGGGGAGTCTCATCACCGGGACCGGGCTCACCGGCTTCTCGCTGTGGAGCGTCATCCTGGCGATCGTCGGCGCCCTGATCCTGCTCTGGATCTACCGCCTCACCACCCGCCACCGGACGGTCTGACCGGGGCGCTGCCCCGGAGGGGCTGATTGGCGCCCTGGCTCTCCTGGCTCCTCCTGGGGCTCGTCGCCGGCACGCTGGCGAAGTTCCTGGTGCCGGGGCGCGACCCTCCGGGTTGTCTGGTCACCACGGCGCTCGGCATCGCCGGCGCCTTCGTCGGCGGACTCGTGGCCACCGCGCTCGGCTGGGGACAGCCGGCCCGCGGTGGCCTCGACGCACGGTCGGTCGCCCTCGCCACCTTCGGCGCGATCCTCGTCCTCCTCGCCGGCCGCCTGCTCCTCGGGCGGCTCCGGGACCGTGGGCGCCGCCCTCGCTGAGCGCGCCCCCGGCGGGCCACCCCGCCGCCCGAAGAAACGCCGCATTCCGCCCGCCCGGACCTTAGATTCCCACGCGTGAAAGACGCGATCATCGTCCGCGGCGCGCGGCAGCACAATCTCAAGGGGATCGACGTCGAGATCCCGCGCCGTAGCTACACCGTCATCACCGGGCCGTCCGGCTCGGGGAAGTCGTCGCTCGCCTTCGACACCATCTACGCCGAGGGACAGCGCCGCTACGTGGAGTCGCTCTCCGCCTACGCGCGCCAGTTCCTCGACCGCATGGAGAAGCCCGACGTCGACCTCATCGAGGGGCTCTCGCCGGCCGTCGCCATCGAGCAGAAGAACCCCACCAAGACGTCGCGCTCCACCGTCGGCACGGCCACCGAGATCTACGACTACCTGCGCCTGCTCTGGGCGCGGATCGGCCGGACCTACTGCCCGGTCTGCGGGCGCGAGCTGCGACCCGACACCGTCCAGTCGGTGACCGACACGGTGCTGGCGCTCCCTGCCGGCACCCGCTTCATGGTCGCCTTCCCGCTGCGCCCCTCCAGCAAGGTGCGGAGCGCGGTGGTCGTCGAGAACCTCCGCGCGCAGGGCTTTCTCCGCGTCGCCGTGGATGGCCGCGTGCTGCACCTGGACGATGTCGAGGCGCAGCGGGTGGACCTCACCGCGGCGCAGGAGCTCCTCGTCGTCGTCGACCGCCTGGCCGCCGAGCCGGAGACGCGCGGGCGCACGGCCGACGCCGTGGGGACCGCCTTCCGTGAGGGGGACGGCGATTGCGTCCTCCTCCTCGCCACACCGCTGCCCGACCCGACGCGCGCCGCGGCGGACGGCGCGGAGTCGCCCCCGCTCACCGAGCGGCTGCGCTTCACCGAGCGCTTCGAGTGCCCGAACGACGGCACCCGCCTCTCGACGCCGACGCCGCAGCTCTTCTCCTTCAACAATCCGCGCGGCGCCTGCCCCACCTGCAATGGCTTCGGGGCGGTGCTGGAGTACGACCCCGCGCTCATCGTCCCCTACCCCGAGCGCACGCTGCGCGAGGGCGCCATCGACCCGTGGACCAAGCCCCGCTACGAGGCCAAGCGGCGCGCCCTGCTGGAGTTCGCGCGGCGCGAGGGGATCCCCACCGACCTGCCGTGGCGCGAGCTCGCGCCCGCGCAGCGCGACCGGCTGCTCGAGGCGCGGGGGCGCGGCTACACGGGAATCCTCCCCTTCCTGCGCGGCCTCGAGGAGAAGCGCTACAAGCAGTACATCCGCGTCTTCCTGCGACAGTACCAGAGCGCCTTCGAGTGCCCGACCTGCCACGGGACCAAGCTGCAGCCCGAAGCGCTCCAGGTGCGCATCGCCGGTCGCTCCATCGCCCAGGCGGCCGAGCTCCCGGTGGAGGCGCTGCTCGCCTGGCTGGAGACCGTCACGCTCACACCGTTCGAGGCCAGCATCGCCGAGCACGTGCTCCAGGAAGCACGGTCGCGGCTGCGCTTCCTCTGCGACGTCGGACTCACCTACCTGACGCTCAACCGGGGCGCGCGCACGCTCTCGGGCGGCGAGGCGCAGCGCATCGGGCTGGCCAACTCGCTGGGCTCGCAGCTCGTGGACACGCTGTACGTGCTCGACGAGCCGTCCATCGGGCTCCACCCACGCGACATGGACCGCCTGCTTCGCCTGCTGCACCGGCTGCGCGACGGCGGGAACACGGTGCTCGTCGTCGAGCACGACCCGGACGCGATCCGGATGGCCGACCACATGGTGGAGCTGGGTCCCGGTAGCGGCGAGCACGGAGGCCGGCTGGTCTTCGCCGGCCCTCTCGCCCGCGCCGCCGAGAGCCCGCTCACCGGCCCCTACCTGCTCGGCACGAAGTCCATTCCGGTGCCGCGCGAGCGCCGCCGCCTGGGCCCGCGCTGGCTCACCCTCACCGGAGCGCGCGAGCACAATCTCACCGGCGTCGATGTCCGCATCCCGCTCGGCGCGTTGAGCGTCGTCACCGGCGTCTCCGGCTCCGGCAAGAGCACGCTCGTGCACGACGTCCTCTATCGCGCCCTCGAGACGCTGCTGCACGGCGAGCACTCCGCGAAGCAGCACCTCGGCGAGCGCGTGGGCGCCTACGACACGCTCACCGGCTGGGAGGCGCTGGACGACGTGGTCCTCATCGACCAGGAGCCGATCGGCCGCTCGCCCCGCTCCAACCCGGCCACCTACGTCAAGGCGTACGACGAGATCCGGCGCATCTTCGCGGCGGCCCCACTCGCCCGGCAGCGCGGCTACACGCCGGGCACGTTCAGCTTCAACACGGCCGGTGGCCGCTGTGAGGCGTGCGAGGGCGCCGGCTATCTCGAGGTCGAGATGGTGTTCATGGCCGACGTGCACGTGCCCTGCGAGCTCTGCGGCGCGCGGCGCTTCAAGCCCGAGGTGCTGGAGGTGCGGGTCCAGGGCCGGTCGATCGCCGACGTCCTCGAGCTCACCGTGGACCAGGCGATCCGCTTCTTCCCGCGCGAGGAGAAGCTCGGCCAGGCGCTCTGGCACGTGCAGCAGGTGGGGCTCGGCTACCTGCGCCTCGGGCAGCCGGCGACGACGCTCTCGGGCGGCGAGGCCCAGCGGCTGAAGATCGCGCGGCAGCTCGCTCAGGCCGGGCGCGGCAAGGGACGCAAGCTCTACGTGATGGACGAGCCCACGACGGGGCTGCACCTGGAAGACATCCGCAAGCTGGCACTCGTGCTGGACCGGCTCGTGGAGCAGGGTCACACGCTGGTGCTCATCGAGCACAACCTGGACGTCATCAAGCTCGCCGACTGGGTGGTGGATCTCGGACCGGAGGCAGGGGCGGAGGGCGGGCGGGTGGTGGCCATGGGCCGGCCGGAAGAGCTGGCCGCGGTGCCATCGTCGCATACGGGACGCTGGCTCCGCACCGTGCTCCCGACGGAGGGCGGGCAGCCGGGCGAGCGCCCGATCCCGCCGGCGCGTGCCGCACGGCGCTCGGCCGCGTCCACCTGAGCGACACCGTGGCAGCACGGCCCGCTCCCGAGCTCATCGGGTTGACTCGGTTCGCGGGCGTCCTTAGCTTTTCGTGACCATTCCCCAGTAGCTCAGTTGGTCAGAGCATCCGACTGTTAATCGGAGGGTCGTAGGTTCAAGTCCTACCTGGGGAGCTACACCGGCAGGATCCAATCGTGAGACGACACGCGGGGCGCCCGGCAGCATGCTCGGGCGCCCCGCTCTCGTACGTGGTCCGGGAGAAGACTCCGGTGGGTGTCGGCGGCGGATCACTCGGTTCGACCGTATGGACCGGCCGCACGACGACTCGCCGCCGACACGGCACCGCGGAACGACAACGGCACCGCTCCCCAGGAGGGAGCGGTGCCGTTGTCTTGCGGTCCGTGCATATCACCCAGCCGCGACCGGGCGAACCACCCCACTGGGGAGGTGCGAGCGGATCGCCCGGCTGCTGACGTCTTACGCGATGCCGCCCGCCGAACGGCGGCGCGAGCGCAGCCCGAACAGCCCGAGCCCGGCGATGCCGGTGCCGAGCAGCAGGTAGGTCGACGGCTCCGGCACCACGTTGCCGACTGTGAACTCGGCCGAGAAGCCGACCGGCAGCGTCTCGTCGTTCACGTCGATGGCGTTGAAGACCTCTTCCGGCGTCATCCCGGCGAACTGCGCCGTGAAGATGCCGGTGAAGCTGAAGACGTTGCTACCGAGGTCGCCACCGGTCACCGTGCCGAAGACGCCCAGCGTGGCGGTCGTGCCCGCCCCGTTCGGGAACAGGGAGATGGGGCCGAACGCGTTGCCCTCGGCGGACGAGGTGAGATTGAACGTGTAGCCGCCGATGCTCACGAAATCGTTGATCGGCGCGCCGACGACGCCGGTCGTCGAGACGACCAGGTCCTTGATGTCGCCCATCGTCGTCCCGGCGACGATCTCGGGGTCGAACACCCCGCTCACCGTCTCCACCGCCGTCACGGTCCCATCCGGGCCCTCGGGCAGGAAGTCGATGAACAGGTTGGTCCCCGCGGGATCGGCGTTACCCACGTTGGCCGAGCCCGTGAAGTTGAGCCGGCTGCCCGTCTGCGCCTGGGCCGTCGTGGCCACCAGGGCCCCGAGCGCGAGGGCACCGACTACGGCGAAAGTCCTTTTCACGTTGTTTCCTCCAGATGTTGCGGTTGCGGGTGATGTAGCGGGCCGATCCTGCATCCTCCGAGCGTGCACCTGCGGCTTCCCATCCACTCCCGGCCGGGCTCCAGAGTCCCCCTCCACGCCCGGCCTGGTGCCTTCCCGAACCGCGACCGGCCTTCAGACGACCCGACCCGGATCGCCAGCGACCGGCTGGCCACGAGAGACGCCACGGATGACGCTCGCTCCCAACTGGGCACACCAGACCGCGCACCTCACGCAGTCAAGCAGCTCCGGCGGCCGGGTTTAGCAACTAGCGTGCCCTACCTCTGCCGGTGTGCCGCGTTCGCAACTCGTTGTGTACGCGCACGTTACGCACACCGATGCAGGCCTGCCGGCCCGCCCGGCACATGGATCGGTGCGGCAGCACCACCACACGTGCCGCGATGGGTCGACAGTGCGACCCCGGCCGTGCCAGGGTCACGCGATCGCGTGCCACCACGAGGGCAGAGCTCGGCTGCCGACGCCGCCGTTCGCGACCGAACCGCTCCGCCCACCGTGGTCGCCGGCCCTGCTCCCGTGCCGAACCGCCGCCTCGCTCGTCTCCTCCACGTCGGGTTGGTGTTCGCTCCACGCTCGCCCCAGCGCCGGACGGCATTGGATGCTCTTCAAGAGAACGCAGCAGCAGGTAGTCGCCTCGCTGGCCCATGCCGACGCCATCCGCGCCGACTCCGCCGACGACCCCGCACTCGACACCCTCGTCGCCGTGCTGCGAGCTTACGGCCGCGGCGCCCCCGACTCGGAATTCTGCCCCGCCGACCAGACCCAGGCGCTGACCGACCGGTGGGTACGGCACGCCACCATCGGGCACCCCCTGGATGGCGTGGGGAGCGCGAGCGGCAGGCGTGACTGGCGCGGCCTCGCCCGCGCCTTCGCCGAGCACCGCCGCCAGGAGGCCGCCGCGCTTGCCAACAGCCTCGGCCAGCTCCGCAGCACCGTCTGGTCCTTCGTGCGCAGCCTCCACTCGACGGCGACCGCCGAACGCATCGAACAGGACGCGCTCGGCGAACAACTCGCCGGCCTCCGTGGCGTGCTCGAGCATGGCACCGCCGACGAGCTGCGCCGCGCCGCCGAGGCGACGCTCACCCGCTTCGAGGCGGCGTTGGCCGAGCGGCGCGACCGTCAACAGTCGCAGCTCTCCGAGTTGGGCGCCCAGCTCGGCGTGCTCGCCGATCAGCTCGAGGAGGCTCGCCGGGCGAGCACGCTCGACCCGCTCACCGGGCTCTCCAATCGCAAGGAGTTCGACGACTTCCTGCAGCGCCTGGTGGAGCTGCACGGCTTCGTGCCGACGCCGGCCTGCCTCTTCATGATCGACCTGGACGGCTTCAAGCGCCTCAACGACGCCCACGGGCATCAGGCCGGCGACGCGGCGCTCCTCCAGGTGGCCGACGCCCTCTCCCGGACCTTCCTCCGCAAGTGCGACTTCGTCTCGCGCTACGGCGGCGACGAGTTCTCGGTGGTCATGCGCGACGCCCCGCTGACCGCGGCCCGCGCGCACGCGGAGCGGCTGCGCGAGGCCGTGGCCGAGATCCGGCTGCCCGGCCCGGCGCGTGCGGCACAGCTCACGCTCTCGGTCGGCATCGCCGAGCTGTCCCCGGGCGAGACGCTCGAGGAATGGGTGCGTCGCGCCGACCGCGCGCTGTACCGGGCCAAGGCCGACGGCCGCGATCGAGTGGTGGAGGCCGCACCGGGGGCGTAGGGGCGCGCTCCGGCGCCGCGAGGAGCGGTGGGGGGGGCGGCGGTCGCGGGCATCCCCTGCCGTGTACATATTCCGCCGCGGACCCACCGACCGCGGTCACCGCCCGCGGTCCGACGCTACCGCCGCAGGAGCGCCCTCGCCGATGACCGACGCCGTCCCGGCCCAGCCCCCGCTCGTCGGGGTGATCATGGGCAGCAAGTCCGACTACCCGCATCTCGCACCGGCGTGCGAGCTGCTCGACGAGCTGGGCGTGCCCTACGAGGCCCGCGTCGTCTCCGCGCACCGCACGCCGGACTGGATGTTCGAGTACGCGTCGTCGGCCGAATCGCGTGGCCTGCAGGTGATCATCGCCGGCGCGGGCGGCGCGGCGCACCTGCCGGGGATGGTCGCGGCGAAGACGCTCGTGCCGGTCCTGGGCGTCCCGGTGCCGGCCACGCTCCTGCAGGGGATCGACGCCCTCCTCTCGATCGTGCAGATGCCCGGCGGCGTGCCCGTCGGCACGCTCGCCATCGGCAAGCCGGGCGCGGTGAACGCCGCCATCCTGGCGACCGAGATCGTCGGCCTGCAGCGGCCGGAGGTGCGCGAGCGACTGCGTGCCTGGCGCTCCGCCCGCGCCGACCAGGTCCGCGGCCAGGAGCTCCCCGCATGACGCGGCACGGCACAGCCCACGTCGTGCTGCCGGGCGCGACGATCGGCTTCCTGGGCGGGGGCCAGCTGGGGCGGATGACCGCCTTCGCCGCGCGCGCGATGGGCTACGATGTCGCCGTGCTCGACCCCGATCCGGCCTGCCCGGCCGCGGCGGTGGCCTCGCGCGTCGTCACCGCCCCGTACGCCGACGTCGACGCGGCGGTCGAGCTGGCGCGGGCCTGCGACGTGGTCACGCTCGAGATCGAGCAGATCCCGCGCGAGACGCTGGAGGCGGTGGCGGCCATCGTGCCGCTCCGCCCCGGGGTGGAGCCGGTCTGGATCGTCCAGGACCGCGCGCGCCAGAAGGAGTGGCTCCGGTCGCACGGCTTTCCGGTGGGCCCGTTCGCCACCGCCACCACCGAGGCGGAGTGCGTCCAGGCCGTGGACGCCCTCGGCCCGAGCATCGTCAAGTCGTGCTTCGGCGGCTACGACGGCCGCGGGCAGGTGCGCGTCCTGCGGCCGTCCGCGCGGGCCGCCGCCGAGGCCTGGAGCGGCGTGGGAGCGCGCCGCTCCGTCGTCGAGGCCTTCCTCGACGTCGTCGAGGAGCTCTCGGTGCTCGTGGCGCGACGCCCGGACGGGACGAGCGTGGTCTTTCCCCCCTCGCGCAATCACCACGCGCACGGTGTGCTCGCGTGGTCGGTGACGCCCACGGGACTCGCTCCGGCCGTGGAGGGACGGGCCGCCGAGCTGGCGCGTGGCATCGCCGACACCCTGGGCATCGAGGGACTCCTGGCGGTGGAGCTCTTCCACGTCGGCGACGGCCAGCTGCTCGTCAACGAGCTCGCGCCGCGCCCGCACAACACCTTTCACCACACGGAGCGGGCCTGCGAGACGAGCCAGTTCGAGCAGCTCGTGCGCGCCATCTGCGCACTGCCGCTTGGCTCGCCCGCGCTCGTCCGGCCGGGAGCGATCGCCAACCTCCTCGGCGACCTGTGGGCGAACGGACTCCCCGACGTGACCCGGGCGCTCGAGTACCCGGGCGTGCGGCTGCACCTCTACGGCAAGGCCGAAGCGCGGCCGGGGCGCAAGATGGGCCACCTGAGCGCGAGCGGCGAGACGGCCGACGCCGCGCTCCGCTCGGCACTCGACGCCTACGACGCGCTGGGCGAGGCGCGATCGGAACGGCCCACCTCGCGGCGCGCGCCGAGCCCCGTCTGATGAACGTCCTCGTCCTCAACGTCGGCTCGTCAAGCCTCAAGTTCCAGCTGCTGGCCACCGACGCGGAGCGGCTGGCATCGAACACGGAACAGCGGCTGGCACGGGGCGCCATCGAGCGGATCGGCGGCGAGGCGGTGTACACCTTCCGCGCCGGCGAGGCGCCGCCCGAGCGCGGCACCGTCGCCCTGCGCGACCATCGCGCCGCGGTCGTCCACCTGGTCGGCTGGCTGACATCCGCCGACACGGGCGCCGCCGTGCGCAGCGTGGCCGACATCCACGCCGTCGGCCACCGCGTCGTGCACGGCGGCGAGCGCTTCCAGCGCTCGGTGCTGATCGACGAGGCGGTGCAGCGCGGCATCGAGGACACGATCGACCTCGCGCCGCTGCACAACCCGGCCAACCTCCGCGGCATCGCCGCCGCGCGCGACGTGCTGGGCGCCGGCCTGCCCCAGGTGGCCGTCTTCGACACCGCGTTCCATCACACGCTCCCCGAGCACGCCTACCTCTACGCCATCCCGTACCAGCTGTACCGGCGACACCGCGTGCGCCGCTACGGCTTCCACGGCACCTCGCACCGCTACGTGGCGCATCGCTGGCGCCAGCTGACCGGCGTGGCCCGCGAGGCCACCCGCATCGTGACGCTCCACCTGGGCAACGGCTGCTCGGCCTGCGCCATCCGCGACGGCGACTCGGTGGACACCTCCATGGGCTTCACGCCGCTGGAGGGGCTGGTGATGGGCACGCGCTCCGGCGACCTGGATCCGGCGGTGCTCGACTATGTCGCCGCCAAGGAAGGGCTCTCGCTGGACCAGATGGAAGGGTTGCTCAACAAGCAGTCCGGGCTGCTCGGCATCTCGGGGCTGACGAACGACATGCGCGAGCTGCTGGCGGAGGCGGAGGAGCACGACGACCGGCGGGCGCGGCTGGCCATCGAACTGTTCAGCTATCGCGCCCGCAAGTACATCGGCGCCTACCTGGCGGCGCTGGGTGGCGCGCAGGCGGTGGTGTTCACGGGCGGGATCGGTGAGAACGCGGCGGCCGTACGGGCGCGCATCTGCGACGGGCTGGCCTGGATGGGGCTCGAGCTGGACCCGGCGCGCAACGCCGCCTGCGTGGACGGACGCGAGGGGCGGATCAGCACCGACGGCGCGCGCCTCGCCGCCTGGGTCATCCCCACCGACGAGGAGCTGCTCATCGCGCGCGACACCTGGCGCGTGGTGACGGGAGCGGCATCGCGCTTCTGACGTCCCGGCCGCCGCCGCCGGAGGCGGCACCGCCCTTGCTCGCTTCGCGGGACGGCGCGCCCCGAGTGGGCGCCGGCCTCATCTCGCATCCGGAGACAGACGCATGGAACGCTCAGTCGATGTCGGCCCGGTAGCGGCCAGCGGGTCGGCGGCCGCGGTGCCGCGGCGCCGCCGCACGCCGCGCCGGCCGCATCTGCGCGGGGAGACGAACGTCGGCAGTGTGGAGCGGCTGCTGTCGGTGGTGGGCGGGAGCGTCCTGGCCGTGGCCGGGGCGCGCCGGCGCGACCTGCCGGGCGCCGCGATGGTGCTCGCCGGCGCCTTCTTGGTGGAGCGCGGTGCCACCGGGCACTGCATGGTGTACGAGTCGTTGGACCTGCGCCGCACCGACGACGACGGACGGCCGCAGGTCGTGCAGCAGCACGGCCCGGCGGCGGTGCTCGACGCGAGCCGCGCGCTGCGCGTCGAGCACTCGGTGACGGTCGCCCGGCCGCGCGCGGAGCTCTATCGCTTCTGGCGCGATCTGACGAACCTGCCGCGCGTCATGCGGCATCTCGAGTCCGTGACGGTCCGCGACGCCACGCACTCGCACTGGACGGCGCGGGCGCCGGGCGGCACGACGGTGACGTGGGACGCGGTGATCCACAACGAGGTGGAGAACGAGATCATCGCCTGGAAGTCGACGCCGGGGGCACGGGTGCCTAACGCCGGCTCGGTGCACTTCCAGGACGCGCCCGGTGGCCGCGGGACCGAGGTGCACGTCGTGCTGGAGTACGCCCCGCCGGGCGGGCGGCTGGGGAGCGCGGTCGCCCGACTCCTCGGCGAGGAGCCGCACGGGCAGGTGCGCGACGACCTGCGCCGCTTCAAGGCGATGATGGAGACGGGCGAGGTGCTCACCACCGACGGACAGTCGTCCGGGCGGCCGTGAGCCGGCCGCGCCGGCCGGGGCCGCGCGCCCCGGGCCGGCTCGGCCCGGGCGACCGTCACCGCGCGACCGTCAGCGCGCGACGGTCGTCGACACCGGCGACGGGACGGGGCTGGGCGGCGGACCGTCGTCGGTGGCCCGCCGGTCGGCGGCGCTGATGGGGATCTCGAGCAGCCGGTACGGCGGGCGATCGGGGTAGCGCTTGCGCAGCAGCGGCATGGCCACGTTGTAGACGGGCACCCCACGTGCCGTCTGCCCTTCGGGGGAGCCGTTGTGCGCGTGCCCGTGCACCACCGCCTGCACCGGATAGCGCGATAGCGGCTCCTCGAGCCGGCTGCAGCCCAGATAGGGAAAGATCTCGGGCGGCTCCCCCTCCACCGTCTCCCGGATCGGCGAGTAGTGCAGGACGGCGATGCGCTGCGGGGTGCGCAGACGCGCCAGCGCCGTCTCCAGCTTGAGGGCCTCGGTCACCGCCTCGTGCACGAACTGCTTGATGATCTTCTCCCCCCACGGGCCCAGGGCGCCGCGGCCGAAGCCGCCGGCGAACCCCTTCACCCCGGCGAAGCCGACGCCGTGCGTCTCGTACGAGTCCCCGTCCAGGAGGCGCACGCCGCCGTCGGTGAGGATCCGACAGATCTCCTCCTCCTGCCCCGACTCGTAGTCGTGATTGCCGAGCACGGCGACGACCGGCAGCCGGCTGCCCGTCTGCAGCTCCTTGACGAGCAGCCGGGCCTCGTCGGCCAGGCCGTAATCCGTCAGATCGCCGCACAGCACCAGCACGTCCGCCTCCTCGGCGGCCTGCGCGAAGGTCGCGTGCAGCGCCCCGGCCGACTCCTTGCCGCAGTGCACGTCACTCATCGCCGCGACGCGCACGACGTCGCTCGTCTCGCTCATCCTCCCTCCGGTTCGCGGTGGGGCCGGCGCCCGCAGCCACCGCCCACGCCGGACGGCACGGCCTAGCCTCACTCTTGCACTCGAGCGCGCTCCCGAGCCCCGCCTTCAACATCCATTCCGCGCCGCCGTGGCCAATCCGTCCGCGCCCCCGCCTGCGACCTCCGACTACGACGCCGACCATCGCGAGGCGCGGCAGTTCTATCGCGACGTGCTGGTGACGCTGCGCGACGGCGGCGTGCCGTTCCTCGTCGGCGGCGCGAGATAGTGCGAGATCTTGGTGGAGATCCTGACGAGGAAATCGTTGGAAGCCTCGAGCTCCCGGTTCACCTCCTCCAAGCGCCGATTGAGCTGCGCCTCCTTCTCCTGCAGCAGCGTCATGTCGTAGGCCTTCTGCTGCAACCGGC
>DASTRO010000135.1:0-2900 GCA_035761165.1 Gemmatimonadaceae bacterium | reverse complement strand
GGCCGTCGCCATCCGGGCGGCGCTCGGCGCCGCCGGCATCGGTCTGCGGGGAGACGACTGCCTGGTGGTGACGCAGAAGGTCGTGAGCAAGGCCGAGGGGCGCGTGGTGGAGCTGGCATCGGTCGAGCCGTCGCCCTTCGCGCGGGAGTGGGCCGAGCGCTGGGGGAAGGACGCGCGGCAGGTGGAGCTGGTGCTCCGTGAGTCCGCGGAGATCGTGCGGATGGCGCCCGGCGGGCTGATCGTTTCGCGCACGCACCACGGCTTCGTCTGCGCCAACGCCGGGGTGGATCTCTCGAACGTCGGCGAGGGGGCGGGAGAGCGGGCGGTCCTGCTGCCCGTCGATCCGGACGCCTCGGCGCGCGCGCTCGCTGAGGAGCTCGGCGTGCCGGTCATCATCAGCGACTCGTTCGGACGGCCGTGGCGAAACGGCATCGTGAACATCGCCGTCGGCGTCGCCGGCCTGGCGCCGCTGATCGACCTGCGCGGCCAGCCGGACGCCTCCGGGCGGGTGATGCACTCCACCGTGGTGGCCGTCGCGGACGAGCTCGCCTCCGCGGCCGATCTCGCCGGCGGGAAGGTGGAGCAGCGCCCGGTGGTGCTCGTGCGCGGCTACGCCTGGGAGGCCGCCGCCGAGCGCGGGAGCGGCTCCGGCGCACGCGCCCTGGTGATGGAGACGGCCCGGGACCTCTTTCCCTAGGGTGGTGCCTTTCGGCACAATCGGGCGCTCGGTGGGCCTCCCTAGCATGGGATTTGCATTCAGGCGTGGTGGGGGGAACGAACCACGATGTTGGAGACCGAACGCCCATCGGCCATGCCTGACGCACAGATCACGTTCCCAACCGGCGTGCCCCAGCGGCTCGTCCTGGGGCGCTACCGGCTCGAGACGCGCATCGCCGTCGGCGGAATGGCCGAGGTGTGGCGAGCCCACGACGAGCAGCTGGACCGCCCCGTGGCCGTCAAGCTCCTCCACGAGCACCTGGCCCTCGAGCCGCGTGCCCGGCAGCGGCTGGCGACCGAGGCGCGCGCCGTCGCCGCGCTGCGGCATCCTGCCATCGTCTCGGTGCTCGACCTGGACCTCGACTCGCCGCGACCGGCGATCGTCTTCGAGCTGGTCGAGGGCCGATCGCTCGCCGGGCTCCTCCACGACGGGCCACTCCCGTCGCATCGCGCCGCCGCCATCGTCGCCGAGGTGGCCGCCGCGCTGGAGCAGGCCCACCGCGAGGGGATCGTCCACCGCGACGTGAAGCCGGGGAACATCATCCTCGACGCCGACGGCCACGCTCACCTCGTCGACTTCGGCATCGCCTACGCCGTCGCGGAGGGGAGCGACCACCTCACGCTCACCGGCACCGTCGCCGGCACCCTTCGCTACATGGCGCCCGAGCAGCTCTCGGACGAGCCGATCACGCCGCGCACCGACCTCTTCGCGCTGGGCGTGGTGCTTCACGAGCTCCTCTCCGGGCGCGTCCCGTACCAGGCCGCCGCGCCGGTGGCGCTCGCCCGTCAGCAGGCGGTCGCGGCGCTGACCCTGTCGGGCATCGAGCCGGCGCTGGGAGCCATCATCCGCGGCTGCCTCGCCCGACGCCCCGAGGCGCGCCCGGCGAGCGCCGAGCTCGTGGCTGAGGCGCTCCACGCCTGGCTCGACGGCGACCCGCGCCCGGCCCTCGCGCTGGCCCCTGGACCGCGTCGCCGCGCGCTCCACATCTCGCCGGTGCTCGCCGCGCGTCGTCGCCTGGCGGCCGGGCGGCGCCGCTTCGTGGCCGTACGGCGGCCACTGATCGCCGGACTGGCAACCGGCGTGGCGATGACGCTGCTGGGCTTCGCCGTGGCGGCCGGCGGCGGCTCGTCGCCGCCGCAGGTCTCGGTCGGCACGCCCGGTGGTGCCGTAACCTCGAGCACGGTGAGCGTCGGCGACGCGTCCGGCGAGGTCACCGCTCCGCCGGCCGAGGCCGAGACGCTCACCGTCAATGCCGCCGATCCGACCGCATCCCCGAACAGCGGCGACCCACAGGCCGCCGCGCCGGTGGCCATCCTGCTCGCGTCCGCCGGTGATCATGGACGCGCCGTCGCCGCGAAGGCTCGCACCCATGAGAAGGACGGAGCGGGGCATCGTCCGACGGATCAGGGGCACGGCGCCCGGGCGGAGCGGCACGGCGGCCACGGGCGGCACGCGCGCTAGCGGATCAGTCGGGGGCTCCCCGGGATCGCGGCCCGGCCGCGCAACGTCAGCGGATCGGTTGGAGGAAGAGCGAGGCGATCTCGCCGTTCTCGACGCGGAAGTTCGCCTCGACGTGCATCGATGGGACGCCGGGACGCATCACCGTGATGTCGGCGATGTAGCTGCCGCCCATGCTGCGCCCCTCGTTCGAGTACATCCGGAAGCCGTCGCCGGCGCGGAGGAACCAGCCGCCCACCCGGTCGCGCCCGCGCAGGTTGGTGCGCTCGTCGGAGCCGGGAACCGAGATGCCGAGCACGGCGTTCTCGGCGAACAGCTCGACCGCCTTCTCGCGGCGGTCGTCGTTGATCAGCTCCAGGAAGAGGTCGACGGTTTCGGTGGCGCCCATCGCCTGAGTCTAGCCGGTTTGACCGATGGCGAGGTGTGTACGCCCGGGCATTAGAAGTGGCACTTCTACAAGCGTGCCCGAAGCGCCGTTCAAGCGCGCTCGTATGAACTGAGGTTGGTAAACCGGCGCTCGAACCCTCGCTCGAGCCCCGTTGTAGAAGTGGCGGTTCTCCTTCACCAGTGCCGCCCCCCGGCCTGACCCGGCCAGCCGGATACACTGTGCCGGTGTCTCCTCTCCGCCCTCCACTTCGCATCGGCCTCATCGGTTGGGGGACCGTCGGCCACGCCCTCGGCGAGCTCATCCTCGCAGGGCCGCTCCCGCTCGAGCTGATCGGGG
>DASTRO010000134.1:0-43988 GCA_035761165.1 Gemmatimonadaceae bacterium | reverse complement strand
GGCGCGCCACCATCACGGCGCGCGCCCGCTGCCTGTTCTACCCGGGACGGCCCGGGAAATGTTTCACCCGCGCCCCTGGCGAGGCGCGGGTGAAACGACCCAGACGACCGCGGTCCGGCCGTGCGATCAGAAGCCGGGCGGGAACGGATCGTCGAGATCGCTGCCGAACGGATCACCCGGTGGGGCCTCGAGCACCGGCGTCATCGGCGGCAGCGTGCCGTCCTCGAACCAGCGCGCAATGTCGGCCTCGAGGGCCAGCCAGTGGGCGCGCGCCACGTCGGCGCCCGCCGCACGGGCCCGGCGCGCGGCGTCGGCCTGCAGCTCCTGCAGCTTGAGCCGGGCCATCGCGCGCACGCCGGGGGCGGCCTCGTCGTTCGCCGCCAGCCGCAGCACCGCCTCGGCCACCGCGCGCTGCGTCACCCGCTGCAGCGTCGCCAGCTTCGCCTCGGCGGGCGCCGGCCGGCGCCAGGTGGCGGCGACCAGCGAATCGATCGTCTCGCCCAGGGAGAGCTGGCTGCGGTCGCGGGAGGAGAACATGACCAGGCGGGCCGCGCGCTGCGGCTGCAGGATGGCGTCGACGATCATCTGCGACAGCGTGCGCGCCGCGCCGAACTCGTCGAACGCCGGCTGCGTGCGACTGCGGAACAGCTCCACCGACCCGCCGTAGCCGTACGGCCGCGGCGCCAGCAGGGCGACGACGGTGTCCGGGATCGCCAGCTCGGCCGGCGCGAGGAGCGCCGTCAGCTGCGAGAGGGCGGCGCGCTGCTCGCGGCCGGAGAGCGGACGCGTGGCCTGCTGCCCGTCGCCGCGCACGGCGTTGCTGTACTCCATGCCGCCGATGCTCTTCGCCAGCGAGTTCATGGCGAAGCGGTGCATGAAGTAGACGGGGGCGAAGCGCTCCTGCAGCAGCGCCACCGGCTCCCCCTCCTTGATGTTGCGCAGCCCGAAGCGCTCCATCCCGACGCGCCGCACGGCCATCTGCCGGCGCAGGAACTCGGCCGGAGTGGCGGCGTCGTCCCAGAGGTTGGTGCGCGGGTCGCTGGCGTAGTCGGGACGGGCGTCGGCGTCGGAGAGGAAGAGCAGCCCGTTGCGCAGCCCCTCGCGGACGATCGCCGCCAGCGAGTCGCGCTCGGCGCCCGCCGGGAAGATGCCATACCCCCACCGGATCGCCCACACGTCGAACGCCCCCGGGCCGACGTCGTAGATGCCGGTGAGGTCGATGTTCCCCTGCGCGTCGAGGCGCACGCGCGGCGCCGGGTAGTCCATCAGCGAGCCGCGCTCGTAGGTGGAGGCGATGTAGTTGTGCGCGAGGCCGAGCGTGTGGCCGATCTCGTGCGCCGTCACCTGCCGCACGCGCCCCAGCACCCACGCCGTGTCCCCCGGCGTGTCCGCCCCCATCAGCCCCGCGAACAGGTTGTACGCGGTGCGGTTGCGGTGCGAGTCGAGCCGCGCCATCCCCTTGAGGATCTCCCCCGTGCGCGGGTCGGCCAGCGAGCCGCCGACGCTCCATCCGCGCTCGTTGCGGTTGATCCACTGGACGACGTTGTAGCGCACGTCCATCGGGTCCACGCCCTCGGGCAGCAGGTCCACGACGAACCCGCCCTTCAGCCCGGCGCGATCGAACGCCTCCGACCAGAAGCGCGCGCCCTCGAGCGTGGCGGTGCGCAGCGGCTCCGGGATGCCGCGGTCCACGTAGTAGTGGATCGGGTTCTTGATCGGGCTGTTCGGGTCGGACGGGTCGACGCGCTCCAGGCGGTGGCGCGACGCCCAGCGCTGCTCGAGCGAGCCCTCGATGGGCTGCGCGTAGTCCTTGAACGAGATGCCGAAGTAGCCGACGCGCGGGTCCGCGGCGCGCGGCCGGTAGCCGCTGTCCGGCAGCGCGACGAAGGAGAGGTGCTGGTGCAGCGTGATGTTGCGGGCGTCGGGCGCGATCATCGAGATCGTGCGCCCCGGATTGCCGTTCGTCGCGAAGGTGAGCGCGACGTCGATCTCGGTGTTGCGCGGGAAGGCCTTGGTGTTGGGCCGGTAGATGTACGACCGGTCGCGGGCCACCGAATAGCTCCCCTGGTCGCTCCCCTGGAGCGTGCGCGCGACCTCCATCCAGTCGCGCATGACGAGCTCCGTCGCGTCCACCAGTAGACGGCCACCCTCCACGGCGAGGAGCGGGAGGGCCGCGACGGTGCTCGGCGGGAAGGCCTCCTGCACCGTGCGCCGCAGGTCGGCGTTGGCCGGGTCGGAGCTGCGGTAGTTCCAGTTCTCGAAGATGACGAGCACGCGGTCGCCGGCGCGCTGGAAGCGCGTCACGTAGCCGTCGCCGCTCATCCCGCGATCGAGCCCGATCGGGTTGGAGCCGAGCCCGGTGGCGAGCATGGTGAAGGTGAGCACCCGCATCGAGTCGTGCGGGATCTCGAGCAGGAGCTTGCCCTGCCGCTCGTCGTAGTAGAC
Organism: Gemmatimonadaceae bacterium; assembly: GCA_035761165.1. Taxonomy (GTDB): domain Bacteria; phylum Gemmatimonadota; class Gemmatimonadetes; order Gemmatimonadales; family Gemmatimonadaceae; genus CALCHX01. The sequence goes on along the minus strand of DASTRO010000134.1, from coordinate 41,543 downwards.
GGGGAGCAGACCGTCCTGCCGCTCGTAGCCGGCGCTGCGCTCGGCGATGCTCGACGCGGGCGCGCCGGCGGTACCGGGTCCGGAGGGAGCGGGTCGCGGCGTGGCCGCGGGCGCGGCGGCCGGCACCGGTGTGGCGGCCGGCGTGGCGGCCCCGGGCCCGCACGCCAGCGCCGCGGCGAGCGGGAGCAGGATTGCGCGGTGCGAACGCATGAGATGGAGTGGGGAGTGAGGGGCGGAGATCGGAGTGCGGGCCGGGGCGCGACGCGTCGCGCGCCGGCCCGCGAACGGCCGCTGAGGTAGTAGCCCCGGGGCGCCGAGCGGCGCAAGTGGGAGGGCGGGCGCCCCGCGCCGCCGCGCCTCCGCGCCGCCGTCACCGCCGCAGGTTGTCTCGCAGCACCCAGACGATGAGCACGATGGAGACGAGGCTGAAGCAGATGGACGAGATGCTCCAGCTGATGCCTCGCGCCCGCTGGGTCGCGGCCAGCACGGACAGGCCGAGGGCGCCGAGGGCCAGGCCGAGCCGGGCGACCCAGGGCGGTCGCCGCCGCTGCTCGGCGGGCGCGAAGCCCTGGGTGCCGATGGTCCAGACGACGGCGCCGAGGAGGAAGGTGACGATGCCGAGCCAGAGGGGCATGGGAGGGGGAGCGACGAGCGACGAGCGATGAGCGACGAGGGGAGTGCGGGGCGACGGACGCATCGCGCCGCGGGGGCCCCCCGATCACAGGATACTACCGGACCCCCGCGCGACCACCATCGAACGCCCTCCGCCGGGCGCCGTTCACTGCGCACCCCTCCGCATGGCCGAGGCGCCCGCCCAGGCCGCAGGGCGCGCCACGCCACCCCCGAGCCCATCGTCGCTCGCCGCCCACCGCTGACCGCTCGCCGCTCCTCCTGGCTCCGCTATTGCACCGGAGCCCGGCAGCCGCTCGCTCCTGGCGGCGAAGCCCCGCGCCGTCTTCCGGTCCACCCGCCGCACCGCCCTCGCCGATGCGCGTCGTCGCCTGGCTGCTCGTCGCCGTCCCCGTCCTCGTCCTCAGCCTCATCGGGTTGCGCTACCTCGTGCGCGGCACGCCGATCCGGCGCGTGCGCACGGCGGTGCTCCACGAGGCGCAGCCGGCGGTGGCCGACCCGGACTTCCGTCGCGTCGTCGCCCTCCTCAGCCAGCTGCAGCTGGCGCCCGGCAATCGCGCCCAGATCCTCTGCTCGGGCGACGAGACCTACCCGCTCCTCTTCGACGATCTCGCCTCGGCCACCCGCTCGATCACCGTGCAGATGTACTACTGCAAGCCGGGGAAGCTGGCCGACCGCTTCCACGCCATCCTCACCGAGCGGGCGCGGGCCGGCGCCAAGGTGCTCTGCCTCTTCGACGCCTTCGGCGCGCAGGACCTGTCGGACGAGTATCTGGCGTCGCTCCGCGCCGCCGGCTGCGAGGTGGCCAGCTTCCGCCCCGTGCAGTGGTACGCGCTGGAGAAGGCCTACAACCGCTCGCACATCCGCGTCGTCGTCGTCGACGCCCGCGTGGCCTACACCGGCGGCTTCGGCATCGACGACAAGTGGCTCGGCGACGGCCGGCACAAGGACCAGTGGCGCGACACCAACGTGCGCTTCACGGGGCCCGCCGTGGCCGGGCTGCAGGCCACCTTCGCCGCCGGCTGGGCCGAAGCGACCGGCGACCTGCTCACCGGCCCACCCTTCTTCGACGGCACCGGCGACGACGACGCGGTCGCCCCCGTGGACCCCTCCGTACGCACGACCGGCGGCGACGAGGCGCGCGAGCTGCTCGCCGGCGTGATGCACTGCGCCCCGACGGTCGGCAGCACCACGGCCGAGCGCTTCCTCGCCCTCACCATCGGCGGCTCGCGGCACTCGCTCGACATCACCAACGCCTACTTCGTCCCCGACGCGGGCTTCACCGACCTGCTGGCGCGCGCCGCCCGGCGCGGCGTGCGGGTGCGCATCCTGACCGCCGGCGAGGCCACCGACGTGCGCTCCACCCGCTTCGCCGGGCGGGCGCACTACGAGCCCCTGCTCCGGGCCGGCGTGCGCATCTGGGAGTACCAGCCGACGATGGTCCACGCCAAGACGATCGTCGCCGACGGCTGCCTGGTCTCCATCGGGACGATGAACTTCGACAACCGCTCCATGGTCTTCAACGACGAGTCCAACTTCGTCGCCCTCGACGACCAGCTGGGCCGGGCGATGCACGACGTCTTCGACCGCGACCTGACCCATGCGCGTGAGGTTACGTTGGAGGCGTTCCTTCGTCGCCCGTGGAGCGACCGCGTGCAGGAGCGCATCTTCACCCTGCTCACGCGCATCCTCTGACCACGCTCGCGTCCGTCCCATGCTCTCCGACGTCTTCACCACGCCGTACGCCCCGGAGAGATCGAGCCCCGACGGCGAGGCGCGCCCGGCGGCGCGCGGGCCGCGCGCCGCCGGCCTGGGCCTCATCGGCACCGCCGGCCTCGTGCTGGCCCTCGTCCCCATCGCCGGATGGGGCGCCGGCTGGGCGCCGCTCGCCGCCTACGCCACCGGCTGGCCGGTGGTCCCGCCGATCACCGCCGCCACCCTCGCCGTCGCCGCCCTGGGGATGGCCCTGCAGACGGACACCACGCCGCGCACCGCACGGCGCGCCGGCGCGCTGGCGACCGGAACCCTGGTCGTCCTGATCGCCGCCGCAGTCGCGCTCCTCGCCCCCGCCGCCGAGCCGGCCGACGGGATGGCGCTCGTCGGCCGCTGGACGGAGACGCCGGTGGCGCTGCTCGCCATCGCCCCCTCCCCCTTCACCGTCGCCGCCCTCCTCTTCCTCGGCGCGGCGATCGCCCTCCTCGGCCTGGAGCGCTCCGGCGCCGTGCACGGGGCGTGGCTCTGTGCCGCGGCGGTCGTTCTCCTCGCCCTCCTGGCGACCACCGCGGGCAGCCCCGCCGACGCGCAGGCCAGCGGCGCCGCCACACGGCGCCCCGTGACGACCATCGCTCCCGCGGTCGCGCTGGTGCTGCTCCTCCTCTCGTCCGGCCTGCTGCTCGCCCGCCGCCCGGACGGTGGCTGGTGGCTCTCCGGCCGCGGCGGCGAGGCCCGGCTGGTGCGCGCGGCGCTGCCCGGCGTGCTCGTTCTCCCGCCGGCGCTCGTCTGGCTCGCCCAGCTGGCCGAGCAGCGCCAGATGATGGCCACGGGCGCCTCGCGCCCGCTCCTCGCCACGGCGCTCGTGCTGGCGATGGCGGCCGTCGTCGCCCACGCCGCGCTGCAGGTGCGGCGCGCCGAGCAGGTGGAGCGGGAGCGCGGCGAGCGGCGATTGCACCGCCGCGCGCGGCGCGAGGCGGAGCATGCCGCCCAGAAGGCCGACCGCACCCTCCGCGTCGCCGCCGACCGCTACCGGAGCCAGCTCCGCAACATCCTCGAGGTCTCCCCCGCCCCCTTCGTCGCGCTCGATCGGACGGGCCATCTCACCTACCTGAACACCGCCGCCGCCGATCTCTTCGACTGCGCCTCCGCCGCGGCGCTCGGGCGGTCGATCGTGGAGGTGTGGCCGGAGCTGGGCGAGGAGCTGCGGCGCGCGCTCGGCCTCACGGTGGGCGGCGCGACGCTGGTGCGGACGCTGGAGAGCGCGCGCACGGGCCGCCGCTTCGAGCTGCACGGCTACCCCGACGAGACCGGGATCGCCCTCTTCATCCGGGAAGCCGGACGTTGAGGGCGTGGAGGGCGCGCGCTCAGGGCGGCGCGCCGCGCGATCCGCGCGCTCCGTCGGGCAGCAGCTCGGGCGGGAGCGGGCCCGGCAGCTCGGCCGGTGTCACCGGGCGGAGCGTGAGATCGACGGCGATCCAGAGCACCTTCGCGAACGGGTAGCAGACCACCGCGCCGAGCACCATCAACGCGGCGGCGCCGTACTGCAGCAGCGTCCACGGCGGCGACGGCCAGGTGGCCACCAGCACGATGACGAGCACCGCGGCGAAGAGCGCCTCCACCGCCATCAGGTTCAGGACGTAGGCCCCGAGGAAGTAGTCCGGCTCCCCACGGTCCAGTGCCAGCCCGCAGGAGGGGCAGTCCGGCCGCAGCCGCAGCGGCGAGAGGAAGAGTCCGCGCCCGGCGCAGTGCGGGCATCGGAGGCACAGGGCGCGCCCCGCGTGCCGCAGCGCGCGGCGCAGATCCAGCTCGATGGGCTGCTCGGGCCCGGCGGTGGGCGTCGTGGACATCGCTCCGAAATCTAGCGACGCCACCGCCACGCTCACCCGTCGACGACCGCCACGGCGCTCAGCTCCACGAGGATCCCGCGCAGTCGCGCGCCTACCACCGTGCGCGTCGGGTAGGGCGGCGTGAAGACCGCCCGGTACACCTCGTTGAACGTCCCCCAGTCCCCCTCGTCGGCCAGGTAGACCGTCACGGCGACGACGTCGGCGAGCGTGGCGCCGCCAGCGCGCAGCACCGCCTCCAGGTTGCGCAGCACCTGGCGGCTCTGCTCCGCCACGTCGCCGTCGCCGACGAGCGCGCCGCTCCGTGGGTCGCGTGGCACCTGCCCGCTGACGAAGAGCAGGTTGCCGGCGCGGACCCCGGGTGAGTACGCTCCGGCGGGTGGCGGCACGTCGGCGCCGAGGGTGACGGGGCGCCAGCGCCGGTCCGCGGCATCGCCGCCGATCGGATCGCCGCCGCCGACGGCGTCGTCAGCACGAGGAGAGGAATGGTCGGACATCGGACGAGGGGTGACGGGATGCACGAGCGGGCCGCGATGGCCCGTGGTCTGCCAGCCGCGCCGGGCATGTGCCCGAGCCACGCCAGCACGGGGATGGGCGGAGCCGGACAGCGACGCGCGCCGGCCGCCGCGCCAGCCCACGCGGCGACGAGACTTACCAGCGGCCGTTCCCGCTGTCCAGCGCACTCCCACGCGGTGCGCGCGCCGCACGCGTCCATGAACCCGTCGCGACACCCGTGGGTATAGCCGACATGTCCACGCTGCCCTCTCGCCCCCTCCCGCCCCGCGCCCACGGGCTGGCGCTCCTCCTGCCGCTCGCGCTGACCCTGGCCGCCGCGGCCTGCGACCAGCCGCCCGCGGAGGGGGGGCCGGTGCCGCCGCGCAGCGAGCTGGAGACCGCGCTGGACCGCCGCGACGATCCGAGCGTGCGCGCCGCCCGCGAGGCGCTGGCCGACGGGCGCGCCTTCCGCGCCACGCAGCTGCTCACCCCCGCCCTGCGCGCCCCGGAGCGGCGCACGCCGGACGTCGTGCTGCTCGCCGCGACGGCGGCGGCGCAGTGGGGCGGCTGGGCCACGGTGCAGGAGCTGCTGGCCCGCGAGCCGTGGCTCGACGCGCGCTTCGACGGCGCCGGGCGCGAGCTGCTGGCCCGCGCGGCGCTGGGTCGCGACGCCGACTCGCTGGCCGTCGCGCAGGCGGTCCGCGCCGTCGCCCTCGCCCCGGACGACAGCACGCGCGGCGTGCGGCTCACCCTCCTCGCCCGGGCGCTCGACCGGCGCGACCGGCTGGACAGCGCGGCCGCCACCTCCGCGCGCGCCGCCGTGCGCCTCCCGCGCGCGAGCGACTGGCTGCGGCTGCGCGCCGCGGGCGTCACCGCCGACAGCGGCGCGCGCGCCCGGCTGTACGCCGCGCTGCGCGACTCGCTGGTGCGCGCCCGCACGGCGCTGGTGGAGGCGCAGGCGCGCGAGCGCACGGGCGACACGGCGGGCGCTGCACGCGCCTACGCCGCGGCCGGCGAGCCCGTGGCGGCGATGCGCGCCCGCCTCCTGTCCGGTGCCGACGACGCCGCCCGCACGGAGATCCGCGCCGCGCTGGCCCGCCTCGTGGCCGAGCGGCGCGGCAGTGGGGTGGCCCGCGACGCCGCCGGGCTGCTGCAGGAGGAGTTCGCGCCGCTCACCGCCACCGAGGAGCTGAGCGTGGCGCGCAGCCTGGCCCGCAGCGGGCCACTGGCCGACGCGGCGCGCGCCTACGCCGCCGCCAACCGCCGCTCGGCCGACGCGCTCACCGCGGCCGATCACATGCTCTACGGCGACGTCCTCTTCCGGCTCGGCCGCTACGACGCCGCCGCGGCGCAGTACGCGCGCGTGCCGGCCCGCAGCTCGGCCGGCGGCGACGCCGCCTACGCCCGCGCCCGCGCCGTGCTGCGCGCCGGGCGGCTCGGCGAGTCGCGCACGCTGCTGCGCCGGATCCTCACCCGCTTCCCCGAGGACGAGGCGTCCGCCCGCGCGCTCTACCTGCTGGCCGACCTGGCCACCGACGAGCGGCGCGACGCGGCGGCGCGCAGCGCCTTCCGCGACCTCGCGGCGCGCTTCCCCCGCAGCGCGCTCGCGCCGAGCGCGCGCTTCCGTGCCGCCATCATCGCCGAGGCGGCGGGCGAGCACCGTACCGCCGCGCGCGAGTTCGACACGCTGGCCACGCGCTACCCGCACAGCAACGACGGCATCGCCGCGCTCTACTGGGCCGGCCGCGCCTGGGCGGCCGCCGGCGACTCCGCCGAGGCGCGCGAGCGGTGGCGCCGCGTGCTCGAGCGCGAGCGGCTCAACTACTACGCCGTGCTGGCGGCGCGCCGGCTGGGCGGTGCCGAGTGGTGGTCGCCCGCCCCGGACTCGCAGCCGCGCCCCGTCTTCGCCGACCTCGAGGCGGGGCTCGCCCGCGCCGACGAGCTGCGGCACATCGGCCTCGACCCGGAGGCGAGCCGGGAGTTCGGTCGCCTCGCCGCGCTCGCCGACAGCTCCGTCTCGCGACTGCTCGCCACCGCCGAGGCCTTCCAGGCGCGCGGACTCTCGTCGCGCGGCGTCGCGCTCGGGCTCCAGGCACTGCGCCGTGGCGCGCCGTCCGACGTCCGCACCTATCGCACCGTGTACCCCGTGGTGCACCGCGACGTGCTGGCCGCCGAGGCGGCGGAGCACGGGCTCGACCCGGCGCTGGTGGCGGCGCTCATCCGCCAGGAGTCCAACTTCCAGGCGGACGCCCGCTCGGCCGCCAACGCGCGCGGCCTGATGCAGCTCCTGCCGTCGGTGGGGCGCAGCATCGCGCGCGCGATGGACTTCCCCGTGTGGGAGGACGCCCTGCTCTACGAGCCCGACGTCAACGTGCGGCTCGGCACCGCGCACCTGGCGTCGCTGATGGAGCGGTACGACGGCGTGCTGCCCAACGTGCTCGCCGCCTACAACGCCGGCGGCTCGCGGGTCACGCGCTGGGAGCAGAAGGTGGGCGCGGACGACGATCCCGAGCTCTTCGCCGAGCGCATCCCGTACGACGAGACGCGCGACTACGTGCGGATCGTCGAGCGGAACCGCGCCATCTACCGCGCGCTCTACCCGTGGCCGGCCGCGTGAGCCGGACGACCCCGGTGCACCGGCGGACGGCACACCCGCGGGCGGTACACCCGCGGGCGGCGATTCAGCAGTAGGGCGTGTAGAACGGCGCGCTGCCCGTCGGCATCCACGCGCGCGCCTCGGCGGCCCGCTCGACGCGGCGCAGGATCCGCTCGCGCAGCTCCCGCTGCCGCACCGCCAGCACGTCCGGGTCCACCGGCGCCGTCGGCACGCCGGCGGCGTCCAGGTGCACGAGGCCGACCCCGGCCACCGGCGCGCCGTAGCGCGCCACCAGCCGCCGCGCCACCGCGTCGGCCGCGAGCTCGGCAGCGGTGCGCCGCGCCCGGCGCAGCGCGTCGTCCCCGTCCACCTCGCGCGCCACACAGCGCGGCACCGCCCTCGACGCGCCCAGCGCGTCGTCCTGGCGGAAGGGGGAGACCTCCCAGCCGGCGAGCGGCGACGCGGCGGTGACGTGCACCGTGCGCTCCCCGGCCACGGCGAGCACGCGCGCGGCGCGCTCCGGTGCCGTCATCGCGCGCCCGCGGCCGTACTCGGACAGGAACCACGCCTCGAGCTCGGGGGGCACCGTGGTCATCTCCGCCAGCACCTCCACCGTCGCCTCGCCGGCGCTGCCGAAGGCGTCCGGGGGGCGCACGTCGGCGAACCCGGTGAGGTAGGCGTCCTGCACCCCGGAGAGATAGCCGTCCACGCGGCCGAGCCGCGCCAGGCCGGCGGCGACGAACCAGTCCACGCTGCTGGCGAACACCTCGGTGGGCCGCTGCGAGTGCGGTGGGCTGAACTGGTTCTCCGGCCCCGGCGCGACGAGCGTCGCGCTCGTCAGGCCCCGCAGCGAGGTGGCCAGGCGGCCGCGCTGCTCGCGCACCGCCTGGTCGGTGCTGTACTGGCCGCGGTGCGAGAAGCGGCGCTCCGCCACCTGCCAGTCCAGGTCGTGCGCCAGCTCGTGCGCCAGCGCGCCCGAGCCGGTGCCGAGCGGGAGGAAGATCGTGCGCGTCCGCGGGTCGTGCACGGCGAGGGCGGCGCGGATCGGCTGCCGGCCGAAGTGGATCCCGATCCCGTCGAGCGACAGGTCCGGGAGCACGCGGCGCACGTCCTCCACGGCGGTCGCGAGCAGCCGCCGGTAGTACGGCCGCCACTCCACGGGCACGTCGCGGTCGAAGCTCACCGCGGCCACGCCGAAGCGGGTGCGCAGCTCCGCCGAGCTGGGGCCGCCGGCACCGGGGAACCAGGGCTCCTCCTGCGCGAACGGCCGGAGGCTCACCGCCGCCCAGAGCGTCGCGCCGGCCGCTCGCCGGTCGCGCCCCTTCCCGAGCCGCGCGTAGTGTGCCGCCAGCAGCTCCTCCGTCGTGGCATCGTCCAGGAAGCGCTGGCGGCTGCGGCGAACGCGCTCGGTGGCGTCGGACGCCAGCACGCGCACCTCCGACGCCCGCAGCGCCACCACCACCGCGGACTGCGGGGGCAGCGCGTGCGCCTGCGGCAGCGCGGCCAGGCGGGCGCCGGCCTGCGGCGAGAGGAGTACGCTGTCGTCGGGCGCCGCGGTCGCGGCGGCCGCCACCGTCCCGACGCCACGCGCCGCCGTCCGCAGCTCGGCCACGAGCCCGGGCACGAGCTGCATCATGCGCACCTCCTGCGCCTCGTCGAGCGGGGCGAGGATCGGACGCTCCACGGCGAAGCGCCGCGCCATGCGCCAGGCGGGCACCAGGCGCACGGGGTCCAGTCGCTCCTCGCGAGCGGCGTGCAGCAGCCGCAGCAGGTCCGCGCGCGCCAGCACGCGGTCGCGCAGCTGCGCCGCCACCCTCGCCGGCACGAGCTGCATCGCCGGCCGCAGCAGCCCCTCGGCGCCGGCCAGCGAGTACGCCAGGCGCACCGCCTGCTCGCCGACGCGCGGATCGTCCGTCGCCCGCACGGCGCGCTCGATGCGCGCCAGCTGCGCCGCCGCCGAGCCCTCGGCATTGGCGGCGGGGTGGCGGAAGAGCGAGTCGAGGGCGAGCGGGTCCACCTCGTAGACCTCGCCGTCGTAGACCATCGTCAGCAGCGCCCACGCCGTGCTGTCGCGCATCGGGAGCGGCAGGCGCGGGTCGTTCAGCACGAAGTCCACGAGCCGGAAGGGGCTCCCCAGGCCGAGGCGCGCGCGCTCCAGGTAGCCGAGGGCGAGCAGCGACGCCGTGTCACGCGCCGTCACCGGATCGTGCCGCGAGCGCTCCACCAGGTGGCCGCGGAACTGCCGCGCCCCGGCGAAGGCCTGCGCCGTCTCGCGCCCGATCGGGCCCCGCCGCCCGAGGCCGATCGCGCCAGCGGCCGCCGCGACGATGGCGAGCGCGAGGCACGACGTGAGGAGCCGGGGACGACGGATGTTGAGCACGGCGGTGAGAGGCAGGCGACTGAAGGGGCGACGGTCACCAGGATGACCGTCGTCGGAAGCGGACCGTACTGGATATACTCCACAGCGCCGTGAACGTTGCGGCGGCGCACCGCTCCTCCTCACGGACGATGGGACCCCGCCTCGCGCCACGCCAGAGGGAAAATTTCCCTGGACGACGTGCGCGGCGACCTCCGGAGCCCCGACGGGGTACGAGCCGGAACGCCCGCCGCGCGGGCGAGGCTCCCGCATCCGGATTCCCATGCCGCACCCCCACGACGCACCCTTCGATCCCCCGTTCGACGAGGCCGATGCCTGGCTCGCCGAGCAGGGCTACCGGCCGCCCCCCCGCCCGGCCGACGACGCCCTCGACCGCCTCTTGGACGACCGGCTGCAGGATGCCGACGATCCCGATGCCGCCGACGACCTCGACGCGCTCGACGACGACTTCCCGCTCGGCGACGGCACCGCCGACACCAGCAGCGAGGTCGCCTGCCCGTACTGCGGCGAGTGGTGCGAGATCACGCTCGACCCGGGCAGCGGCGCGACGCAGTCGTACGTGGAGGACTGCCCCGTGTGCTGCCGGCCGTGGCAGGTGACCGTGCAGTACGACACCGACGGCGCGGCGCACGTTCACTGCGACGCCGACGACGCCCTGCTCGACGACTGAACGCCCGCTCCGCCCGCCCTCCGTCCCCGACTCATGCTCCGACTCGCCCGCGGCCTCCGTCTCCTGGCCGTTCCCCTCGTTCCCCTCCTCGCCGCCCCGGCGCTCGCCGCTGCCCAGGGCGCCGCGCCCGCGGCGCCGGCAGCCCCCGCGGCGCCGGCCGCCGCCCCCGCCACCCCGCGTCCGGACCTCGCCACCGCGCCCCCGACGACGCCGCTCCCCAGCGACAGCGCGGTGCGCGCCGGCACGCTGCCCAACGGGCTCCGCTACTACGTGCGGCGCAACGCCAAGCCGGAGCACCGCGCGGAGCTGCGGCTGGTGGTGGACGTGGGCTCGGTGCTCGAGGACAGCAGCGAGCGCGGCCTGGCCCACCTGCTGGAGCACATGGCGTTCAACGGCACGCGCCACTTCCAGAAGCAGGAGCTGGTGCACTACCTGGAGTCGGTGGGGATGCGCTTCGGCCCCGACATCAACGCCTACACGGGCTTCGACGAGACGGTCTACATGCTCACCCTCCCCACCGACAGCGCGGGCGTGGTGGCGAAGGGCATCGAGATCCTGGGCGACTGGGCGCACGAGCTGACGCTCGACTCGGCCGAGGTCGTGAAGGAGCGCCCGGTGGTGATGGAGGAGTGGCGGCTGGGTCAGGGCGCCGAATCGCGCATGCGCGACAAGCAGCTGCCCGTGGTCTTCCGCGGCTCGCGCTACGCCGACCGCCTGCCGATCGGCGACACGACGGTGATCCGCCACGCCACCGCCGCGGCGCTGCGCGACTTCTACGAGCGCTGGTACCGTCCCGAGCTGATGGCGGTGGTGGCCGTCGGCGACTTCGACGCGGCGGCGGTGGAGCGGATGATCCGCGAGCGCTTCGCCGCCCTGCGCAACCCGTCGGGCGCCCCGCCGCGCCCGACGACGCCGGTGCCCGGCAACGCCGAGCCGCTCGTCTCCGTCGTCACCGACCCGGAGGCGACGAGCACCGTCGTGAGCGTGCTCTACAAGCGCGATCCCGCCCCCTCGGGCACGGTGGGCGACGTGCGCCGCGAGATCGTCGCGGCGCTCTACGACCGCATGCTCAACCTGCGCCTCTACGAGCTCACGCAGCGCCCCGACGCGCCCTTCCTGGGCGCCGGCGCGTCGGAGGGGCGCTGGGTGCGTGCCAAGGACGCCTACTCGATGGGCGCGGCGGTGGCCGACAGTGGCGTGCTGCGCGGCCTCGAGGCGCTGCTCGTGGAGGCGGCACGCGTCGACCGGCACGGCTTCACCGCGTCGGAGCTGGAACGCGCCAAGGCCGACCTGCTGCGCGGGATGGAGCGGAGCTACGCCGAGCGGGAGAAGACCGTCTCCGGCGCCTTCGCCAACCAGTACGTCACCGCCTTCCTGCAGAAGGAGCCGTACGTCTCGATGGCCGACGCCTGGACGCTCTACCAGCGCTTCGTCCCCGGCGTCACGCTGGCCGACGTGAACGCGCTGGCCAGCGACTACATCAGCGACAGCAACCGCGTCGTGCTCGTGACCGCGCCGGCCAAGGACGGCGTGCGGCTGCCGGACGAGCGCCAGCTGCTGGCGGTCTTCGAGCGCGTGAAGACGCTGGACATCGCCCCCTACCAGGACGACGTGGCCGACGCGCCGCTGGTGGCCGACGCACCGCGCGCCGGGCGCGTGACGGCCGAGCGCCACGTGGCCGAGGTGGGCGTGACGGAGTGGACGCTCTCCAACGGCGTGCGCGTGCTCGTCAAGCCCACGCACTTCAAGGACGACCAGATCATCCTCGCCGGGCGCAGCCCGGGCGGCACCTCGCTGGCCCCGGACTCGACCTACGTCTCCGCGTCGCTCGCCGCGTCGATCGCCGAGCTGGGGGGCCTCGGCGGCTTCGACGCGGTGCAGCTGGAGAAGGCGCTGGCCGGCAAGGCGGTGTCGGCCGGGCCGTCGATCGGTGAGCTGAGCGAGGGCGTCAGCGGCAGCGCGTCGCCGAAGGACGTGGAGCAGCTCTTCCAGCTCGTCTACCTCTACTTCACGGCGCCGCGTGAGGACAGCGCCGCCTTCGCCGCGTTCCGGGCGCGCGCCCGCTCGGCGTTGGAGAACCGCAGCCGCGCGCCGGAGTCGGCGTTCGCGGACACGCTGGCGGTGACGCTCACGCAGCACCATCCGCGCGCCCGACCGGCCACGCCGGCGATGCTCGACGAGATCGATCTCGGCACCGCGCTGCGCTTCTACCGCGAGCGCTTCGCCGACGCCGGCGACTTCACCTTCGCCATCGTCGGCAACGTGGACACCGCGGCGCTCCGCCCGCTCGTGGAGCGCTGGCTCGGCGGCCTGCCGAGCAGCGGACGCGAGGAGCACTGGCGCGACGTCGGCATCCGGCCGCCGGACGGCGTGGTGACGCGGGTCGTGCGGCGCGGCGTGGAGCCCAAGGCCGAGACGCGGCTCGTCTTCCACGGGCCGGCCAAGTACTCGCGCGAGCAGCAGTACACGATCGCCGCGCTCACGCAGGTGCTGGAGATGCGGCTGCGCGAGACGCTGCGCGAGGCGATGGGCGGCACCTACGACGCGTCGGTGGGCGGCTACCTGGCCCGCCAGCCGCGCGAGGAGTACTCGATCTCGGTTAGCTTCGGCTCCGCGCCGGAGCGGCTGGACGAGCTGACGGCCGCCGTGCTGCGCGAGATCGACAGCCTGAAGGCCACCGGCCCGAGCGCCGACGAGCTGGCGAAGGCGCAGGAGCAGCTCCGCCGCAGCATGGAGACGGGGCTCGAGCAGAACTCCTACTGGGCGAGCCAGCTCCTGACGTACGACGAGCAGGGGCTCCCGCTGTCGGAGATCGCGCACACCCGTCGCCTGGTGGACGCGCTGACGCCGGCGGCGCTGCAGGCCGCGGCGCGGCGGTACTTCGATACGGGGCGGTACGTGCAGGTGTCGCTGTTGCCGGAGCGGTGAGCGGGCCGGCGGACGTGGCGGAGCCGGGAGCGGCGGAACGGCAGCCGCGGATCACGCGGAGCGAGCGGATCGGCCCGGCGCCGCTGCCGCGCTGGCGCGCTGGGGAATGATGGGGTGGAGCGCCGAGGGAGGCTGCACGGAACGGCCGCGCCAGGCGCCGTCCGACACGGTCGCCTAACGCCGCAGCCGCGCGAGGACCTCGCGGGCCGCTCGCTCCCCGCTCGCCAGCGCGCCGTGCACGGTGCCGGCGGAGCCGGAATGCGTCGCCTCGCCGGCCCAGAAGAGCGTGCCGGCCACCGGACGCGCGAGCCGCTCGCGCGCGTCGTCCGCGCCGACGAGTGCGTAGCTGTACGCGCCGCGCGCGTACGGGTCGGCGCACCAGTCGTAGGTGTAGGCGCCGCGAAGCTGCGCGCGCACCGCGTCGACGGGTAGACGCAGGCAGGCGGCCAGCGTCTCCACCGCCTGTGCCTGCACCTCGGCGTCCGGCGTGCCGGCAAGGCGCGCCGCGCGCGGGCCGCCGAGCCACCCGACGAGCACTGGCGCGGGTAGCGGTGCCGCCGTCCACCAGATGGGGATGGCCGCGTCCTCGGCCTGCAGGAAGCCCAGCTCGCGCGGATGCGCCCGCACGCCGGGGGCCCGCAGCGCGTCGTCGTCCCACGGCCGCGTCGCGAAGTGCAGCACCACGCGCCGCGCCGCGCCCAGCGCCAGCGAGCCCAGTGCGTCCGCCTTCTCGGCGAGCGGGGGATCGAGGCGCACCGCGCCGGGCTCGCCGGGCGCCGCCTGCAGCACGGCCACCGGCAGCGTGATCACCGCCGCGCGCGCACGGAGCTCCGGGCCCGCCTGCCCGTCGCCGCGCGTCGTGCGCAGCGTGACGTCGCCCTCGGCCCAGCGGAGCTCGCGCGCTGCGGTGCCGAGCAGCACCCGGCCCCGCCCGCCGAGCTGTGCGCCCAGCCAGTGCACGAGGCGATCGTAGCCGGCCGGGATGCGCCGGCTCTCCATCCCGCCCTCGGCCTCGGTGGCGGCCATCTCGTGGGCGAGCGCACGCTCGCTGGCCCGTGCCGGATCGGCGGCATGGAAGCCCTCGACGAAGCCGCATGCCCGCTGCACCGCATCGTCGCGCCCCGGATGTGCGCGCGCCCACTCGGCCAGGAAGTCGGCGAAGGAGCGGTCGGGCGTGCGGTGGGCGTCGAGCGCGTCCAGCACGCGGTCGAGGTCGTCCTCGTACCAGGGGGCCGGCCGCAGCCCCTCGGGCGTCGCGCGCCAGCGTCCGTCCGCCGCCGGCACCGTGTCGACACCCGCCTCGGCGCAGAGCGCGAGCAGCCCGGCCGGCGTGCCGTGGATGAACTCCGCCCCGAGCTCCACCGGCAGCGTCGCGCCGGGCGGGCGGAGCGTGTGGATGCGCCCCCCCGGGCGGTCGCGCGCCTCCACCACGGCGACCGAGAGCCCCGCCGCGGCGAGCCGCCGCGCGCAGCCCAGCCCTGCCATCCCACCGCCCACCACCAGCACGTCCACGCGCTCGCTCACCGTCGCACCACCGTCCTGGAGTCCATGGCCGCCCTTGCAAGAAGCGTCGCCCGCCGGGTAGGGTTCGGCGCATGAGCACCGAGCGTGACGACGGCCGCACGCGGCTGGACAAGTGGCTCTGGGCGGCGCGCTTCTTCAAGACCCGCTCGCTGGCCGTGCAGGCCATCGAGGGGGGCAAGGTGGAGCTGAACGGCGAGCGCGCCAAGCGCGCCAAGGGGGTGCAGCCGGGCGACGTGCTGCGCGTGCGACTCGGCCCATACCAGCACGAGGTCGTCGTCCGCGCGATCTCGGAGCGGCGCGGGCCGGCGAGCGAGGCGGCCACGCTCTACGAGGAGACGGAGGCCAGCCGCGCGGCACGCGAGCGCCTGGCCATCCAGCTGAAGAGCGTGACGCACGACTTCACGTACGAGAAGGGGCGCCCTTCCAAGAAGGAGCGGCGCGACATCCACCGCTTCCGCGGGCGCTGAGGCCGGACGTCCGACCGCTCGCGAACGCACGAGGGGCCGCTGCCATCTGGCAGCGGCCCCTCGTGCGTTCACCTCGCCCCGTCTCCGCTCACTGCGTCGGCGGGCGCTTGCGCGTCTCGCCGCCCTGCTTGGACGAGGAGGGCGCGGAGCGGGTGGACGGCGGCGAGCTGCGCGTGCGCGGCGCGCTCGCCTCCGGCCGGCTGCTGCCGCGACTGCTCGGGGCGCTGGCCCGCGGGCGTGGGCTCGAGGGGCGGGCGCGCGGCGTGCTCCGCGTGGAGCCGGCCGACGAGCCGCGCACGGACGAGCCGCGCGTGCTCGACGGGTGGACGTCGCGGCGGGCGGCCTCGCGGCGGCGCTGCAGGTCGGCATTCCGCTGGCGGGTCGTGGACTCGTCCCGCTCCGCGCGGGTGGAGCGGTACGTCGGCCGGAACGGATCGTCGCCCGGAGGCATCCGCTCGACGATCGCCTGCCGCACCGTGACGCCACGCTGCACCTGCCTGGACAGCTCGTCGCGGAAGTGCAGCCGGCTGGCGTCCGCCCGCAGCTCGGCGATGCGGCGACGCATCTGATCCGGGGACGGCGGCGGCGCGGTGCGCGGCTCCTGGTCGGGCGTGCGGCGGCGGCGGTCGGCCGTGTCGGGCGAGGCGGCACGCGAGCGCCCGGGCTCCGTCGGGGCGGCCGACGAGTCGTCGCCCACCGGCGGCCCGACGGGCGGCAGCTGCGGCGTCCCGATGACCGAGCGGTTCAGGCAGGGGGGCACTTCCCAGCCCCACCCGGCGAGGTAGCGACCGGTGCCGAGCGTGCCGTCGGGGCAGCGTACGGTGCGATAGCTGGCCATCGCCGCCGTCATGCCCGGCCCGACGCCGTAGCCCCAGTCGTAGCCCCAGTCCACATAGACGTCGCTCACCCAGCCGTCGGCCGAGACGAAGGGGAGCACCGCATAGGCCAGGCGCTCCATCAGCTCGTACGGCTCGTAGCCGGCGTAGTCGTTGAGGCCGAGGTAGGTGCGGATGGCCGTGCCGCTCCCCTGGAACTGCGCCACGTCGAGCGGCTCCTCCGACGCGACGAGAAAGAGGTAGCGTGGCGGGGCGCCGAAGCGGTCCGCGACACCATAGCCGTCGCCGTAGTAGGATCGGCCGGCGTACGACGCGAACCCGTAGCGTCCCATGCCGAAGCCCGAGTAGGTGCTGGCGCCGCTGGCGTACAGCCATCGCTGCGGGCTGTAGTGCATCGGCACCCAGACCTCGTCGGTCTGCTGGAAGCCGGAGCCGCTCTGCGGGTAGAGCATGCTGACGCCGCGGCCGGGCACGATCTCGAAGACGGCGATGTAGGCCGGCTTCGTCAGGTGCACGGCCACCTGGCCGTAGTAGGGCGGGAAGAGCTGCGCGTCGAGCGGGATGCTCGGGTCGGGCGCCGGCGTGAGTCGCGGCGCCGGCGCCGAGCAGGCCGCGACGGCGAGGATGAGCGTTGTCGCGATCCACGATCGCATGGGGCCTCCGCCGAACGGTGGTGCCGAGGGGTGCGCGGCGTCGCGCATGAGCCATCGCACGCGGGAATCGTGCGCGCGAGTCGAGGAGCTCGCAAGGCCCCCACGGTCGCGAGCGGACGCCGCGGGCGGGGCCTGACACCGTTGATACACAAGAGCTTGCGCGCGGTTCCGGTGACGTGCTGCGTACCGGTCGTCCCCCTCGCAACGCGCTGCGGCACTGTCCTGTCCCCGCGGAGCGACAGCGGGCGTCCCCGACGGTGGACGATGCCGGAGGCGCGAAGGCCCGCGCCCCGCATCGAGCGCGGGACGCGGGCCGCGACGATCACCTGACTACACCACGGACGATCACCCGACTACACCACGCGGGCGGTCCGCGTCAGATTGCGCGGGTCCGTTCCGCCCCCCCGGGGCGCGGCCCCCGCATCGACTGCCCCACCACATGGCCGACGAGTTCACCCGCGGCATCCGCTCGGCCCAGGCCGGGCTGCTCGTGAACGCCCTCCTCGCGATCGCCAAGCTGGTCGCCGGGCTGGTAGGGCACTCGTATGCCCTCGTCGCCGATGCCATCGAGTCGGTGGCCGACGTCGTCTCCTCGCTCATCGTCTGGGGAGGCCTGCGCATCGCCGCCCGCTCGGCCGACGAGTCGTACCCCTTCGGCTACGGGAAGGCGGAGGCGCTGGCGGCAGCCATCGTCGGACTCCTCCTCCTCGGTGCAGCGGTGGGGGTGGCGATCGAGGCGGCGCGCGAGATCGTCACGCCGCACCACGCGCCGGCGCCGTTCACGCTGGTGGTGCTGGTGGCGGTGATCCTGATCAAGGAGGGGCTCTTCCGCCGCGTGCTCCACGTGGGCACCGAGGTGGGGAGCACGGCGGTGCAGGCAGACGCCTGGCATCACCGCAGCGACGCGATCACCTCGGCGGCGGCCTTCGTCGGCATCTCGGTCGCGCTGATCGGTGGGCCCGGCTGGGAGTCGGCGGACGACTGGGCGGCCGTGGTGGCGTCGATCATCATCTTCGCGAACGGCATCAACGTGCTGCGCCCGGCCGTGGCCGACCTGATGGACCGCGCCCCCGACCCGGCGGTGATCGAGCGCGTGAGCCACGCCGCGCGCACGGTGCCGGACGTGCAGGCGATCGAGAAGCTGATGGTGCGCAAGCACGGCCTGGCCTACTTCGTGGACATCCACGTGCAGGCCGACCCGGCGATGTCGCTCCACGACGCGCACGAGCTCAGCGGCCGCGTGAAGGGCGCCATCCAGGATGCCGTGCCCGCGGTGGCCGGCACGCTGGTGCACATGGAGCCGTTCGAGGGGCTCGTCACCGACTGACGCGGCGGAACCGCGAACGGCGGCCTCGCAAGACGCGGCGCGCCTTCGGCGCGACCCGGCTCGGCTCCGCTGTACGCCGGAGCTCCGTTTGCCGTGGGCCGGCATCTACGCTCAGGGGGGACACGGATGCTTCGGACGAGCACGGATCCTTCGGATTGCTCCGCCTCCACTCCACGGCTCCTCCCGCCAGGAGCTGACCAGAGGGGGTGGGGGGCTCCCCATGCCACACCGCCCCGCGCCAGGACCGGAACTGATCGGGGGTGGGCGCCTCTGCCCTCATCCCTCCGCTCGCCCGGTCCGGCGCACGGAGCCGTGAGGGGCCGAGGAGCCCACCCCCATTCATTCCCGACTCTGGCGCGCGGAGCCGTGGACACCCCGAGGAGCGATCCGCCGTCTCCGCGCCTTTTCCGCCGCATCCGCTCTCCTCATGAGCGTAGATGCCCGCCCAGGGCGCGCGGAGCCCCGGCGTACCGAGCAGCCGATCCGCGGCCCTCTCCGCGTGATCCGCGGCAGGCAGTCGCCGTTCCGCAGGGTCAGTAACGGCCCGCCGCCACCAGCTGGCTCAGCGTCCAGAGCGCGACGCGGCGGCGGCGATAGGCGCGCTGCGCGGCGGCGACGTCGATCTCGATGAAGCGCACCGCGTCGCCTGGACGGCGCTGGGCGAGGCATCCCAGGTCGGCCGCGCAGACCACCAGTGGCTTCGGGTAGCCGCCGACCGTCGGCGCATCGGCCATGAGGACGATCGGCTGCCCGCCGGGCGGCAGCTGCACGGCGCCGGGGCAGCCCGGTTCCGACGGCAGCGCGGCCTCGGCCGTCAGCGACAGCGGCGGGCCGAGCAGGCGGTAGCCCGTCCGGTCGGCGGCCGGGGCGACGTGGAAGGGTGCCTCGAGCAGCGTCTGCCAGGCGGTCGCGTCCAGCAGCCCCGCCTGCGGGCCGCGCACGACCCGCAGCGGCGCGTCGTCGCCCGGACCGGCGATCGCCCGGCACAGCTCCGGCGGGCAGGCGAAGCCGGCGGGGGCGGGCGACGCGGCGGGCCCGAGCGGCAGCACGTCCCCGGCGCGGAGGCGCCGTCCGTCGTGCCCGCCGAATCCCCCCGGCAGGTAGGTCGCGCGGCTCCCCATCAGCGACGGCACGTCGATGCCGCCGGCCAAGGCCACGTAGAGGAAGGCGCCGCGCAGGCCCCGGATCGCCAGCGTGCCGCCGGCGCGGACGTGGAGCGGCTCCCAGGGGCGAACCGGCGCGCCGTCCAGCTCGGCGTCGGCGCCGGCACCGGTGAGCGCGATCGTTCCCTCCCTCGCCAGGCGCACCATCCCGCCACCGACGGCCCACTCCAGCGCCGCCGCCCCCGGCTCGTTGCCGACGAGGATGTTCGCCGCCTGCAGCGCCCAGCGGTCCATCGCGCCGCCCGCCGGCACGCCGAGGTGCCGGTGGCCCGGCCGCCCCAGATCCTGCACCGTGACGAACGGCAGGGCGCCGTCGACGACCAGCGTCGGGGTGTCGCTCACGCGGGGACGAAGCGCACGCGGTCCCCGGGGGCGAGCAGCGCCGGCGGCGTGCGCGCCGCGTCGAACAGCGGTGCGTCGGTGCGGCCGATCAGGTGCCAGCCGCCGGGTGTGGGGAGCGGATAGACCGCCGTCTGCCGGCCCGCGATCGCCACCGCGCCCACGGGCACGCGGGGGCGCGGGTCGGCGCGGCGCGGCAGGACGAGCGACGCATCCAGGTCGCCGAGGTAGGCGAAGCCCGGGACGAAGCCGAGCAGGTAGACCGCGTACGTCCGCTCGGCGTGCCGCCGCACCACCTCCTCCGGCGTGAGCCCCGTCCGCCGGGCCACCTCGGCCAGGTCGGGGCCGTCGTAGCGTACCGGGATCCGGTGGAGGGAGCCGGACGTCGCGTCGGATGTCGGCGCCGCGGCGGGCGCGTCGCGCACGGCCGCCTCGGCCAGCGGGGCGAGCGCCGCCGCCAGCTCGGCGTGGCCGTGGTGCAGTGGCTCGTAGAAGACGGTGACGGCCGCGTACGCCGGCACCACGTCCACCACCCCGGGCAGCGCCGCGGCGCGCACGGCCGCCGCCAGCCGGTGGACGCGCGCGTTCAGCGCCGGCTCCACCGCGTCGCCCAGGGCGACGGTGATCGCGCCGTCCCCGAGCGGGGCGATGCGCGGCCAGCTCATCCGGCGAACGACGCGATCGTGATCCCCTCGCCGTTGAGCCGCCGGCGCAGGGCGCGCAGTAGCGCCGGCGCGCGCGGATTGTCGCCGTGCACACAGAGCGAGTCGGCGTGCACGGGGCGGCTGCCGCCGTCCAGCGTGGCCACCCGCTGCTCGCGGACGATGCCGAGCGCCTGTTCCACCACGGCCGCCTCGTCGGTGAGCACCGCGCCGGGCCGGCTGCGCGGCGCGAGGGTGCCGTCCGCCAGGTAGGCGCGGTCGGCGAACGCCTCGGCCGCGGTGCGCAGCCCGGCGCGCTGCCCCTCACTGACGAGCGCGCTCCCGGCGAGCCCGAGGAGGACGAGCGTGGGGTCGGCCAGCCGCACCCCCTCGGCCACCGCGGCCGCGACGACCGCGTCGGTGGCCGCGCGGTTGTAGAGCGCGCCGTGCGGCTTCACGTAGCGCAGCACGGTGCGCTCGGCGTGGCACACGGCGGCGAGTGCGCCCACCTGGTAGAGCACGTAGGCGGTGACCTCCTCCGGCGTCGCCCCCAGGTCGCGCCGGCCGAAGCCGAGGAGGTCCGGATAGCCAGGGTGGGCGCCCACGGTCACGCCATGGTCGAGCGCCAGCCGGACGCTGCGCCGCATGGTGAGTGGATCGCCCGCATGGAAGCCGCAAGCGATGCTGGCCGACGTGACGAGGGGGAGGACGTGCCCCTCGTCGGCCACCACGTAGTGCCCGAAGCCCTCGCCGAGGTCGGCATTGAGGTCGATGGAGAGCATGGGGGAGAAGCTAGCGATCAGCGCTCAGCGATGAGCGGTCAGCGGAACACCCTCCGACTGGCCAGTACTGGCCAGCCCGAGCGGCCGTCACGCTGAGCGCTGAGCGCTCAGCGCTCGCCGTTCAACGCCCCCCCCGCCCTCCCGCGTACACCCGGTAGCACGCCGGCCGGCCTCGGGTCATCTTCCGGCGTCACTCTCCTCCCTTCCTCTCCAGCTTCCCGGGGGTCGTTCCACCATGGTGAACCGTCTGGTCCGCTCGCGGTCGCTCGCGCTCGTCGTGGGCACCGTCCTGGCGGCGGGCGTGGCGGGCGCGCAGGCCGCGCCGCACGTCACGAGCCCGAAGCAGCAGTTCGGCTTCGACATCGGCGCCGACTACGTGCTGCCCAACTACACCCAGTTCATGCAGTACTGGCAGAAGCTCGCCACCGAGTCCGACCGCATGGTGCTCGACACCATCGGCTACACGGCGGAGGGGCGACCCCAGCTCATGGCGATCATCTCGTCGCCGGAGAACATCAAGAACCGCGAGCACTACCGGCAGATCGCCGAGCGGCTGGCGCGCGCCGAAGGGCTCACCGACGAGCAGGCGCACCAGCTCGCCCGGGAGGGGAAGGGGATCGTCTGGTTCGACGGCGGCCTCCACGCCACCGAGGTGCTCGGCGCCAACCAGCTCATCGAGACCGTCTACCAGCTCGTGAGCGCCAACGATCCCGAGACGCTGCGCTTCCTGGACGACCTCATCATCCTCGCCGTGCACGCCAACCCGGACGGCATGGAGCTGGTCGCCAACTGGTACATGAAGGACGAGGATCCGAAGGAGCGCAGCACCGGCGGCATCCCGCGGCTGTACCAGAAGTACGTCGGGCACGACAACAACCGCGACTTCTACCTCGCGTCGCAGCCCGAGACGATGAACATGAACCGCGTCTCGTACCGCGAGTGGTACCCGCAGGTGATCTACAACCATCACCAGACGGGACCCGCCGGCACGGTCATGTTCGCGCCGCCCTTCCGCGACCCGGCCAACTACAACCTCCACCCGCTCATCACCAGCGGGCTGGACCTCGTGGGCGCGGCGATGATGCACCGCTTCATCGCCGAGGACAAGCCGGGGGTGACGATCCGTCGCGGCGCCAACTACTCCACGTGGTGGGACGGTGGCCTGCGCACCTCGGCCTACTTCCACAACATGATCGGGCTGCTCACCGAGTCGATCGGCAACCCGACGCCGACGACCATCCCGTTCATCCCGTCCAAGCAGATCCGCTCGGCCGACCTGCCCTACCCGATCAAGCCGCAGGAGTGGCACTTCCGCCAGTCCATCGACTACTCGGTGACGGCGAACAAGGCCGTGTTCGACCTCGTCTCGCAGAAGAAGGAGGAGTTCCTCTACAACATCTACGAGATGGGGAAGGACGCGATCGCCAAGGGGAGCACCGACTCGTGGACCATCTGGCCGCACGACATCGCGGCGATCACCGCGAAGATGGAGGCCGAGCGCGGGCAGGGTGACCAGAGCGGGCGCGGCGGCTTCCGCGGCCGCGGCCCGACGGGCGACATCACCGAGTACAACGCGATGCGCACGCCGGAGACGCGCGACCCGCGCGGCTACATCCTCTCGGCGGCCCAGCCCGAGTTCCCGACGGCGGTGAAGTTCGCCAACACGCTGCTCAAGAACGGCGTCGACGTGCACGTGGCGACGGCGCCCTTCTCGGTGAACGGCAAGCAGTACCCCGCCGGCTCGATCGTCGTCAAGACGGCGCAGGCGTTCCGGCCGCACGTCCTGGACATGTTCGAGCCGCAGGACCACCCGAACGACTTCGCCTACCCGGGCGGCCCGCCGATCCCGCCGTACGACGCCGCCGGCTGGACGCTGGCCATGCAGATGGGCGTGCAGTACGACCGTGTGCGCGACGGCTTCGACGGCCCGTTCCAGAAGTTCACCGGGGACACGCTCACCGTCCCCGCCGGCCAGGTCGCCAGCTCGGCGCGCAACGGCTGGCTGCTGAGCCACGTCGGCAACGAGGCGTTCACCGCCGTCAACCGCCTGCTCAAGGCGGGGCAGCCCGTCTACTGGGTGACGGCGGCGAGCGGCGGCATCCCGCAGGGCAGCTTCTACATCCCCAACGAGGGGAACGCGCGCCGCACGCTGGAGCAGGTGGCCAAGGAGCGCGGCGTCTCGTTCACCGCGGCCCCGGCGAAGCCCGCCACCATGACGAAGCTCGCGCCGCGCCGCGTGGCCCTCGTCGACCGCTACGGCGGCTCCATGCCGAGCGGGTGGATGCGCTTCATCCTCGAGAACTTCGAGTTCCCCTTCGACGTCGTCTACCCGCAGCAGCTCGACGCCGGCAACCTGCGCTCCAAGTACGACGTGATCATCTTCGCCGACGGCCTGATCCCGGCCAGCGACCGCGGCGGCCGCGGCTTCGGCGGCGATCCGACCAACGTCCCGGAGGAGTATCGTGGCTGGCTCGGCAGCATCACCGTCGCCAAGACGGTGCCGCAGCTCAAGCAGTTCGCCGAGGCCGGCGGCACGATCATCACCGTCGGCAGCTCGACGGTGCTCGGCGAGCACTTCGGCCTGCCGATGTCGAACCACCTGGTCGAGAAGACGGCCAGCGGCGAGAAGGAGCTGACGAACGAGCAGTTCTACATCCCCGGCTCGCTGCTCGAGGTGGCGGTGGACTCCACGCTTCCCATCGCCCACGGCATGCCCGACTCGGCGATCGTGATGTTCGACAACAGCCCGGTCTACACGCTCGGCGCGAACGCGGCGCAGCAGGGGCTGCGCCCGATCGCCTGGTTCGACACGCCGACGTCGCTGCGCAGCGGCTGGGCGTGGGGACAGGAGCGCCTGGACAAGGGCGTGGCGGCCGCGGTGGCGGACGTCGGGAAGGGGAAGCTGTACATGTTCGGCCCCGAGATCACCTTCCGCGCACAGCCGCACGGCACGTTCAAGTTCCTCTTCAACGGGATCTACGCGGGAGAGCTCTGACGGCATGAGCCCGGCGCGCGACGAGCAGCTCGTCGTCGCGTGCCCGGGCTTCGACGCTCGTCCGGCCGATTCGCGCATCCGGCGTCCACGCTCATGAGGGAGCGGATGCGACGGATCCTGGAACGGCGATCCGACGGATCGCTCCCGACCAGGACAGGACGTGCGGGCGAGACCAGGAAGGAATGGGGGACTGCGATCGGCATCGCAGTCCCCCATTCACTTCTTGCTGGCGGTACGGTCCCGAGCGCCACGCAGCGCGATCCGCCGTGTCCGCCCTCTCCCCCCGCATCCGCTCCCTCATGAGCGTGGACGCCGGCCCTCGGCGGCCATGTCAACTAGAACTCTAGTTGACAACCGCTGCCCCGCCGCGTATGCTCTCAACTAGAACTCTAGTTGAGACACCCCCCATGCAGATCAGCTTCACCGACCGCGAGCTCGACGTCATGGCCGTCCTCTGGGAGCACGGCCCCTCGACGGTGGCCGAGGTGCGCCAGCGGCTGGCCGACGACCTCGCCTACAACACCGTGCTCACCATCCTCCGCACGCTCGAGGAGAAGGGGCACGTGGGGCACGAGGAGGAGGGGCGCGCCCACCGCTACCGGCCGCTGGTCGCGCGCGAGGCGGCGGGGACGAGTGCGCTGCGGCGCATCGTCGGCAAGATCTTCGGCGGCTCCCCGGAGCTGCTCCTCACCCAGCTCGTCGGTGATCGCGACCTCGGCCGCGACGAGCTCGAGCGCCTGCGCCGCCTGCTCGACGAGCGGTTGCGCGACACGGCCGGTGATGCTCCTGGCGAGAGCGCGCCTCCGGGAGCGCCGGCACGCCGGAGCGCGAAGGGCGGCGCCGGCCGGCGCGGGGGGACGCGGTGATCGCCGCCTGGATGCTGTACGCGGGCGCGGCCGCGCTGCTGCTCACCCTCGCCGCGGCCGCCGCCGAGCGCGCCGCCCGGGCGCTCGGCACCGCCACGCGCTGGGCGTGGCTCGGAGCGCTCGTCCTGTCGCTGCTCGGGCCGGCCGCGGGGTGGTGGTGGGGGTCGCGGGCCGCGCCCGCCGTGCCGGCGGCGACGGCGGTGGCGGACGACGCCGCGTCGCCTGACGCCCTGCTCGCGCTGGCGGAGGCGGGCTCCCCATCGGCGTTCGACGCGCTGCTGGCTCGCGCGACACTCCACGTCGCGCCGGGCGCCGCATGGAGCGCGCTCGACGGGCCGCTCGGCGCCGTCTGGGCGGCCGGCTCGCTCGCCCTCCTCATCTCGCTCGCTCTCGCGCAGCGCCGCCTGCGGCGCGCCCGCCGCGAGTGGCGCCCGGCGGTGGTCGGCGGCGCGCGCGTCCTCGTGGCCGGTCGCACCGGGCCGGCGGTGGCGGGCGTCTGGCGCACGGCGGTCGTGCTCCCCGAGTGGGCGCTGGCCGCGGACGCCGCGCTGTTGGGCCTCATGCTCGCCCACGAGCGCGAGCACCAGCGCGCCGGCGACCCGCGCCTCCTCGCGCTGGCGACGCTCGCCGTCGCCCTCCAGCCCTGGAACCCGGCGCTCTGGTACCAGCGCCGCCGGCTGCGCCTGGCCGTGGAGGTCGACTGCGACCGCCGCGTGCTGCGCCGCCACCCCGACGTCGCGCGCTACGGCGCGCTGCTGCTCGAAGTGGGGCGCCGCGCCGGCGCGCCGGCGCTGCCGCTGGCCGCGCTGACCTCCACCACATCGTCCCTCGAACGGAGGATCCGCATCATGACCATGCGTCGTCCGCGTCACGCCCTCGCGCAGGGGACGGCCCTGCTCACCGCCTCGGCCCTCGTCGCCACCGCCGCGCTGGCGATGCCGCGGCCGGCGCAGCCGCCGGTCACCGCGAGCGGCACCGTGTCCGCGGCCGGCGAGCGCGGGGTGCGCCGCGACCTCACGCCGGAGCAGGTGATCGCGGCGATCCGCGAGGCCATCCCGCAGCTACTCGACGAGGAGACCGGGATGGTCGCCACCGTCTACTTCGTCCTCGACGCCGACGGTCGCATCGTGCGCGCACGCTTCGACCGGCACCCGGCCGCCGAGTCCCCCGGGGCCACCGACGCCGCGGCGGATCCGTCGCAGCCGCGCGCGGCGATGCTTCGGATGCCGGATGCCGACTTCCTCGGCGACATCGATCCCGGTGCCATCGCCACGGTGGACGTGGCGAGGTTCGCACCGGGCCGCGTGATCCCCGACAGCGCCGACGTCGTCTGGGTGCAGTTGCGCAGCGAGGCCGCCGTCGGCCAGGCGCGCGGCTCCGACGCGGCCTCCGCCACGACCACCCGCGAACGTCTCCGGGCCGATCAGGCGCGCGCCGCCCGCGCCTCCGCGATCGCCCGCGCGGGCGGCGCGGGCGGCACCGGTGCTGTCTCGACCGACGCCGTCACCACCATCCACGGTGCGGGCGCCGACGTCGCCGTGCGACAGGCCGTCGCGCAGGCGGCCGCCGCCGCGGAGGGCCACGCGCCCATCTACGTGATCGACGGCATCGTGGTGCAGCCGGACGACCGGGAGGTGCTCCGCTACCTGCCGCCGGAGACCATCGACAACATCGAGGTGGTGAAGGGCGCGGCGGCCGCCGCGCTCTATGGCGAGCAGGCCAGGGGCGGCGTGGTCAGCATCACCACCAGGCCGGGCGCCGCGAGCGCCGGCGGCGGCATCGGCACCGCGCGCAGCGGCACGCCGGATCGTGGCGTGAGCGCTGGCGTGGCTGGCACGGTGAGCGGCGGCGTGCGCGGTGGGAGCGGAGGCGTGAGCACCGCGACGAGCGGTGACGTGGGGAGCGGCGTGAGCACCGCCGTCAGTGGCGGCGTGGGTGGCACCGTGCGCGTGCGCAGCGGCGCGACCGCGATCGGCGGCACGGCGAGCGGCATCTCCGGAGGCGTCACCGTCCGCCGGGCGCCCGGCGCCGAGGGCGACCCACTCTACGTCATCGACGGCGTCATCGTGGACGCCGACGACCCTGCCGTGCGCGACCTCGCGCCGGAGCGCATCCAGAGCGTCGAGGTGCTGAAGGGCGCGGCCGCCACCTCGACCTACGGCGACCGCGCCGCGCACGGCGTCATCAAGATCACGACGAAGGCGTCGACCATCCCGCCGCCCCGGTAACGGGATGGACGCCGCGGACCGGAGGGGCAGGATGTCGAGCGGGGAGCGTCGAGGCGGCTCCCCGCTCGACGCCCCTCGACGCTCCCCGCTCGACGCTCGACGCTCGACGCCCCTCCGACCGGCTGAGGGATCAGCACGAAGCGAGAGGGGCTCCGACCTGCGCCGGAGCCCCTCGTCGCTCATCGCTCATCGCTCGTCGCTCGCCGCTCGTCGCTCAGCTACCATCACCCCAGGCACGTTCGTCACCACCCCCGCCGCCCCGCGCGCCCAGAGCGCGCGGGCCACGGCCGGGTCGTCCACCGTCCACACGTGCACCGGCGTGCCCGACGCCCGGGCGGCGCGCAGGAACCACCGCGTCGGCACTGGCAGGCCGCGGTGCCGCAGCGGCACCGAGAGCAGCGCGTAGCGCGCACCCGGCCGTGGCAGCCCGCACGCCGTGCCGAAGTAGAGCCGCGCGATCTCCGGCGCCGACGCGCCGCAGCAGAAGGGCGTCTCGCGAAAGATGTCGAGCGCCGCGGGCAGCGCGGACGCGGGCACGCAGCGGTGCGCCGCGTCGTGCTCCTCGAGCACGCGACGCAGGGCGTGCCGCACCGCCGCCGTCTTCAGCTCGATGAGCAGCGGCGTCTCGGGGAGCGCGCGCACCACCTCGGCCAGCGTCGGGATGCGCACGCCGCGACCGCGCCAGGGAAAGGTGCGCCCACGGTCCGGCGTGAAGCGATGACCCGCGTCCGCCCGCTGCAGCTCCGCGACCGTGTGCGCGGCCACCGCGCCGGCACGGTCGGTGGTGCGGCGCAGGTCGGGGTCGTGGATCACCACCGGCACGCCGTCGGCCGAGAGGTGGACGTCCAGCTCCAGCGCGTCGGCGCCCTGCGCCACGGCCAGGTGGAAGCTCTCCAGCGTGTTCTCCGGCGCCTCGCCGGCCGCCCCGCGGTGGCCGATGACGAGACGCGCGTCCAGGCGGAGCAGCGGGTTGCGTGGCGGATCGTCCGACGCGCGCGGCGTCACGCCGCTGTCTCCACGTCCGCGGGCTCCGTCCGCTCGAACTGCCGCCCCAGCCAGCGCAGGATGAGCGCGAGCTCGCCGGCCGCCACCGCCGACCCGGCCACCGCCGCCGGCGGCAAGCTCCAGATCCCGTACGTCCCGCGCAGCGCGAAGCCGGTGATCGCCGCGACGAGCACGGGGAAGAGGAGCAGCACGGCGAGCAGCAGCAGCGAGACGATCATCGTGAGGTACGTCTGCCCCATCGCCTCGATCCCCGGCCGGCGGCCGCCGCCGAGGGCCAGCCAGCCGGGGAAGAGCAGCGCCGCGCCGTTGTGCAGGCCGGCGCTCAGCAGGTTGATGGCGGGCAGCGCCAGCGCGCCGGCCGTCAGCACCGCCAGCCGGTCGGGGAGCGGGAGCGTCACGTCCGGCGAGCGGAGCAGGGCGACGAAGACGCAGAGGCCGAGCGCCAGCTCGAGCACGGTGAGGACGAGCGCCGACGAGGCCATCTCCGCCGCCACCAGGCGCGACGCGGGCACGGGGTAGGTGCGCAGCAGCTCCAGCCGGGACAGGTCGCCGCGCAGGTCGTTGCGCAGCCAGAGGGGGCCGAGCAGGACGAGCATCGAGCCCCACGCGGCCAGGATCCCCATGAGGAAGCCGGACGTCCGCGCCGGCTCCAGGTAGGCGAAGGCGCAGATGGCGACGACGATGGCCGCGAAGAAGAAGAGCTGGCGCCCGAAGCGGTCGCCGCGGAGCACGGCGTACGTGTTCTTCCAGAGGATCGCCACCGCCGGCTCACCGCCGGCGGCGAGCGGCAGCCGCCAGCGCGACGCCATCCCCGCAGCCGCGCGGTTGCGTCGGGCCATCCGTCCGCCTCCCCGCCACGCCGCCACGCGGGCGGCGCGCTCGGCCGACGCCTCCAGCGCGGCGTCCTCGAAGGCCGTGTCGGCGCGTACCACCCAGACGAAATGGGCGAGCATGATCGCCGCCGCCACGCCGATGGCGCCGAGCCACGTCTCCACGTCGGGCGCGAACGCCGGCGCGACGACGGCCCGGAAGGGGAGCAGCGCCCAGGCGGCCGCCGGCTGCTCGGCGGCCCGCTCCACGAGCTGCAGCGCCTCCTGCAGGCTGGCCACCCCCGTCGCCGGCCAGGCGCGCACGAGCCCCCAGGCGATCGCCCCGAGGATGACGGCCATCACCGCCACGGCGAGGCCGCTGCGTCGCACGCCCGCCTCGCCGTGCTCGGCGACGCTCGCCCGCGCCAGCGTCGCCCCCAGCCGGTGCAGCTGGAAGGTGGAGAAGAGCACCCAGAGCGAGATCGGGCGCAGCCACGTCAGCACCCCCTCGCCCGCGCCGCGGCGCAGCAGCAGGCTCCAGATGAGGATGTTGAAGAGGATGAGCACCTGCGCGCGCACGAGCTTGAACTGCACGAGCTGGCGGCGCGTGACCGGGGCGGGAAAGAGGAACTGCACCTCGGCCGGCGCGAAGGCGAGCGCGCTCTGGTCGCTGCCGACGATCCACCAGTAGGTGGCCAGCGCGACCAGGGCGAGCGCGGCGGCCAGCTCCGCCCCCTCGCCCACCAGGACGTGCCCCGGCGCACTGCCGCTGCGGGCCGGGTTGATGAGGATGAGCCAGAAGTAGCCGAGCGCGAGGAGGAGGGCGAGGACGTAGCGCGGGCTGCGCAGCCGCCTGACCTGCCGCAGGAAACGGTTGCGCGCGCTGGTGACGGTCAGGTACGTGAAGGCGCCCAGCACGGCCGTCACCGCACCCCGCCGTCGGCCGGCGTACGATCGCCGGCGCCCACCTCCTCGCTCTGCCCGGTGAGGGCGAGGAAGACGTCCTCCAGCGGCCGGCCGGCCAGCTCCGGCCGCTCGGCCACGATCTCGTCGATCGTCCCCAGCGCCACGGCGGCCCCCTCCTGCAGGACGAGGACGCGGGTGCACAGCTCCTCGACGAGGGTGAGCAGGTGGGAGCTGAGGATGACGGCGGCGCCGGCGCGGGCGCGGGCGACGATCGTTCCCTTCATGCGGCGGATGGCCGCCGGGTCGAGCCCGGTGAGCGGCTCGTCGAGGATGAGGACGCGCGGATCGTGGAGCAGGCCGCAGGCGGTGGCCAGCTTCTGCTTCATCCCGCGCGACAGCTCGGTGGGGAAGGCGGTGCGCTTGCCGTCCAGCTCCATCTCCGTGAGCAGCGGCCCGAGGCGCGCCTCGGCATCGGCCACGTTGTAGAGCCGCGCCACGAAGCGCAGGTGCTCCTCGACGGTGAGGTAGTCGAAGAGCTGCGGCTCGTCGGGGATGAAGGCGAGCTGCCGCTTGGCGTCGATCGGCTCGTCGGCCAGCGAGCGGCCGGCGATGCGCACGGTGCCGCTGGTGGGGCGGATGATGCCGGCGAGGGCGCGCAGCGTGGTCGTCTTGCCGGCGCCGTTGGGGCCGACGAGGCCGAGGACCTCGCCGCCGGGAACGTGGAAGGAGAGATCGCGGACGGCGGTGACGGAGCCGTACACCTTGCGGAGATGCTCGACGTCGATCACTGGGAGGGAAGCGGGAGGAGGGACGGGGCCCCGACGGGGTGCGGGGCTCGCCCGGCGTCGTAATGTAGCGCCCGGCCCACGGCCGGATGCCGCCCCGGGCCGTGCCCGACGGTGTTACCTCCGGCGGGCGCGGCGGAGTGTGGCGAGCGTGCGGCGATCCCGCGGCGGCCGTGCGGCGGCGGGGGTGCCGCCGTGGGGCCCGGCCGGGCGAGAAACGGTCGGCGGGAAACGAACTTTCGCGTTGCCGGCCTGGGCCAGAAGTCGCATATTCCGAGCGGCGATCATGGTCGTCTCGCCGTTCGTGCCGGCGGGGCGACGGACCGTTCAAGCGGGCTCGGCCGTACTGGCGCGCGCTCTGCGTCAGCGGCGGGCAGCGATGGCACGGTGCGTCGCGCGGGGATGGACCATCCGTCCACCCCCGGCACGGAAACTCGTGGGAGGCGTCATGCGGTGGCGGTCTGAAGTGATCGGGGTGGTCTCGCTGGCGGGTGCGGTCGCCAGCGCGCTCGCGCAGCCGGCGGTGCTCCTCGCCCAGCCGGCGCAGGTCCCGGGGGAGTGTGCCTGCCTCCTCCCACCCGACAAGCCGCACGGCCCTGGCGTTCCGAACCCCGGCCCGCCCGGCGTTCCCGAGCCGCCCGGCACCCCGGGCGGCACTCCCGATTCGGTGACCAGCGGCAGCCCGCGGCGCACCTGGGTCTATCTCGGCGCCGCGGGGGTCGCGCTCCTCGCCGGCATCCCCTTCGGCGGCTCGGGCGCGCAGGCGCTCCCCTTCGCGCCGTCCGGTGACAGCCGGGCGCCGCTGGGCCCGAGCGTGATGGGCATGCAGCCGGCGCCGCCGGCCGCCGCGCGTGGCCCGGAGATCCCCGTCGTGTCGCACGGCGACGTCGCGCCGGCCCCCGTCGGGGAGGCGCGGGGCGCGGCGACGCCGGGGACCGCCACGGCGCCGGCGCCGGCGAGCGGCCCGATGCTGCCCGCCGCGGTGCTCGGGCTCGTGCCCCCCAAGACGGCGACGCACCTCCCCCTCCTCGGTGCGCTCGGCGTGCTGCTCGTGGGTGCCGGTGGGCTGCTCGGCCGCCGCGCCGCGCGCGAGCGCCGTCGCCGCCGTCGCTTCGTGGCCATCTGACGTCGTCGGGCACGTCCCGCGCGCCGGCAGCGATGGGGGGGAGTCCGCCAGGAACGGCGGGCTCCCCCGTCGCGCATCCGGTCGCGCCGGCGCGCTGCATGCGGCGCTCGGGGATGACGCGCCGGCGTGGCCGGCAGCTTGCCGCGCCCGTCCGGCTCCGCCAGCTCGACGCGTCTCACCCAGGAGGAGCACTCCCATGCGTCGCCATCCGCTCGTCCTACCCGCCACGGTACTGGTGCTGGCCGCCTGCGCGCATTCGCCGCAGGCCGCGCCACCCACGACCACGCCTGCGACCCCGTCGGCCGCCCAGGCGCCCACCCCCACCGCCGCCCCCGCCACGGCGGTGGATCCGGTGGGCGTCTACGACTTCACCGCCACCCACGAGGGCGAGGAGATGACGGGGACGATGACCATCACCGGGAGCGCCGGCGGCTACGGCGGCACCATCACCAGCACGGGGCACGCGGATCTGCCCATCCGGAGCGTCACCGTGCGCGACTCCACCGTCACCGTGACGGCGACCTCCGACGAGGGGGAGGCGGTGCTCGAGTTCACGCTGAGCGGGCAGGAGATCTCGGGGCGCTGGACGCTCGGCGAGCAGCGCGGCACGCTCACCGGCCGCAAGCGTGGCGGCTGAGCCGCATGCTCGCCCAGGCGGCGGCCGCGCCATCGATGGTGCGGCCGCGCCGGCGTGCGGTGCCCCGGCTGGACGGCCTCACCGCCGTCCAGCTTTCTTTTTCCCGGCCCGGCTCTTGAAGAGCCCACGCCCATTGCGAGCTTCGAGGGCCCGGACTCGCCTGCCCCGCTACCGGTGTTGGGCGAGCGCCGTACCGAGCACGACTTCAGCGACGACGTGAACGTGGACCAGGGGAACGAGAAGCCGATCGACGCCGGCGCGCCCGCCGGCCGTACCATGGGCGGCACGGCGAGGACCGCCGCGCCCCCCCGCAGCCGCAGCAAGCCCTCCACCCGGTCGAGCCGCTCCGCGCCGGCGAGCCGCGCGGCCGGCGGCGAGCCACAGCCTTCCACGCCGGGGCTGCCGGCCATCGTCATCGAGCAGGTGAGCCCGACAGTGGACGGCGGCCGCTTCGCGCCGAAGCGCGTCGTCGGCCAGCCGTGCGAGGTGGGGGCCGCGATCTTCAAGGACGGGCACGACCTGCTCGCGGCCCGCGTGCGCTACCGCGCCCCGGGTGACGACACGTGGCGCAGTGCGCCGCTCACCTACCTCTACGACGCCGACCGCTGGGTGGGGCGCGTCCCGCTCGACCGCATCGGGCGCTGGACGTTCACGATCGAGGCGTGGACCGACCGCTGGGGGACGTGGCGCGCCGGCTTCGAGAAGAAGCTCGCCGCCGGTCAGGACGTGCACGTCGAGCTGCTGGAGGGCGCCGAGCTGGCGGACGGCGCGGCTCGGCGGCAGCGCTTCGGCGAGGCGCGCACGCAGCTGCAGCAGGCCGCCGCCCGGCTGCGCGACGCGGCCGTGGACCAGGCCGAGCGCGCGCGGCTGGCGCTCTCGCCCGAGCTGCACGCGCTGATGGGCGAGCACTACGTGCCCGACGACCTCACGACCTACGCCGCCGAGCTGCCGCTCTACGTGGATCGCGAGCGGGCGGCGTTCGCCAGCTGGTACGAGTTCTTCCCCCGCTCCACCTCGCCGGAGCCGGGGCGTCACGGCACCTTCGCCGACGCCGAGGCGATGCTGCCGCGCCTGGCCGAGCTGGGATTCGACGTCGTCTACCTGCCGCCGATCCACCCCATCGGGCACACCTTCCGGAAGGGGAAGAACAACACCCTGAGCCCGGAGCCGGACGACGTCGGCAGCCCGTGGGCGATCGGCAACGAGCACGGCGGCCACGACGCGGTGGACCCGCAGCTCGGCACGGTGGCCGACTTCGAGCGCTTCGTGCGCCGCGCCAACGAGCTGGGGATGGAGGTGGCGCTCGACTATGCCCTGCAGTGCTCCCCTGACCATCCCTGGGTGAAGGAGCATCCGGACTGGTTCACCATCCGCCCCGACGGCTCCATCCAGTACGCGGAGAACCCGCCCAAGAAGTACCAGGACATCTACCCCATCAACTTCTGGAGCGCCGATCGCGAGGCGCTCTGGAACGCCTGCCGCGACGTGCTCCTCTTCTGGATCGCCCGCGGCGTGAAGACGTTCCGGGTGGACAACCCGCACACCAAGCCGTTCGTCTTCTGGGAGTGGGTGATCCGCGAGGTGCAGGCGCGCCACCCGGAGGTCGTCTTCCTCTCCGAGGCGTTCACGCGGCCCAACAAGCTGCTCGCCCTCGCCAAGTTGGGCTTCACGCAGTCGTACACCTACTTCACCTGGAAGAACACGTCGGCCGAGCTGCGCGAGTGGCTGGGCGAGTTCACGCGTCCCGAGGTGCTGCAGTACTACCGCGGCAACCTGTTCGCGAACACGCCGGACATCCTCAACGAGTTCCTCGTCCACGGCGGCCGGCCGGCGTTCCGCCTGCGGCTGCTGCTGGCCGGCACCCTGAGCCCGCTCTACGGCATCTACAGCGGCTTCGAGCTGGGGGAGAACGTGCCGGTGCGGCCGGGCAGCGAGGAGTACCTGGACTCGGAGAAGTACCAGCTGCGCCAGCGCGATTTTGCCGCGGCCGGCAACCTGGACGACGACCTGCGCCGGCTCAACCGCATCCGGCGCGAGCAGCCGGCGCTGCAGCGCCACGACAACCTGCGGCTCCACCGCTCCGACAACGACCGGATCCTCTTCTTCAGCCGCACCCGGCACGGCCTCTTCGGGCCGCCGCGCGGCGACGACCTACTGATCGTGGTCAACCTGGACCCGCACGGGCCGCAGGAGACGCTGGTCGACGTGCCGGTGGACGAGCTGGGGCTCGGCCACGACCGCGACTATCAGGTGGAGGACCTGCTGACCGGCGTGCGCTACACCTGGCGCGGCAGCCGCGCCTACGTGCGGCTGGATCCCGGCTTCGAGCCGGGGCACGTGCTGCGAGTCGTACGGGAATAGGCGTCGTGGCGCGACGACGGGGTGAGACGGGCGGCGGGCCGCATCCGCGACGAGGGAGGCGTCTGGCGTCCGGCGTATCGGGGCGTATAGCGGTGAGCGTCTGGTAGAAGCCCCACGCTCGACGCCTCACGCTGGACGCCCCTAGACCCCGGACGCTGGACGCCCGACGCCTGGCTCTCGCCGCCGAGTGGCCCGCCCGCAGCGCAGACATCCATCAACCCAGCGCAATCCTCCCTTCTCGATCCATGCCCGCCGACGCCCTCTGGTACAAGGACGCGATCATCTACCAGATCCACATCAAGTCGTTCCGTGACAGCAATCGCGACGGTTTCGGGGACTTCAACGGGTTGGTGGAGAAGCTCGACTACATCCAGTCGCTCGGCGTCAACTGCATCTGGCTGCTCCCGTTCTATCCCTCGCCGCTGCGCGACGACGGCTACGACATCGCGGAGTACAAGTCGATCAACCCCACGTACGGCACGCTCGAGGACTTCCAGCGCTTCCTCGACGAGGCGCATCGGCGCGAGGTGCGGGTGCTGACGGAGCTGGTCATCAACCACACCTCCGACCAGCACCCGTGGTTCCAGCGGGCGCGCCGCGCCCCCAAGGGCTCGCCCGAGCGCGACTGGTACGTGTGGAGCGACGACCCGACGAGGTACGCCGGCACGCGCATCATCTTCACCGACACCGAGACCTCCAACTGGACGTGGGATCCGGTGGCGGAGCAGTTCTTCTGGCACCGCTTCTTCAGCCACCAGCCGGACCTCAACTTCGACAACCCGGCGGTGCGCGAGGCGGTGATCGACGTGATGCGCTTCTGGCTCGACATGGGGGTGGACGGGCTGCGCCTCGACGCCATCCCGTACCTCATCGAGCGCGAGGGCACGAATTGCGAGAACCTGCCCGAGACGCACGCCGTGCTGAAGGAGCTGCGCGCGGCGATGGACGAGCGCTACGACGGCCGGATCTTCCTCGCCGAGGCCAACCAGTGGCCGCCCGACGTGCGCCCGTACTTCGGCGACGGCGACGAGTGCCACATGGCGTTCCACTTCCCGCTCATGCCGCGCATGTACATGGCGCTGCGCAAGGAGGACCGGACGCCGATCGTCGAGATCATGCAGCGCACGCCGCCCATCCCACCGGACTGCCAGTGGGCGATCTTCCTGCGCAACCACGACGAGCTGACGCTCGAGATGGTGACCGACGAGGAGCGCGACTACATGTACCGCGAGTACGCGCGGGACAAGCGGATGCGCATCAACGTCGGCATCCGCCGCCGCCTCGCCCCGCTGCTCGACAACGGCCGGCGGCAGATCGAGCTGATGAACGCGCTCCTCCTCTCCATGCCGGGCACGCCGATCGTCTACTACGGCGACGAGATCGGCATGGGCGACAACGTCTACCTCGGCGACCGCAACGGCGTGCGCACGCCGATGCAGTGGAACGCCTGGCACAACGCCGGCTTCTCGGAGGCCGACAGCGCGGCCCTCTACGGCCCCGTCATCGTCGACGTGCCGTACGGCTTCCAGGCGGTGAACGTGGAGGCGCAGGAGCGCACGTCGACGTCGCTGCTGCGCTGGATGCGGCGCACGATCAAGGTGCGGCAGAAGGTGCGCGCCTTCGGCCGCGGCACCTTCGAACCGCTGCACCCGGCCAACAAGCGCGTGCTCGTCTTCCTGCGCCGCTACGAGGACGAGGTCATCCTCTGCGTGAACAACCTGTCGCGCTTCGCGCAGCCGGTGGAGCTGGACCTGGGCGAGTTCGACGGCTGGACGCCGGTGGAGCTGTACAGCGACGCCGAGTTCCCGCGCATCGGCGAGCTGCCGTACTTCTTCACCCTCGGCCCGCACACCTTTCTCTGGTTCCGGCTGATGCCGCCGCCGCTGGCGGAGGGAGGTGGCTCGTGAACGACGTGAACGAGATGCCGCGCGACGACCGCGCCACGCCCGCGCCCGGCGGCGGGCACGCCTCGCCGCTCGCCCCGGCCGCGCTGCGCGCCCTGCCCAGCGAGGCGCTGGTGACCTTCCTCGCCGGGCGGCGCTGGTTCGGCGCCAAGGGGGCGGCGCCGCGCCGCGCCACGGTCCGCGATGCCGTCCCGGTAGCCGCGGAGGGGCGCGGCTATGCCGTGGCGCGCGTGGAGGTGGAGCTGGCCGACGGGCGCGTGGAGCGCTATCAGCTGCCCCTGGCGCTGCGAGCGGTGGGCGGCGCGCGGGGGGCCCCCCCCGAACCTCAGGATCGCTCCGCCGCGGCCACGGGCCACCATCCGTCCGCCGCCGACCGGCGCGATTCGCCGCCCGCCGGCGCCGCCGCTCCCCCGGACGACGCCCCCCTCGTCGCCGAGCCTGCGCCCGGCGTTGCCCTCGTGGACGCCACCTTCGACCCGGCGTTCCGCACCCTGCTCGCCCGTGGCCTCGAGCACGGCGCCACCTACGACGGCGACGGGGTGCGGTGGATGCTCGTGCCCCTGGAAGGGGCCGAGGTCGCCGGGCTGGGCGCGCTGCCGGTGCGGCTCGGCGGCGCCGAGCAGAGCAACACGTCGATGATCCTCGGCGACCGCGCCATCCTCAAGCTCTATCGCAAGCTCGAGGCGGGGGAGCATCCCGACGTCGAGATCGCGCGCTTCCTCACCACGCGGACCGACTTCCGCAACACGCCGGCGCTCCTCGGCACCGTCACCTTCGTGGACCACGACCGCGTCGCCACCGTCGCCGGGATGCTGCAGGCGCTGGTGCCCGGCGCCCGCGACGCCTGGGAGGTGGCGCTCGACGCGGCGCGAGCGTACCTGCGCGCGCCCGGCGACGACCCGCCCAACCCGTTCGCCGAGGAGATGCGCGAGCTGGGCCGGGTGACGCGCGCGCTGCACGACGCGCTCGCCTCCGACCGCACGGATCCCGCGTTCGCGCCCAGGGCCGCCTCGGGCGAGGACGTGGCGGAGTGGGCGGAGCGCGTGCGCGACATGGCGCGCGACGGGACGGCGCTCCTCACCCGTGCCCGCGCCGAGGGCCGCCTCCGCGCCGCCGACGTGCCGGTGGCCGACGCCGTCCTGCGCCGCACCCCCGAGCTGCTCGGCGACCTCGACGCGCTGGCGCTCGAGATCGGCTCGCACCCGGGCGAGCGCATTCGCCACCACGGCGACTACCACCTGGGCCAGGTGCTGAAGGGCGCCGACGGCCGCTACATGATCATCGACTTCGAGGGGGAGCCGGCGCGCCTGCTGGCCGAGCGGCGCACGCCCAGCTCGGCGCTGCGCGACGTCGCCGGCATGCTGCGCTCCTTCGCCTACGCCGCCGCCTCCGCGGCCATGGAGCGGGGGGGCGTCGGCACCGACCCCGCGATGGAGCGGCGCAGTGCGCGCTGGGAGCGCGCCATGCGCGAGGCCTTCCTCGCCGGCTATCAGGAGCGCGGGCGGGCGCCGTTCCTCCCCGCCGAGCCGCAGGCGATGCTGCACCTCGTCATGCTCTTCGAGATGGAGAAGGTGTTCTACGAGCTGGCCTACGAGCTGAACAACCGCCCCGACTGGGTCTGGATCCCGCTCCGCGGGATCGGCCGGCTGCTCGGGTCGCCCTCGCTGCCGCGCCGCGGCGCATGAGCCCCCGCACGCGCGGCCGCGGGGCGGCGGGCGGGGCAGGGCGGGCGCCGGGCCGCCGCCCCGCGGCAGCCGCGCGCCCGTGGGCGCTCGCGCGTGGCGCCACCGTGGTGCCCGGTGGCGTCCGCTTCGACGTCTGGGCGCCGCGCGCCCGTCAGCTGGCCGTCCGCATCTACGACGGGCACGGCGCGGTGGTCGCCGAGCAGCCGCTCGAGCCGGGGGAGCGTGACACCTTCGGTGGCACGATGGCCGGAGTGGGCGCCGGCGCCGACTACCGCTTCGTGCTCGACGGCGAGCGCGAGACCGCCGACCCGGTGAGCCGCTGGCAGCCGTACGACGTCTTCGGGCCGTCGCGCGTCGTCGACCCGCACGCCTTCGCCTGGACCGACGGGGCGTGGCGCGGCGTCGCACGCGAGGCACTCGTGATCTACGAGCTGCACGTCGGCACCTTCAGCGACGCCGGCACCTTCGACGGCGTGATCCCCTACCTGGCCGGCCTGCGCGAGCTCGGCGTCACCGCCATCGAGCTCATGCCGGTGGCCGAGTTCCCCGGGGGGCGCAACTGGGGCTACGACGGCGTGCACCTCTACGCGCCGGAGAGCAGCTACGGCGGGCCCGAGGGGCTGCGGCGGCTGGTCGACGCGGCGCACGCCGCCGGCCTCGCCGTGCTGCTCGACGTCGTCTACAACCACACCG
This sequence comes from Gemmatimonadaceae bacterium, assembly GCA_035761165.1. Taxonomy (GTDB): domain Bacteria; phylum Gemmatimonadota; class Gemmatimonadetes; order Gemmatimonadales; family Gemmatimonadaceae; genus CALCHX01. The sequence goes on along the minus strand of DASTRO010000134.1, from coordinate 2,558 downwards.
GGCCCGAGGGGAGCGTGCTCCACGAGTTTGGGCCGTACTTCGTGGACAAGTACCACACGCCCTGGGGCGGCGCGGCGAACGTCGACGACGCCGACAGCGACGAGGTGCGCCGCTTCATCGTCGACAACGCGCGCTACTGGGTGACCGAGTACCACCTGGACGGGCTGCGGCTCGATGCCACCGACCAGATCTACGACTTCAGCGCGCGCCACGTTCTGGAGGAGCTGGCGAGCGCCGTGCACGCGCAGGCCGCGGCGCTCGGCCGGCGGATCCTGGTCACCGCCGAGACGGCGGCCAACGATCCGCGCTGGGTGCGGCCGCCGGCGCGCGGCGGCTTCGGCATGGACGCGCAGTGGCTCGACGACTTCCACCACGGTGTGCGCACCGCCGTCACTGACGAGCGCGGGGGCTACTACGCCGACTTCCACGGCGTGGGCTCGCTCGCCAAGTGCTACCGCGATCGCTACGTCTACGACGGCGGCTACTCGGCCCACCTGCGCCGGCGCCGCGGCGCGCCCGCGTACGACGTGCCCGCCAGCCGCTTCGTGGCCTTCATCCAGAACCACGACCAGGTCGGCAACCGGGCGCGCGGCGAGCGGCTGGTGGAGCTGACGTCGTTCGCGCAGCTCAAGCTGGCGGCCATGGCGCTCCTCGTCTCCCCCTTCGTGCCGCTGCTGTTCATGGGGGAGGAGTACGGCGAGCCGCACCCCTTCCTCTACTTCGTCAGCCACCAGAGCCCGGCGCTCGTGCAGGCGGTGCGCGACGGCCGGCGCGAGGAGTTCCGGAGCTTCGCCTGGCAGGGGGAGATCCCCGACCCGGCCGCCGAGGAGACCTTCCACCGCTCGAAGCTCGACCGCGACGCGGCGCACGGGCCCGAGCACGTCGCCGTGCGCGCGCTCTACGCCGCGCTGCTCCGCCTGCGCCGCGAGCGCGGGGCGCTGCGGCCCGGCACGGAGCCGGTGGTGCTCCACGACGCCGAGGCCGGCTGGATCGTGCTCCTCCACGACGGCGCGACTCCTGCGCCACTGCTCGCGGCGCTCAACTTCGCCGGCGAGCCGCGCTCCGTCCCGCTCGCCGGCGCGCCCGCCGGGCGCTGGCGCAAGCTGCTCGCCACCGACGACGTGGCGTTCGCCGGCGCCGGCGCGACGCCCGATCACTTCGACCACACGACGTCCGACGATGCGACGGTGACGATCCCGGCGCACGCGGGGGCGGTGTACGAACTGGAGACCGTATGACGATCGCGCGCCTGCAGGAGCCAGGGAGCAGGAAGCCGGACACAGGAACGGGGGATGGAGCATCCGGCGGTCGTCCCCTGCTCCCTGCTCCCTGCTCCCTGGTCGTCCCGTGATGCGCGTCTGGCCCGGTCAGCCCTACCCGCTCGGCGCCACCTGGGACGGGGAGGGGGTGAACTTCGCCCTCTTCTCCGAGAACGCCACCGGCGTGGAGCTCTGCCTCTTCGATCGCGTCGGCGACGACACGGAGAGCGCGCGCATCCGTCTCACCGAGCGCAACGACCAGATCTGGCACTGCTACCTCCCCGACGTGCGTCCGGGGCAGCTCTACGGCTATCGCGTGCACGGCCCGTACGCGCCGCGCGAGGGGCACCGCTTCAACCCCAACCAGCTCCTCATCGACCCCTACGCCAAGGCGATCAGCGGGACGATCACGTGGAGCAACGCGCTCTTCGCGTACAAGGTCGGGGGGCCGAAAGAGGACCTCGAGATGTCCACCAGCAACAGCGCGGGCGGGGTGCCCAAGTGCGTCGTCGTCGACTCCGCCTTCACCTGGGGCGACGACCGGCGGCCGCAGACGCCCTGGAACCGCACGGTGATCTACGAGGCGCACGTGAAGGGGATGACGGCGCTCCACCCGGACGTGGACGAGCGCTGGCGCGGCACCTACCTCGGCCTGGCCTCCGACCCGATCATCGACCACCTGCTCTCGCTCGGCGTGACCGCGGTGGAGCTGCTCCCGGTGCACCACTTCGCCGTCGACCGCCACCTGGCCGAGAAGGGGCTCACCAACTACTGGGGCTACAACTCCATCGGCTTCTTCGCCCCCGACGTGCGCTACTCCACCGGCGGCCTGGCCAGCCAGGTCTACGAGTTCAAGAGCATGGTGAAGAAGCTCCACTCGGCCGGCGTCGAGGTCATCCTCGACGTCGTCTACAACCACACCGCCGAGGGGAACCACCTCGGGCCCACGCTCTCGCTCAAGGGGATCGACAACAAGGCCTACTACCGGCTGGAGCCCACCGACCAGCGCTACTACACGGACTTCACCGGCACCGGCAACAGCCTCAACATGCTGCACCCGCGCACCATCCAGCTCATCATGGACAGCCTGCGCTACTGGGTGCAGGAGATGCACGTCGACGGCTTCCGCTTCGACCTGGCCACCGTGCTGGCGCGCGAGCTGTTCGAGGTCAACCGCCTCGGCACCTTCTTCGACATCATCCACCAGGACCCGGTGCTCAACCAGGTGAAGCTCATCGCCGAGCCGTGGGACGTGGGGCCGGGCGGCTACCAGGTGGGGAACTTCCCCATCCGCTGGGC
>DASTRO010000133.1:0-12688 GCA_035761165.1 Gemmatimonadaceae bacterium | reverse complement strand
GCGTGCGAACGCGTGGACGAGCTCTCCACGTAGAAGCGCGAGAGCGCCTCGGGGGCGACGACGACGGCCTGTGCGTCGGCCAGCGGTCGGCAGCGGGCGGCGAAGGGCGCGGCGAGCTGGCCGTAGCCGTGGAGGGCGAGCCAGATGCGGCGCGGACGCTCCGCGTCGCCCACGGTGACGTAGCGCGCCGTGCGCGCCACGGTGAGATGGTGCTCGCGCAGATCGGCACGCGGAGCGACGGGCTCCACGCCGGGCGGGCGCTCGTCGGTGGCCCCGGCATCGCCGCGCGAGGACGGCGTGGTCATGCGGGGGGCTCCGCCGCACGGAGCGGCGCCGCGCCGCGGAGGCGGGCGAGCGCCTCGTGCACGGCGCGCGGGAGGAGCAGGTCGTCGGCCGTGGCGGCGATCTCCTCCGCCTCACGCCACGCCTCCTCCAGCTGCCGCAGCTCCCCCTCGAGCGCGTTCCGCTCCGCCTCCTCGTGCAGCGCCATCTCCAGCGCCAGGCGGGCGACGTACGGCACGCGCGCCAGGGCGCCCGTCCGAGCCGCGTCCGCGAGGACGCCCTCCGGCCCGCCGAGCGACTCGACACAGGCCACCGCCGCCCGCACGTACCGCGGCGTCGCGCCCACCTGGTTGCGCCGCGCGCAGGCGAGCGCGGCGAGCTGACGCGCCTGCGCGCCGGCCACGTCTACCCGCCCCGCGTCGCTCTCGATCGTCACGCGCAGCGTCGGCTCGTCGCCGGCCGGGTGGAAGCGCAGGGCCGGCAGGTGGCGCATGCGGACCGCCGCCCGCCACGGGCTGCCCTCCAGCGCGCCGACCGGAGCGTAGCCGACGACGCGGTCGAGCTGCCGCCGACTGACGTAGACCGATCCGGCGGTGAGGGCGAGCGGGGAGCCGATCACACCGACCGCGAAGCCCACCCCGCCGAGGACCAGGCCGGGGACCACGGCGCCGGCGGCGAGCCCGGCGACGGCGCCCACCGCCACGCCGACGCCGCCCCAGGCGTCGCGCCGTCGGCGCCGCATGAACTCGCCCCCGTAACGCCAGGCGGCGAACTCCGGGCGTAGCGGTCGGCCGACGCGGACGAGATCGAGGCCGCTGCGCAGGCGGGCGAGGCCGATGTGCTCGGTGGAGGTGCGCCGCCGCGTGTCACGGAAGCGGCGCTCGCACGCCTCGATGGCCTCCCACCGCTCCTCCAGCGGGCTGAGGTTCCAGCGGCCGCAGCCCCGGCAGACGACCCAGAGCCGGCCGCGGGCGGCGTCGAAGGCGAGGCGCTCCCCCACGGGAAAGCGCTCGACCTCCTCGTTCCGGCCGAGATGGTGATGGCAGTACAGGCAGGTGGAGTACACGCGCGGCAGCTCCGGACGCGGCCTCTGGGCGCCGCACGCGCCGAGCGCATCGTCGCCGCTCGTCGTGCCGCCCGACTGGACGATGCGCCTCGGCCCGCCCGCTGTCCAGCCGCGCCGACGGCACGAGGGGGGCGGAGCCGCGGCTCCGCCCCCCTCGTCTCCCGGACGTGGCGGCCGTTCGTGCCGACTACGGCCGCGCCTTGAACATCTCGTACAGGTACGTGTGCTTCGTGTCGAGCGGCACCGGGCGGCCGTCGATGAAGAGCGCCTTCGTGTTGGTGCGGGCCTCCAGCATGTCGCCGTCGAGCACCACCAGGTTGGCGCGCTTGCCGACCTCGATCGAGCCCAGCTGATCACCCACGCCGAAGATCTGCGCGGGATAGAGCGTGACGGCCTTCAGCGCCTCGTCCTTGGGCAGCCCGAACGCCGCGGCCATGCCGGCCACGTACGGGAGGTTGCGCGCCTCGGCGCCGTCCTCGCCCGACGCGATCGCGTAGCGCACGCCCGCCGCCGCCAGCCGGGCCGGGAGCGAGAAGTTGACGTCGTACGGATCGTCCTCGCTCGACGGCAGTGCCATCACGCCGGTGACGATGACCGGCACGTCGTGCTGCTTGAGGAGGGCGGCCACCTCGGGCGCCTCGCGTCCGCCGAGGATGATCGCCTTGAGGTGGTTCTCGACGGCGAAGTTCACCGCGGCGCGGATGTCGCTCGCCTGGTCGGCCGAGAAGAGCACCGGCATCTCGCCGCGCAGCACGGGGCCGAGCGAGGCCAGCACGACGTCGTGGGCGGGGCGCGGCAGCGACGTGTTCGCGGCGTACGCCTCCTGCGCCTTCATGTACGCCGCGGCGTCGCGGAGCATGGCGCGCAGCGAGTCGAGCTGCGCGGTGCGCTCCCGCTCGGCGTCCTCGGTGCTGCCGCCGCCGCCGCGGCCCCGACCGAAGCCGCGGCCGGCGAAGCCGGAGCGCGGCAGCGAGGCGGCGAGCGCCACGCGGGGCACGAGCGCCATCTGCGGCGGCGTGTCACCGGCCAGCTCGATCAGCGCGGCCTGCCCGGAGAGGATGCCGCCGGTGGGGCGCGACACCACCTGCGTGATGCCGACGACGCGCGTCACCCCGATGTGCGCGCTGTGCGGGTTGATGCCGTAGAAGGCCTGCGCGTTCGGATTGAACGTGCCCACCTCGGTGGCATCCATCGTCGCGTTGGCGCCCTGCGGGATCTCCGCCAGCCCCATCGTCGTGCCGGCGTCCAGCATCCCAGGGTAGACCGTCAGGCCGGTGCCGTCGATCGTCTGCGCGCCGGCCGGGATGGCCGCGTCGGCACCGACCGCCTGGATCCGCCCATCGGCGCCCATGACGACGTTGCCGCGCTCGATGGTGGGACCGGAGACGGTGACGATGCGCGCGCCGCGGATGGCGTAGACGCCGTGCGGGCCGGGCGGTGGGTTGAAGGAGCCGAGCTGCGCCGCGGCGCTGCCGGCGGTGAGCGGGAGCGCGGCGGCGAGCGCGGCGGCGACGAGCAGCGCGCGCGCCGGGCGGCGTGCCGGCCGGACAGCCGCGTGTGAAGTCATGGTCATGGGTGTGCAGTCTCCTCAGGGCACGATGGCGGCACGACGGCCCGAGCCGGCGGCGTCGGCGCGCTCGAGCTCGGCGCGCTCCCTGGCCTGCTCGGCGCGCATCGCGAGATCGCGCTGCTTGTCGAAGAAGATCTCGCCGTCGATGAAGGTGGTCTCGACGTTCGAGTAGACGCTGAGCGGGTGCCCGTTCCAGATCGCCAGGTCGGCGTCCTTGCCGACCTCGATGGAGCCGACGCGGTCCTGCACGCCGAGCTGGATGGCCCCGTTGTAGGTGATCGTCTTCAGCGCCTCGTCCTCGGTGAGCCCGCCATAGCGCATCAGCTTCGCCGCGTCGATGTTGAGCCGGCGCGCGCGCTCGTCGGAGTCGGAGTTGATCGTCGCCACCACGCCATGGCGCATGAGGATGGCCACGTTGTACGGGATGGCGTCGTAGGCCTCGATCTTGTACGACCAGCTGTCGGCGAAGGTGGAGAGCCCGGTGCCGGCGGCGGCGATCTCGGAGGCGATCTTGTAGCCCTCCAGACCGTGCTGCAGCGTCTTCACCGTGAAGCCGAACTCCTTGGCCAGGTTGAGGAGCATCAGCATCTCGTCCGCCCGGTACGAGTGCGCGTGGACGAGGCGCTTGCCCTCCAGCACCTCCACCAGCGGCTCGAGCTCCAGGTCGCGCCGCGGCGCGACGAGGTTCTTCTCCCCCTTGGCGACACGGGCGCGGTAGTCGTCCCACGCGGCCTTGTAGTCGCGGGCGCGCATGAAGGCGTCGCGCAGGATCTCCTCCTGCCCCATGCGCGTGGCCGGATAGCGGAGCGGCTGGCCCATGACGCGGCTCCGCTCCTGCGAGCTCTTGCGCGTCACGTTCTCGCCGAGGGCGAACTTGATCCCCGGCGGCGCGCCGGGAAAGAGCATCTCGTCCACGTCGCGGCCGTACTTCAGCTTCACCGTGGCGTTCTGCCCGCCGATGGTGTTGGCCGAGCCGTGGAGGACGTTGATCGTCGTCACGCCGCCGGCGAGCTGGCGGTAGATGCTGACGTCGGTGGGGTTCAGCACGTCCTGGATGCGCACCATCGACGTCACCGAGAGCGAGCCCTCGTTGATCGCGTCGGCCATGGTGTGCGAGTGCGGGTCGACGATGCCGGGCATGACGTACTTGCCGGTCGCATCGATGACCCGCGCCCCCGTGGGCGCGCTGAGGTTCTGCCCGATCTGCGCGATCTTCCCGTCGCGCAGGAGCAGGTCGGTGTTCGGCAGCGTCCCCTTGGTGACGGTGAGGACGGTGGCGTTGCGGATGAGCGTCACCGGCGCCGCGGCGTCGGCCGGGCGCCCCTGCGCCGCGGCCGCCTGCGGGGCGGCGCCGAGCGCCGCGAGTGCGGCGGCGACGACGAGCGTCGTCTTCATCGAGCCCTCCAGGGCTGTGGCGAGTGAGCGGGTGTGGTGCATGACGGCGGCCCTCAACGCTGCGGCGGGCGGCCGGCGCCGCGCCCCTGGCCGCGCGCGCCACCGGGCCCGCGCGCCTCCGGCCGCGTGCCGACGAAGGTGCCCGGATCGTGCCCGACGATGGTGACCGTGCCGCGGATCGTGTTCCCGGTGAGCGTCCCCACGAAGGTGGCCTCCTCGCTGCCGGCCGGCAGCGTCACCGTGGAGGTGAAGCGGAGCTCGCCCTCGGGCGTGAGGGAGCCGTTGGAGATCTGCGCGGTGCCGAGCGTGCCCTGCAGCGTGCCGCGCAGCGTCTCGCCCGACTGCTGCAGGCCGAGCGTCACGGGGTGGTCGCTCCCCTCGAGCGTCACCGTCACCGTCCAGGTGCCCGCCGCGGTGGCGGTGGTGCCCTCACCGCGGCCGGCGGCCGCGCGCACGGTGACCGGGCGGCCGTCGACGAAGAGCTGCGTGACGGTGGCGCCGGGCTCGAAGACGTCGCCGCGCACCAGGGTGAGGTTGGCGATCTTCCCCGCCTCCACGGTGCCCAGGCGGTCGCCCAGGCCGAACAGCTCCGCCGGCGCCACGGTGAGCGCGCGCAGCGCCGCCTGGCGCGAGAGGCCGTTCTCCACCGCGCGCTGCAGGTTGGCGAGGAAGTCGTCGTAGCCGCCGCCGCTCTGCAGGGCGACCTGCACGCCGGCGTCCACCAGGCGCGCCGGCGTGCGCGGCGCCTCCACGCGCTCGCGCAGCACGCGGAGCGGCTCGGGCTCGGCGTCGGGGCCGCGGCGCGCGGGACGCTCCGGGAAGTCCATGCTCAGCAGCACCGGCACGTTCTCCGCCTTCAGCCGGTCGGCGATCTTGTACGCCTCCTGCCCGCCGGCGATCACCGCGCGGAGGTTGAACTCCTTCGCCAGGTCCAGCGCCCGCGCGATCTCCCGCTCGCTGTTGGCCGTCATGACGACGGGCATCTGGCGCGCGAGCGCCGGCTGCAGCGCGGCCAGCGACGGATCGAGCTCGGGACGCGCCCGTCCGCGCGGGTTGGCCGTGTAGGCGGCCTGCACGGCGGCGTAGTGCTGCGCGTCGAGCAGCATCTGCCGGAGCGCGGCGAAGACGCCGAGCAGTGAGTTGGGGAAGCCGCCGCCGAAGCCGCGGCTGGTGGTGAAGCCGATGTGCATCGCCACCGGGGAGCGCAGCACCAGCTCCTGCACCGCCCCGTCGCGCAGGCTGATGACCGCCGACTGGCCGACGAAGATGCCGGAAGCGGGTGCGGTCAGCGCGGCCGTGAAGCCGGCGGCCTGCGCGGCGGTGAAGGCGTCGTCCGCCGGATCGAGCAGGTCGACCGCGAGGATCTCCGGCTGCTGGCCGGGCGGGTGCAGCGAGTTGGGGGCGCCGTCCGGCTGCTCCTGCTGCTGGCCGCGGAAGAAGGCCTGCGGACCACCGCCCGGCCGGCCGCCACGGCCGCCGTTGCCATTGCTGCGCGAGGGCATGCCGAGGCTGCCGAAGGCCTCGATGAAGCCCGGGTAGACGGTGAGGCCGGTGCCGTCGACGGTGCGCGCGTCGGACGGGACGGCAGCCGAGGCGCCGACGGCCGTGATGACGCCGTCGCGGATCACCACCGTCCCGCGCTCGATCGTCGCCCCGGTGCCGGGCACGATGCGCGCGTTGGTGATGGCGTAGGTGGACGGCGCGTTGCGTTCCTGCTGGACGCCGAGCTGCGCGGCGGCCATGGACGGAGCGGCGACACCGACGAGCAGCATCGCGGTCGTCGCCGTGAGGGAGCGACGGATCTGCATTGCAGGGGGACTCCTCGCCTGGGCGGCCCCGGGACGGGGCCTGTGGGAGTGGCGATGTGCGGGGGGGCCGCGGCCCCGGCGGCGCCGCGCGCCCGGAGGCGCACGCGGCCCGACGTCCCGCAGCATCGGAGGATGCGGCTGGCGCTACAGTGGTCCTGTTCCGGCTCTACGCGCGCGCGGCGCAGAGCGCTGGGGGACGACGGGCACCAGGGCCCCAGGCGCCAGGCGCGCGAGGGGGCGTGCCCCCCTCGCGCCTGGCACCCGGCGCCCCGAGCCCGGAGACTACTCTCGATGGCGGACGAACGGGCTCGCCTGCCGCTTCGGGAGGATCCCGCCGTTGATGTCCTGCTCCTCCTCGACCTCCTCGACGGGGGCGGTCACGTCGTCGCCGGTGCCGACGCGCTCGACGCGGAAGGTCTGCTTCAGCGTCCGGTCGCCCACCGTCATCGTGACCAGGTAGGTGCCCGGCTCGGCCAGCTGGCCACCGGCACCGAAGAAGAAGCCGCGGCCACCGCCGGCCGGCTGCGGCATGCCGATGAGCTGCCAGACCGTGCGGACCAGATCCTCCTGGCCGCCCTCGCCCTCCGCCTCGACGGCGGCACGGCCGCCGCGGCCGCCGCGGCCGCCGCGGGCGGTGGTGTCCGGCGGCGGCTCGGCCGGCCGCGCGCAGAAGTCGTCCCACTGCGTCAGCGGGTGCTCGCACCCTTCCTCGGCCCCGCCGCGGCCGCCGCGCCGCCGGCCGAAGCCGCCGCCCGCCTCCGGATTGGTGGCGGCACGCACCTGACGGCGCACCGTCGCCAGCGCCGTGCTGTCGAAGCCCGCCTTGCGCAGCGAGTCGAGGACCATCGGCGCGCGGACGTGCAGCAGGATGCTGTCACGCTTCTCGGCCGGCGACTGGGGGCGCGGCTCGGCCGCGGTCGGCGCCGCGGCCTGGAAGCCCCACGTCACGCTGTGCAAGCCGGCGGCGCCGGGCCCCTTCGTCTCGAACAGCTTGGTGCCCGCCACGTCGCTGACGGCGATCCGCACGCTGTCGCGCACGGCGTCCTTCAGGTAGTAGCTGATCGTCGCGCCGTAGGGCGGCTGCGGGATGACGAGCGGCGCCTGGCCGTGGCCGTTGCCGGGGATGCCGAGCGTCGGCCCCTCGCCCCACTGGAAGGCGGTGCGCGGCTGGAAGAGCACGGCCGCGTCGGCCATCGTCCTGGGCGTCATCTGCTCGAGCGGCGCGACGTCCAGGATCCAGAAGCCGCGCCCGTGCGTGGCGGCGATCAGCTCGCGGTCGCGCGGGTGGATCTTGAGGTCGAAGACCGGCACCGAGGGCATGCCGCTCCCGAGGCGGGTCCACGTCTTCCCGCGGTCGAGCGAGGCGTAGGCGCCGATCGAGCTGCCGACGAAGAGCAGGTCGTGGTTGTGCGGGTCCTCGCGCACGACGTGCAGGTAGTCGGCGGGGCTGGACTTCGGCAGGTTGCCGACGATCGAGCGGAAGGTCTTCCCGCCGTCGGTCGTCATGTAGAGGTACGGCGTGAAGTCGTTCCAGCGGTGGTTGTCGAAGGCCACGTAGAACGTCAGCGTGTCGGCGTGCGACGGCTCGATGCGCGTGACGTACACGTCCTTGCTCGGCAGCCCCGGGAAGCGGTCGCTCAGGTTCTCCCAGTCGCCGCCGTCGTTGTGCGTCACCCAGACGTTGCCGTCGTCGGTGCCGGCGTAGAGCAGGCCGGGCTTGAGGTACGACTCGGCCAGCGTCACCACCGTGCCGTACGTCTCGGCGCCGGTCACGTCCGGCGTCACGCCGCCGGTGTACTTCTCGGCCGTGTCCATCCGCGCCTGCAGCCGCTTGGAGAGGTCGGGCGAGATGACGAACAGGTCCTCACCGCGGTCCAGCGACTTGAGCACCTTGTTCCCGCCGAGATAGAAGACGCGGGGGTTGTGCTCGGAGATGAAGTACGGCGAGTTCCAGTTGAAGCGGAGCTCCATGTCGATCGAGTCGCGCTTCTGCTTCGCCCGCAGCTCGGTGATGCGCGCCGTCTGCTGCGCCGTGGCGGGCTTGAGCGGGTCGCCGCGGACGACGGCGATCGAGTCCTCCCACTCGCGGTAGCGCTCCTGCCACGACGGCTTGGCGATGCGCACGGACTGGCCGGTGACCAGGTTGCGCGCCTGCACGCCGGCATTCTGCGACTCGCCCCACACCCAGTCGCCGTCGGGGTCCTGCGCCGTGTAGAAGCCGTCGCCGCCGGAGATGGTGAACCAGTACGAGTTGTTCATGTCGTTGCGCAGGCGGCTCGGGCCGCACCACGCCCCGTTGTCCTGCGCGCCGCCGCAGATGCGGTACGGCACCTGGTAGTCGTACGAGACCTCGTAGAACTGCCCGATCGGGATGTTCATCGGGTAGAAGAAGTTCCCACCCTTGTCGAACGTGAGGGCGATCCCGCCGTCGGTGGCGAGGGCCCAGCGCTCCGGGTCGTTGGGGTCGATCCAGAGGCCGTGGTCGTCCACGTGCACGCCCTGCGCGGCGTCGCTGGTCGTCTTGCCGCCGTCGTTGGAGACCTGCAGCTGGGTGGACGAGAAGTAGACGCGGTTCGGGTTCTTCGGATCCACGCGCACCTGCGAGTAGTAGAAGGGGCGCGTGTTGATGTCGTTCATCCGCTGCCACGTGCGACCGCCGTCGGCCGAGCGGTAGAGGCCGTTCGCCTTCGGACGGGTGCCCATCTCGAAGTCGGGCATCGGCTCCATCGAGTACGCCTCGGTGAGCGCGTAGACGACGTCCGGGTTGCTCGGCGCGATGGCGAGGCCGATGCGCCCCTTGGTCCCCTGGGGGAAGCCGTTCCCCTCGATCTCCGTCCAGGTCTTTCCCGCGTCGGTGCTCTTCCAGAGCCCCGAGCCCGGGCCACCGCTGTTCAGCGAGTACGGCGTGCGGTAGCGCTCCCAGCTCGACGCGTAGACGACGTCGGGATTCCGCGGGTCGAGCGCGACGTCGACGAAGCCCGCCCGGTCGCTGATGAACTTGACGAGCTGCCAGCTCTTGCCGCCGTCGGTGGTCTTGTAGAGGCCGCGCTCCGGGTTCGAGGTCCACGCGGCGCCGAGGGCGGCCACGTAGACGACGTCGGGATTGCGCGGGTCGATGGCGATGCGGCCGATGTGCTGCGTCTTCTCCAGCCCCATCAGCGTCCAGGTGATGCCCCCGTCGGTGCTCTTGTAGACGCCGGCGCCGGGCTCGATGGTGTTGCGCGAGTTGGGCTCACCGGTGCCCGCCCAGACGATGTTCGTGTCGGAGGGCGCGATGGCGAGCACGCCCATCGAGACGATCCGCTTGTCGTCGAAGACGGGGCGCCAGGTGAGGCCGTTGTTCGTCGTCTTCCAGATGCCGCCGCCGGCGGCCGCGACGAAGAGCGTCTTGGACGGGCCGGGGATGCCGACGACGTCCGAGAGCCGGCCCATGAAGTTGGCGGGACCGACGGTGCGCCAGCGGAGGCCGGCGACGGTGGCCGAGTCGAGGGTTTGGGCCTGGGCGGGAGACGCGATGCTCGCGAGCACCGCGGCCGCCCCACCGAGGAGGGAGACGAACCGGGGATGGCGCATGTGGGGCCTGGATGGTGGGGTGAACATCCCGGAATACGGCGCGGTGGGCTCCGAACGTTGCCCCGCCGGGGCACGATCCGGCGGCGGTCCGCCACCGGGGTGGACCGCCGACACCGCGGCCGCATTCTGCGCTGGCCAGGCGCGAGACGCCAGGGCCGTGGGTGGAATGGCGCGGCGTCAGGCGGTCGGGGAGAGGATGCGCGCCGGACCCTCCCACGCCGGCGCTTCCGTGCCCGTCGCCCGGTTGAGGAAGTCGCCCCAGCAGTAGGTGTAGCCGGTCGTCGCGATCCCGCAGGTATGAAAGCCACCAGCGGAGAGGACGGCCCAGTGGAGGTTGCCCGAGACCCCTACCGGGGTGGCGCTCCAGGGCGCGGTCACGTCCGGATTGCCGAGAATGCCGTAGAAGTTGCGCCCCCAGCAGACGGCGGTCCCATCCGCCTCGAGACCGCAGGCGTGGGCCGCGCCGAGCGTCAGTGTGCGGAAGCGATGGCCGCCCGAGACGAGGACCGGAAGGGCGCTGTGCGCCACCGAGAGCGCCGGGTCGCCGAGCTGCCCCTCGTCGTTGCGCCCCCAGCAGTACGTCTCGCCGCTGACCGCGAGCCCGCAGGTGAACTCGTTGCCCGCGTCGATGGCCACGAACTTCAGTCCACCGGCGACCGCGACGGGCGCCATGGCGAACGCGGTCGTCCCGTCTCCGAGGACGCCGTGGTCGTTGTTCCCGGTGCACCAGGCGGTGCTGTCCGCGACCGCGAGTCCGCACGTGAACGCGATGCCCGTAGCGACCGCGAACATCTCCCGCCCGCCGAGTGCGAGCATGGGCGCCTCGGCGTTCGTCATCTGCGTCGTGTCGCCTGCGAAGTACGATGGGACCGTACCCCAGCAGTACGCACGTCGATCGGCGGCGAGCCCACAGGCGTGCCAGCCGGCGACCAGCGTGTCGAGTGCGACGCTGGTGGCGAGCGGCGCCGGAGCGCTCGCCCAGGAGACCAGCTGGCCCGACGTCGTGAGCGCGCTCGTCGTGGCGCTGCCGGCATCGACGAGCCGGTATCGCTCCGCACCGCTCACGCGCACCGGTGCCGCCTGCGTGGTCGTGCTGCCGTCCCCGGTCCGACCGGCGTAGCCCCAGCAGTACGCCACGCCTGCCGCCGTGAGCCCGCACGTGTGCACGCCCCCGGCACTGACGGAGACCAGCGCGAGGTCCACGCCGAAGAACGCGCTCGCCGCGCTCACCTCGCCCATCCGCGCCACCAACCGGACGCCGCGCGAGGGCTCGGCGATCGTCAGGTCGGTGAAGGTCGCGACGCCGTCACTCGACAGTGGCCGCGCCGTGGTCCCGCCGAGCGTACCCGCCGAGAGCGAGAGCACCACGGGGTCGGTGGATGCGGTGAGTCGAACGCCGCGCGCATCCTCCGCCGCCACCTCCAGCGCCGGCATCGGGCGGCCCTGCAGCTGTGCGCCGGGCTGCGCGAGGAAGATCAGCCGCGCCGGCTGCTGACGCACGGTCACGGTGGTCGTATCGGCGGACGAGCCGACGCGCACCGTGATCAGCGCGGTGCCGTTCCCCATCGCCTGGACGACGCCCTCGCGCACTGTGGCGACCGCAGGCGCGGACGAGCTCCACGTGACCGGCAGGGCCACCGTGCCGCCGTTCCGGTTCCGGATCGTCGCGGAGAGGCGTGCGGAGTCGCCGATGGCCGTCAGCGTCACCGGTGACCCGCTGATGGTGACGGACGCGACATCCGCGACCGGATCGGTGGGGTCACCGCCCGCACAGGCGCCGACGAGCAGGACGAGCGAGCAGCAGACGACGGTGCGATGCGGACCGGACGACCGCGGTCGTCCGGCGTGAGAGGCGAGAGGAGACGTCATGGCAGCGGCGCAGTGCGGACGCGGTGCAGGGCACGATCGCCCGGGCGTGAACGAGCGTCCGATCGGACGAGCTCGCCAGGAACGCGCCCAACATACCATCGACGGCGCGACCGCGAAACAGGCCCAACACGCGGGCGACGGCGCGGCGTGCGGGACGCACCTCAGCCCGGCGCGATCCCGTATCTGGCGGCCGCCCGCGCCGGCGGCACCTGCGTAAGGCGCGGCGGCCCACCACCGGGCCAGTGGGCGTGCGGATGCGTGAGCTCCCAGAGGCGGCCGTCCCGTGGATCGCGATAGAGCGCCTCCAAGCCCGACGCGCTCCCCGCGAGCCGCTGCAGGCGCCCGGCGACGAGCCACTGGATGCGCGCGCAGACGGCGTCGCCCACGATGCGGTTCCCGGTATCCAGCCACTGCCCGACGAGATCCGACTCGTCCGGCCGCAGCTCGTCGCGCTCCGCATCCGTCGACTCGACGCCTTGCTGACGCCGAGCCGGGTGGCCCGGCTCGGCCGGCTCCGTGCGTACGCCGAGCTGGCGCACCTCGTCGTGCTCGGCGGTGGTGAGCCGCAGCACGCCCGTCCCCTCGTGCGTCGCCGCGCCGAGCAGCAGCTCCCCTCGTCGGTACACGGCGAGATCCTCGAGCCAGCCGCCGGGTCCGACGTCGGTCTCGAAGAGCCCGCGGGGCAGGAACGCGAGGAGCGCCTGGAGGCTGTCCGCGGTCAACGCCCACCGCCGCACCTCCCGGCTGTCGTCCTCGAGCCCGGTGCCGGCCAGCACCGGCCGGCGCGCGAGCGGGAGCTCGAATGGCGCCAGCGCGTCCTCGAACGCGTCCGCCACCGGGGCCGGCTCGCCCGCGATGGCCCGCACCGCGACCGTGAACTCGTCGGCGCCGTGCTCGAGCAGCCACTGGAGGAGGCGACGTGCGGCGAGCGGCTCGAGCCCGGCGGGCGAGAGGCGTCGCGGCTCCATGATGCGGTCCGTCATCTCACGCGAACGTCTGCGTCGCGATCCGGGCGCCACTCACGTGGGCGGCGGGCCCGGTCGGTCCAGCGAACGCGAGTAGCGGCGCCCCGTGTACGGCAGGCCGGCCCGCGGATAGAACGCGTGGGCTCCAGCCCGGTGCTCG
>DASTRO010000132.1:0-4249 GCA_035761165.1 Gemmatimonadaceae bacterium | reverse complement strand
TCGCCGTCCACGCGGGGCGCGTGCGCGAGACCGAGCCCACGCGCGACGCCCTCGGCCGCGCCATCGTCGGCGCGGCGTGAATGATGCGCCGCCCGGCGCTGCAACGGCGAACGGCTTACCGCGGATCTGCGCCGCGCGCCGGTGGCGCACGCGGATCGGCTCCGCGGTACGCCGGAGCTCCGTGGGCCGGGGGCGGGCATCTACGCTCATGAGGAGAGCGGATGCGCCGGAGGAGCCGGAGGCGGCGGATCGCTCCCCGGAGCGTCCACGGCGCCGTGCGCCGGGGCTGGGATGGAATGGGGGTGGGTTTCTCTACACTCACCCCTCCGTGCACCAGGGCTGGAGATGGTTGGGGGTGGGCTCCTCGGCCCCTATGACTCCGTGCGCCGGACCAGGCGCGAGGAGAGGTGGGATGAGTACCGCCCCGCCCCCAAGTCGTCGCGGTCCTGGTGCGAGGTGGCGTGGGCTGGGGAGCACCCCACCCCCCGATCAGCTCCGGTCCTGGCGTGAGGTGGCGTGGAGTGGCGAGGGACGATCCGACGCATCCGGAGCCTCCGTCGCATCCGTGTTCCCCCTGAGCGTAGATGCCCGCCCCGGGCGCGCGGAGCTCCGGCGTACCAGGGAGCCGAGCGGTGCCGCGTCGCAGGCGCGCCGCGTGAGCCGCGGCCGCGGTCGCCGTTCCACCGTTCGAATACGCTACTCGATCACTACACGTCCATGCACACCCGCCACATCGGATCGCTCGAGGTCTCCGTCGTCGGCCTCGGCTGCAACAACTTCGGCCGCCGCATCGACGAGGCGGCGACGCACGCCGTCGTGCAGGCCGCGCTCGACGCCGGCATCACCTTCTTCGACACGGCGGACATCTACGGCAGCACGCTGAGCGAGCAGTATCTCGGTCGTGCCCTCGGCGCGCGGCGGCGCGAGGTGGTGCTGGCCACCAAGTTCGGCATGAAGGTGGACGAGCGGCGACGCGGCGCGCACCCCGACTACGTGCGCCAGGCGTGCGAGGACAGCCTGCGTCGCCTCGGCACCGACTACATCGACCTGTACCAGCTGCACGAGCCCGATCCCGCCGTTCCCATCGCCGACACGCTCGGCGCCCTGGACGAGCTCGTGCGGGCGGGAAAGGTGCGCGAGATCGGCTGCTCCAACTTCGACGCCGTGCAGCTGCGCGAGGCCGAGGTGGCGGTGCGGTCGCACGCGGCGCGCTTCGTCAGCGTGCAGAACGAGTACAGCCTCCTGCAGCGGGAGCCGGAGCGCGCGGTGCTCGCCGAGTGCGTGCGGGCGGGCCTCGCCTTCATCCCGTACTTCCCGCTGGCCAGCGGGCTGCTCACCGGCAAGTACCGCCGCGGCGAGCCGCCCCCGGCTGGCAGCCGCATCGCCGGCGGCGCCAACAGGAACAAGTTCACCGACGAGAACCTGGCGCACGTCGAGCGGCTGCGCGCCTACGCCGAGTCGCGCGGCCACACGCTGCTCGAGCTGGCCTTCTCCTGGCTGCTGACGCGCGAGCCGGTGGCGAGCGTGATCGCCGGCGCGACGAAGCCCGAGCAGGTGCGCGCCAACGTGGCAGCGGCGGGGTGGCAGCTGAGCGCCGAGGAGCTGGCCGAGGTGGACCGGATCGCGCCGGCGGCCTGACCTCGGGTCCGCCCCACGCGAGGCGCCTCACGCCTCGCGCCTGGAGCCTGGAGCCTGGAGCCTCGTGTCTCGTGTCTCGTGTCTCGTGTCTGGAGTCTGACGTCTGGAGCCCGACGTCTGGCGCCGTGACGAGCGCGGCCGTACACTGTCGCCGCCGCTCACCGGAACGCCCACCGGAGCGGCCCCGGTGCGAGGCGCGACGCCGTGCTTCGATGCCCGGATCGGGCGTGCCCCCGTCGTCCGCTCGTGCCCTCGCCCTCCTCCACCCACCACCGCGCGGCGGGCCCGCAGCGTCCTGTCGCTCCCCGCCCCCGCGCGACCGCCGGTGCGATCGCCCTCGCCATCGCCGGCGCGATCGCCACCGCCACCACGGCCGCCGCCCAGTCCGGGGCGCCGCCCACCCCCACCAGCGCCACGGCCGGCACCGCACGCGCCACGCCCACCCCCGGCGCGCTGCGACAGGACACGCTCGACAACGGACTCCGGATCATCGTCGTCGAGAACCACTCCGTGCCGCTCGCCACCGTCGCCCTCGTCGTGCGTACCGGGGCGATGACGCAGGAGGAGGACGAGCAGGGCGTGCCGCACCTGTTCGAGCACATGCTCTTCAAGGCGTACCGCGGCCCCGGCGGGCGTCCCTTCGTGTACGAGGCGGCGGCGCTGCAGGCGGCGTTCAACGGCGGCACGGCCGAGGAGCTCGTCTCGTACTATCTCACGCTGCCGTCCGCCGGCACCGACGGCGCCGTGCGGCTGCTCGCCCGGCTGGTGAAGGACGCGCACTTCAGCGCCACCGACCTGCAGACCGAGCGCTTCGTCGTGCTCGGCGAGATGCAGCGCGACAACTCGGAGCCGAACGACGTGCTGCAGCGCGCCGTCGCGCGGGACCTCTGGCGCGACGGCTGGCCGCGCAAGAACACCATCGGCGACGCCACCGCCCTGCTGTCGGTGACGCCCGACCGGCTGCAGGCGATCTACGACACGTGGTACGTGCCCAACAACGCGGCGCTCGTCGTCACCGGCGACGTCGCCCACCCCCGGGTGGTGGAGGCGGCGCGCCGACACTTCGGCTCGTGGAAGCGGCGCCCCGACCCCCTGGCGCTGCACCCGCCCCCGCCGATGCCGGCGCTCGACAGCAGCCGCGCCGTCATCCTTCCCGCCGACGTGGCCACCGTCACGGTGCAGGTGCAGTGGCAGGGGCCGCGGGCGCGCGAGGACGTGGCCGACACGTATGCCGCCGACGTGCTGAGCGACGTGCTCGACGATCCGCAGTCGCACTTCACGCGACGGCTGGTGGACGAGGGGCCGTTCCAGTACGCGCGCGTCGGCTACACGACGCTCGCCCACACGGGCCCGATCACCTTCGTCGGCGCGACGACGCTGGCGCAGCTCCCGGTCGCGCTCACCGTGCTCGGCGCCGAGCTGGCGACGATGGGCGGCGACGGCTACTTCGAGCCGCGCGCCCTCGCCGTCGCCGCCAAGCGGCGGCGGGTGGCACGCTCGTTCGAGCAGGAGGAGGCGGTGACGCTGGCGAACACCCTGGGCTACTGGTGGGCGGTCACCGGGCTGCCCTACTACGAGAGCTACGTCGACAGCCTGGCCGTCCGGCGCCCGGAGGAGCTGACGCGCTTCGTGCGCCGGTACATGACCGGCCGCCCGTTCATCACCGGCGTGCTCGTCCCCGCCGGCAAGGAGCGCGAGGTGAGCGTGCTGCTCGACCAGTTCATCGCCTTCTTCGGCCAGGGGGGACGGTGAGCGCGCGCCGGACGCCGGGGCGCCGCGGCGCCGCACGGCTGCCGCGCGCCACCATGGCGGTCGGCGCGCTCGCCGGCGCGCTCGCCGCGACAGGCTGCGCCGGCCGGGCGCGCCCCGAGGCGGCGCTGGCCGCGACGCGCGCCGACGGCACGGTGGTGCCGCTGGACAGCACGACGTCGGAGTTCATCGTCAACGGGCTGCACGTCATCCACCGCGCCAACTTCGCCACCGACGTGGTGGCCGTGCGCCTCTACCTCCTGGGCGGCTCGCGGCAGCTCACCCCCGCGACGCAGGGGATCGAGGCGCTGCTGCTGCGGACGGCGGAGTACGGCACCGTCGGCTACCCGGGCGCGCGCAGCCGCGAGGCCTGGGGCGACACGGGGAGCGAGCTGGCGGTGGCCGCCGACGTGGACTGGACGCTCTACGGCTTCCGCGGCATCCGCTCCGAGTTCGACCGGACGTGGGACGTCTTCGCCGATCGCGTCATGCGCCCCGAGCTGGCGCCGGCGAACGTGGCCACCGTGCGCGCGAAGATGCTCACCGCGCTGGCCCAGCGCCGCACCAGCCCCGACGCGCTGATCTTCCTGCTCGCCGACAGCGTGGCCTACGCGGGGCACCCGTACGCGCTGCGCCCGGAAGGCACCGAGGCCTCGCTGGCGCGCCTCGACTCGGCCGCGCTCGCCCACTATCACGCGTCGCAGATGGTGACGTCGCGCATGCTGCTCGTCGTCGTCGGCGGCGTCGAGCGGAGCGCGGTGGAGGCGGCGGTCACGCGGACGCTCGCCCACCTGCCGCGCGGGGACTACACGTGGTCGCTGCCGCCGGCCGCCCCCGCGCCGGCCGACCGCTCGACGGTGAC
>DASTRO010000131.1:0-11182 GCA_035761165.1 Gemmatimonadaceae bacterium | reverse complement strand
GAAGAGCCCGAACACCACGAGCGCCAGCATCGAGACGATGGTGATGAGCGGGCGCTTGATGGCGTAATCGGAGATGACCATGGGACGTGGTTCCTCTACTCAGGGACCGGCCGCGACGTGCGGCCGGTGTCGGTCGGCGTGCCGATGCGCACCGGAGTGCCCGGCGTGATGCCCTGCGCGGCGCCGGTGAGCAGCATGTCACCGGCGGCCAGGTTGCCGTTCAGCGCCACGCGCTCGCTCTGCGGGTCGCGCAGCGCGATCTCCACCGGCACCCGCTCGACGACGCCGTTCTTCAGGCGGTAGACGGCGGGCGTCACGCCGCGCTCGTCCACCGCCGACGCCGGCGCGACCAGCGCCGGCTGACGCTCCGACGCGACGCGCCCCTCGGCGTACAGCCCGCCGACCAGCTGGCCGCCGGCGTTGGGCACCGAGACGATGAGGCGCACCTGCCGGGTCGTCGGGTCGGCCGTCGGGTTGACGCGCGTCACGTGCCCCTCGAAGCTGCGGCCGGGATAGCCGCTCACCGTGAAGTGCACCGGCGCGCCGACGCGCACCGCCGACAGCGCCTCCGCCGGCACGGACGCCTCGTAGCGCATGCTCGACGGGTCGACCACGGTGAACAGCTCCGCGCCCGGCGTCACGACGTCGCCCGCGCTCACCGCGCGGTCGCTCACCACGCCGGCGAACGGCGCGGTGACGCGCGTGCTGGCGAGCGCCTGCTCCGCGCTGGCGAGCTGCGCCCGCGCGGTGGCGAGCTGCGACTCCGCCAGCTCGGCGGCCCGCTGCGCCGACTCCGCGTCGCGCTCGGCGATGGCGCCGGCCTTCAGCAGCGTCTGCGCGCGGTCGGCCTCGCGCTTCGCGGTCTCGTATGCCGTCCGCGCGGCGGAGACCGCCGTGCGGGCCGAGAGCACGGCGTCGCCGGCCGCCTTCTGCTCGATCTGCGCGAGCAGCTGGCCGGCGGTGACGCGCTGCCCCGCCTCGGCGAGCACGCGCAGCACCGTCCCGCCGGCCTCGGCGCGCACCTGCGCCTCGCGCTCGGCGGTGAGCGTGCCGGACACGGCCGGCCCCGTCTCGATCGTGTCCTGCGCCACGACGGCGACGTTCTCGGCGCCGACCGTCACGGGCACCGGCGTGCCGGCGCTGTCGGCGTCGGCGGCATCGCCGCGATTGCAGGCCGCGAGCGCCAGGGCCGCCAGGGCGGCCGCGCCGGCGAGGCGTCGGGCGCGCCGCACGCGCGCTCGGGAATCCAGTTCGATATGACTCACGGCGTGATGCCTCCGGTTTGTCCCGCCTGGGAGAAGCCGCCGGCCGGGCCGGCGGGAGCGATCGTCTGCGGCGGCGTCGCGCCGCCCGGCGCCTGCGTGGCCGAGCTGGCGCCGGCGCGCTGGCTCGCCGGGCTCTGCCCCGCGCCGCTCTGCGCCGCGCCGAGCGGCAGGTTGGTCAGCAGCACCAGCCGCGCGCGCGCCACGTTGAGGTCCCGCGCCGCCTGCGCGCGGTTGGCCAGCGCCTGCTGCAGCAGCAGGCGCGAGTCGTCCAGCTCCACCAGCGTGGAGATCCCCTCGCGGTAGCGCACCTCGGCGATCTGGTAGGCGCGCTCCGCCTGCGTGGCGGTGCCGGCCGTGGCCGCGTAGGCCGCCGCCGCGTTCTCTACCTGCGCCACGACGAGCTCGGCGTCCAGCGCCGCCAGCTCCTCGGCCTGCTGCAGCTGCGCGCGCGCCTCGGCGACGCTCGCCTCGGCCGCCTCGATCTGCCCCGACAGCCGGCCGCCGGTGAAGAGCGGCAGGGAGAGGCCGACGGAGACGGTCCAGTTGGGGAAGAACTCGTCGAGGTTGGGAAGCCCGCTGATGGGATACGCGAAGCGCTGGTAGTTGGAGGTCAGGCTGATCCCCGGCAGCCGCCCGCCCCGGGCGACCCGCAGCAGCTGCTGCTGCGCCTCCAGGTTCTGCCGCGCCTGGAGCACGGGGGCGCGCTCGTCCACCGCCGTGTCGGCCTCGGCGAGCGCCGCCCGCAGCACCTCCAGCGAGGTGGCGTGCTCGGCGAGCAGCGCGTCCACGTTCACCGGCGCGTCGATGCGTGCCGGCAGCGGCAGGCTGTCCACGGCGAGCGTGGTCGGCACGAGCTCCGGCGCGCCGGACTCCAACTGCGTGGTGAGCTGGAGCGGCCGCGTCGGCGGGATGTCGAGCAGCTGGCGCAGCCGGAGGAAGGCCGCGTCGCGCTGCGTGCGCGCCTGCAGCACCGCCGGCCGCTGGTTGTCGCGCGTCACGCGAGCGCGCAGCATGTCGAACTCGGCCGCCGTGCCGACGTTGCGCGCCAGCCGCGTCTGCCGGAAGACGCGCTCCGTCTGCACGAGCGACGACTCGGCGATCTGCACCAGCCGCTCGGCGAGCAGCGCGTCGAAGTACGCCTGCGTGACGTCGAGCTGCGCCTGCGCGGTGGCCGAGGTGACGCCGATCTGCGCGGCACGGCGCGCCGCCTCGGAGGCGCGCGCCTGCGCCGCCAGCCGGCCGCCGGCGTAGATGTTCTGCGTCAGCTGCAGCCCGAGCGTCACCGTGTTCTCGCTGGCGAAGATGCGCGCGATGTCGCCGATGCCGTCGCCCTCGCCGCCCGAGTCCGCCGGCGGCGGCTCGGCGCCGCCATCGTCGTCCCCGCCGCCGCCACTGCTGCCGGCGATGGCCTCGAACTGGCTCTGCAGCGTCCGCTGGTAGTTCACCGTGCCGGTGAGCTGCGGGAAGAACTGGCTGCGCGCCTGGCGAAGCTGCCCCTGCGCGCGCGTCACGCCGGCGGCGGCGATGCGCACGCTCTCACTGCGGTCGGCGACCCGCGCCATCGCCTGCTCGAGCGAGAGCGCGAGCGGCGCCGCGGCGCTGTCGGCCACGGCGCGCACCGGCTGCGCGCGCAGCGGCACGGCCGGCACGCCCACCGCGAGCACGGCGGCGAGCGTCGCGGCGAGGCGCGTCCGCGTCGGCTGTCGATGTCTGGACCTGTATGCGATCATCACGTCGAAATCGTGGGAGCGTGGATGGAGAGCGGGTGCGCGCCTCACGACGTGCACCGGATGGCCCGCAGGAACAGGCCGACGTAGAGCGCCGCCGCCCGCTCCGGCGGCTGGGGGTACATCTCGGGCATCATGTCGCGCCCCATGGCGTCGCCGAACAGCGCCGCCATGAGCATCGCGCCGGCAGCGTGCGCCTCCTCGTCGCGCCCGGCACGACGACGCGACGCGCCCTCCACGAAGCCCTCCTCGTAGAGGCGCCGCATGTAGCGCTTGAGCTCGACCGCCTGCGGATTGAGCGCGCGGCTGGCGCAGGGCACCACCTGCGGCCGCTCCGCCAGCTCGCCCATCTGCTGTCGGATCAGGCTCCGCCGCTCGCGCAGCATCTCGAGCTGCGTCTCGCACCACGCCGTGAGCTCGGCCGCCGGATGCCGCGGCGTCTCCGGCAGCGGCACCGTCTCGAAGGGCTGCACGGCGGCGCGGTGCTGGATGGCGGCGTCGATGAGCGCCGCCTTGGAGCCGAAGAGGCGGAAGATGGTGACCTCGTTGACGCCCGCCTCCTCGGCGATGCGGCGCGTCGTCGCGCCACGAAAGCCGGCGGTCGCGTAGACGCGCGCCGCCGCCTCGATGAGCTTCTCGCGGCTCGGCGGCTGGCTGGCGCCGGACCCGGTCGGGTGATGGGCAGAGTCGATCATGGCGCGGCAAACTAGATGGACCCGCCGCGCCGTGCAAGCAACCACTTGCATGCATCAGGTGTTTATTGCCAAAGCCTTACGATTGGGCCGCTCTCGCGCGGACGAGCCGCGGGGGATCCACATGGTGGGGTCCGCACGGTGGGATCCACACGGCCGCGCAGGAACTCGCCACGGGTGGCAATGCGGCGATGCGGTGCGCGGCGGAGGCGCGCGCTAGCTTGCAATCGGGGGGGGCCCGCCCGCTGCCGCCAGCATGACGACCGCGCTGCGCTCCGCGCGGTAAGCCAACGGGGCTCCCCCCCCGCCTCACCACCCCCGTGCTCCCACCCACCCTCCGTCCCCGATTCCCCGGCCAGCTCGCCCTCGCCCTCGCCCGCGACCGGCTGCGCCTCTTCCAGCGCATGGCCGCCGAGCTCGGCGACGTCTCGCGCGTCACGGTCGCCGGACAGCACGTGGTGCTGTTGAACCACCCGGACCTCGTGCGGGACGTGCTGGTCACACACCAGCGGCAGTTCGCGAAGGGACGCGGCCTCGAGCAGGCGCGGCGCCTGCTCGGCAATGGGCTGCTCACCAGCGAGGGGGACGCCCACCTGCGGCAGCGACGGCTCGTCCAGCCCGCCTTCCACCGCGAGCGCATCGCCACCTACGCCGGGATCATGACCCGCTACGCCGAGCGCGAGAGCGCGCGCTGGCGCCCCGGCGAGACGCTCGACGCCGGCGCGGCGATGATGCGCCTCACACTGGCCATCGCCGCCCGGACGCTCTTCGACGCCGACATCGAGGCGGAGGCGGCGGAGGTCGGCACGGCGATCGACACGGCGATGCGTGCCTTCGGCTTCGCGCTCCTCCCGTTCAGCGAACGACTGGAGCGGCTCCCCTTCTCACCGCTGCGCCGCTTCGAGCGCGCCCGTGCGCGGCTCGACGCCGTCATCTACCGCCTCATCGCCGAGCGGCGGCGCGACGTCCACGATCGGGGCGATCTCCTCTCGATGCTGTTGCTGGCGCGCGAGGCCGACGGCGACGGTGGGGGCCTGACGGACGAGCAGCTGCGCGACCAGGTGATGACGCTCCTGCTCGCCGGCCACGAGACCACCGCCAACCTGCTGACCTGGAGCTGGCACCTGCTGGCCCGGCACCCCGAGGCCGAGCGCCGGCTGCACCAGGAGCTGGACGAGGTACTCGGTGGCCGCGCGCCGACGATGGACGACGTGCCGAGCCTGCCCTACGCGCGCCGCGTGCTGGCCGAGGCGATGCGGCTCTACCCGCCGGCGTGGATCGTCGGGCGACGCGCGCTCGAACCCTACGAGGTCCGTGGGTACACACTCCCGCCGGGCACCATCGTCCTGGCCAGCCAGTACCTGGTGCACCGCGATCCGCGCTGGCACGCCGACCCGGAGCGCTTCGACCCCGACCGGTGGCTCCCCGAAGCCGCGGCGGCGCGCCCGCGCTTCGCCTACTTCCCCTTCGGCGCCGGGACGCGCGTCTGCATCGGCGAGCAGTTCGCGTGGACGGAAGGGGTGCTCGTCCTCGCCACCATCGCGCGTCGCTGGCGCCTGTGCAGCGCCAGCGACGCACCGATCGGCCTCCGGCCGTCGATCACGCTGCGGCCGGCAGCACCCGTGTGGATGCGGTTGGAGCGGCGAGGCTGAGCGGACCGGGCCCTACTTCGCGCCCTCGAACACCCGCATCGCGCGCTCGAAGGCGTGGCGGATCGCGCCGTGGTACTGCTGCCAGTCGCGGTCCGTGTGCCGGTCGCGCCACTCCCGCTCCACGTCGCGCTCCACGTCGGACCAGCCGCGGCCGCGGTAGCGCCCCGCCGCCTCCCAACCGTGCCGGAAGGCCGGCTCGTAGTGCTCGTAGCCGCGGTCGGCCTGCAGCCCCTCGATGGTCTGCAGGTCGTCGCGGAACCACTCGTCGCTGTAGGCCGTCGGCGTGCCGCCGGCCACGCCGTGCGGGCCGACGCCGCCGCTGCCGATCGTGTTCTCGGTGTCCAGCTGGATCGTCCCGTCGGGCTTGTAGGTGGGCATCGCTTCCTCCGTCTGCATGCGGTCGCGGCGCGCCGGCGCCCTGACCGCCGGGCCCGCCCGGGCGCACCACCCCACCGCCGAACGCAAGGCGCACGCCGCGGAGCGACTCGCGTCAGGGCGCCCGGGCGGGCGCCCTGACGCGCGCCCTGGCGCACTCGGCGTCCGCTCCGGCCCTTCGGGTGTCGCGTGACGAATCTCTGACATCCCGGCGGCCAACGCTGTACGCGTCCGACGTGTCTGACTCAGTGACGCACCTCACACGAGCGGACGGCCGACCGGCCGCGCCCTGCGGAGACGGAGCATGACCTACCACGAGACGACGGCGGACGTGACGAGACACGACGGGCTGCGCGAGGCGCTGCAGGCCGCGCTCGCCCCCGCGCTCCGCCTGGAGCGGGAGATCGCCGGGGGTGGGACGAGCCGACTCTTCGTCGCCACGCAGGGGTTCCCGACCCGGCGCGTGGTGGTGAAGGCGCTGTCGCGCGGCGCGGGCGACGAGGTCGTGCGCCGCTTCCGGCGCGAGGTCGCCCTCACCGCCGCGCTGCACCATCCGCGCATCCTGCCCGTCCTCGGCGCCGGCGAGACGGCGCAGCTGCTCTACTACGTGACACCCTTCATCGAGGGCGGCTCGCTGGCCGACCGCCTCCGCCAGGCGGGGCGGCTCCCGGTGGCCGAGGCGGTACGGCTGCTGCGCGAGCTCGACGAGGCGCTGGCGCACGCCCATGCGCACGGTGTGGTGCACGGCGACGTGAAGCCGGACAACGTCCTCCTGCAGGAAGGCCACGCCCTGCTCGCCGACTTCGGCGGCGCGCGGCTGCACGCCGAGCGGCGCGCGACGTGGGGCGCGGCCCGGGCGGGGGTGGTCGGTACGCCGCTCTACATGTCCCCCGAGCAGGCGGCCGGCGACCCGACGCTCGATGCGCGCAGCGACGTCTACTCGCTGGCGGTGGTCGGTTACGAGCTGCTGACCGGACGCCCACCCTTCCGCGGCGCGAACCCGCGCGCCGTGCTGCTGGCGCACCTCGGCCAGCCGGTGCCCTCGCTCCGGGCCCGCCGCCCCGACGTGCCGCCGGCGCTGGCCGCGGTGCTCGAGCGCGCGCTGGCCAAGGACCCGGCACACCGCTTCGCCAGCGCCGCCGCCTTCCTCGCCGCGCTTGGCGGCGGCGCGACGAGGGCGCGGACCACGCGCCGGCCGCCGATGGGCCCGCCGGCGCCCCGGCCGCGCGCCGGGTCGCGCCCGGTGTGGCGCGTGGCGGCCATGGCAGCGCTCGCGCCTGCCATCGCCACCCTCGGCGGGCTGCTCGCCAGCGGCGGCACGCTCGCCCTCCTCCTTTCCGCCACACCGGCCGCGATCGCGCCGTCCACTCCCGCCGTGCCGAGCGCGGCGACCGCCGCCGCCACGCCGCAGCGGGCCGTGCCGCCGGCCGCCGCACGGTCCGCCGCGGACGCGCCGCAGCATCTCGCCGCGATCGTCGTCCGCCCGCCATGGGATGCGGTCCCGGTCGCGCACGTGCGGGCGACGGTGCGGGCGTCCACGACGTGCACCGCGTCGCTCCCCGCTCCACGGCGACGCGCCGGAGCCAGGAACAGCGCCTGAGCGCCGCCGATTCTCGCGGCATCGGAACCGCCCGAACGGCCTACCGCAGATCTCCGCCGCGCGCCTCTGGCGCATGCGGATCGATCGCGGCGCGGGGCCGGGCTCCGGTGCGCCGAGGCCTTGAACTGCAGGGGAACGGCGATGCGGCGGAAACGGCGCGGAGGCGGCGGATCGCTCCTCTGGGCGTCCACGGCTCCGTGCGCCGGGGCTGAGACTGAAGGTGGTGGACTCCTCTCCGCCCACCGCTCCTCGCGCCCGGGCCAACGACCACGCCCGAGCCGCACGTGGAGACGCGGAGGAGCGTGGAGGAACGTGGAGGAACGTGGACGTCGGGCGGAGTGCCCCGCTTCACTCACGTTCGTCCATCCTGTTCTTCCTGGTCATCCTGTCACGTTGCGGTTCAGCGCACGGCCGCTCGCTGCACTCGCGAAGACAGGATGACCAGGAGCAACAGGATGGACGCGAGAGGCTGTGGGGGGGGAACGCGAGGCCGGCCGTGTCCCGCGGAGACGGTGGCTGGCATGGTGCGAGACGGCGTGGACGGACGCGCCTCCCTCCACCCCAGCTTCTCCGGCCCTGGCGCAAGGAGGCATGGGATGGGTAGCACCCCACCCCCAATCAGGTCCGCTCCTGGCGCGAGGGGGCGTAGGGAGTAGCGGAGCGATCCGACGCATCCGGAGCCTCCGTCGCATCCGTGTTCCCCATGAGCGTTGATGCCCGCCCACGGCAACCGGAGCCCCGGCGTACCAAGGAGCCGAGCGGTGTCGCGCCGAACGCGCACCGCGTGATCCGCGGCCGCCGTTCCCGTGATCGCGCGAGGAGCCGACGCGCCAGATGGCGCGCCCGGCGCTCACCAGCCGGGCGCGATCTGGAACCCGAAGACCCAGTTCTTCTCCGGCCGCTGGAACGGGTGCGCGTAGTAGAGCTCGACCACCGCGTAGCCCAGCACGTTGATGCGCGCCGAGACGCCCGCGCTCGTCACCGGCACGCGGTCGATCGTCTCCCGCACGAACCGCAGGTCGGGACGCTCGCCCTGGTTCCACGCCACTCCCGCGTCGGCGAACAGCGCCAGCTCGGTCGGAGCATAGGGCATGTTGATCAGCCCGAACGCGCTCGTCCCGAACAGCGGCACGCGCAGCTCCGCGCTCGCCACCGCGATCCGGCTGCCGAGCAGGCGCGAGAACTCCGGGCACTCGCCGCCGTCCGGCGAGGTGCACTCGGAGACGCTGAACGACCCCGACTCGTAGCCGCGCACGAGCTGCGGGTTGCCGAGGAAGAGTGGATAGAGTCGCCGATCCTCGCCGCCGCTGCCGTAGCGACCGTAGTGCAGCCCGCGCACCGCGAAGGTGACCGGCCGCATCAGGAAATAGTGGCGGTAGTCGGCGATCACCGTCTGGAAGTTCAGATCGCCGAACGTCGGCGCGACCTCGAAGTGATAGCGCCCGCCGGCCACGGGTGACGTGAAGGCGAAGAACGAGTAGTCGCCGACATACGCCAGCGACGCCTGGCCGAGCGTGACGCCCGGCGGGCCGTCCAGGTCGATCCCCTGGCGCGAGTCGACGACGACGTTGCCGACGGCCGTGATGCGGTCCGCCGTGATGTCGTAGCTGATCCGCTGCACCCCGGCGCTGAACTCCACGCGCCGCGTCGTCGAGAAGGGGTACTGCACGCTGCCCGAGAGCTGGTCGAAGAACTGGCGGATGTAGACCTGGTCGTAGTTGATGCTCTGCTGGCCGTCGACCACCGGGCCCTCGGAGGTCTGGTAGCCGAGCGCCAGGTACGGTGTGCGCGACGCGCCGACGAGCCAGTTCCAGCGGTGCTCGCGGTTCAGGTAGTAGAGCTGGCCGCCGATGTCCTTCAGCGTCCCCTGCGCGATCACCGCCGCGCCCACGTTGCGGTTGTTCAGCTCGTCGGCGAACACGGCCGCCACCGCGCCGTTGACGATCGCCCCGAACTGGCTACTCACGCCGAAGCCCGCCGCCGGCACGCCGACGTAGTCCAGCGAGAGGTTCGAGTGATAGTCGTGGATGTCGGTCGGCGCCTGCATCGGCAGCCCGGTCAGCGGATCGGCGAGGTAGCGGGGCACGGTCCCCGAGACGATCTCCGGCGGGGGCAGCAGCCCCGCGGGGGGGATCGCGGCCGGCCGCTCCGCCACCGCCACGCCCTGCGCCTGCGCGGCGTCCAGGCTGCGGATGCTGAATCCAGCGTGATCGAAGACGGAGAAGAGGATGCGCCCGTCGCCGGGGGACACGGAGATGGCCGGCGAGAGCCGCGTGATCCCGCTCACGCCCGTGGCCGTGCGCGTCACCCGGAACGCCTGGCCGGTGGCGATCACCATGCGGTAGATGTCCGCGAAGCCGTCCTGGTCGGAGACGAAGTAGAGCTGCGTGCCGTCGGGGGAGAACTGCGGGTTGATGTGCTTGCCGGAGCCCAGCCCGGGGAGCAGCCGCGTCTGGCCACTGGCCACGTCCAGCAGCGCGAGGCGCATCTCGCCGTAGCTCAGGTTGGCGGGGTCGTAGCCGGGCCCCTGGTCCGTGGCGTAGGCGATCGTCCGGCCGTCGGGGCTCCAGGCCGGCTGCAGCTCGGCGGCGCGGCCGCGCGTCAGCTGCTCGGTGCGTCCCGTCGCCAGCTCCACCATGTACAGGTCGCTCACCCCGCCGGCGTTCCCCGACACCACGATGCGGCTGCCGTCGGGGCTCCAGGCCGGGTCGCTGATGGCGCCCACGCCGGTGATCTTGATGCGCCGCTCGACGTCGCCGGAGCGCACGTCGTAGATGTCCAGCTCGTTGTCCCCCTCGGCGTAGACGACGAAGGCGAGCTGCTGCCCGTCGGGCGACCAGCTGCCGGCCGAGCTGATGAAGTTGATCGCGTCGAAGTGCGGGTCGCCGGTCACCGACGTGAGGCGCTTGACGACCTTGCCCGTGCTCACCTCCGCCACGTAGAGCGCGTAGCCGAACAGGTCGCGCGACGAGAAGAAGGCGACGTACCGGCCGTCGGGACTGACGATCGGCGAGACGTTGGCCTCCGAGTTCTCGACGTCGCCGCGGATGACGCTGGTGCCCGTCGAGTCGGGCGCGGTGCGGCCGGCGAGCAGCGGCCCGTACATCGCGCGGATGTCGCGGTGCCACGCCGCCGAGAGCGAGTCGGAGTTGCGGCCGGTGACCGCCAGCAGCCCCTGCTCCCACCCCTGCCGCAGCGCGGCGCGATAGACGCGCTCCACCGCCTGGTCGCCGAAGCGCCCGGCGAACCAGGCCCAGAACGCCTGTCCGTAGCGGTACGGGAAGTAGCGCGGGTCGGTGGAGAGCTTCTTCAGCGTCGGCATGTCGTCGCGCCGCAGCGCGTCGCGCAGCCACATGGCGGTGAGCGGGTCGTAGCGCCCCACGCTCAGGTACTCGGCCATCCCCTCGATCACCCAGAGCGGGATGGTGTTCAGCCCGCGCGCGTTGGCCGCGTCGCCGCCGAAGGCGATGTTGTACTGGAAGACGTGCACCAGCTCGTGGCCGAGCACGTGGTCGCTCTCGCCGAAGGTGGACTGCAGCGGCATCGTCACGCGGCCGCGCACCGACTCGGTGACGCCGCCGGTGCTCTGGTCGATCAGCCCGCCGACGACGTTGGTCTGCTGGAAGTCCGGCGAGTTGGCGTAGAGGATGATGGAGCGCCGCTCGAACTGGCTGCGCATCAGGGGGCTGAGGCGCGTGTACCACCGCTCCGCCATGCGCGACATGTCGCGCGCCGCCAGCGACTCGGCGGGATAGAAGTGCACGTCGAAGTGCTGCGTGGCCGCGACGCGGAAGTCGAACTTCTCGTACTGGACCTTGTTGCGGCCGAAGTACTGCGCCGACGCCGCGGTGGGGACGGCGGCGAGCAGTCC
>DASTRO010000130.1:0-22470 GCA_035761165.1 Gemmatimonadaceae bacterium | reverse complement strand
CCGGCAGGTCGCCGAGTCCCGGGAGCGACTCGGCCAGCACCTCGACCTCTACCAGGTCCACTCCGCCACGCTCGAGAGCGGCGTCCTCGACGACGGCGCCGTCCTGGACGAGCTGGCGCGCTTGCGCGAGGCCGGGCTTCGCGCCGGGCTCTCCGTCAGCGGCCCGAGACAGGCCGATGTCGTTCGCCGTGCCTTGGAGATCGAGCGTGACGGCCGGCGCCTCTTCTCCGCCGTCCAGGCCACCTGGAACCTGCTGGAGCGCTCGGCGGAGGACGCCCTGGACGAGGCGCACCGGGCGGGGGTCCAGGTGATCGTGAAGGAGGCGCTCGCGAACGGCAGCCTCACCGAGCGCGACGAAGACGCTGCCATCGCCCCCCGGCTCGACATCCTCCGCGCGGAGGGCGCGCGGCTGGGCGTGGGAATGGACGCGGTGGCGCTCGCCGCGGCGCTCGCCCGTCCCTGGGCCGACGTGGTGCTCAGCGGCGCCGCCACGCCCGACCAGCTCCGCTCCAATCTTCGAGCGCTCGCCTGCGTGTGGGACGAGGCAGCCGAGGCGCGGCTGGGCGGGCTGGCGCTGGATCCCCACGCGTACTGGGCGAGGCGGGCGGGCCTGCCCTGGAGCTGACGCCCGCGGCCCGATCGGAGCCGCTCGTCCGCGAGATGTGCCCGATCATCCTGGCATGGCCCCGACACCGTTCCCATTCCCCGGGTCGTCGATACGCTTCCCGAAGCGCCATTCGGCTGCTCGGGTGGAGAGAGCTGGCCTCCTTCGCCGACCGGGCACTCCGCCAACCGGACGAACGTCACCATCGGTGTCTCGATGAGACGGTGTCGAGCGACGGCAACGAGGGGTGCGATGACCGCCTGTCATCCGCCGAATGCGCTGTCCACCTCGTTCGACGAGCACACGGAGGAGATGCCATGTCGACCATCATCACGGATGCCGCGAAGGCGGCGAAGATCGGCACCGATCGGGGGTTGCAGGAGGTCCTGGACTTGCTCGTCACCCAGGAGCAGCTGAGCGTCACGTTCCTCAGCGCCGCCATCGAACGTGCGGGCGGCACGCCATCGGCCGCATTCCTGCCGGTCCTGCGCAATGCGGTGACCACCGAGTTCCACCACGTCGAGGCGCTCCGGAATGTCGGTGGGCAACCCCTGACCACGAAGTACTGGTTGCCGGATGCGGCCTTCGACGAGGGTGGCGTCGGGCTCTTCGCGACCGCGGAGATCGTCGAGAGCGTGGAGATCAGCCTGTACCTCATCGGCGTGAGCGCCTTCGCACGGGCGCACGACGAGCAGGGCGCACGCCTCTGTGCCGAAGCGATGGGGACCGAGGCCGTCCACCGCGCGCTCGTCCGGTTCGCGCAGGGGCAGCTCGGCAGGGACGTCGGGGTGCCGAACGACGTCGGCTTCGAGAGCTTCGACTGGCCGACGGTCGCGACGGCACGCAGCGCGCTCGAGGGGCTCGGCATCGGATACGGTGCGCAGGGCACGGGTGCGGGACGCTTCTACGAGTATCCGGGCGACCCCGTCGCACGCGGCATCGGCACGCCGGTCGCCAACATCCTTCCTGGCTGAATCGGCCGGGACGGCCAGCCCACGGACGCGGCGGCGTGGCCCCGCGCGGGGCCACGCCGCCGAATCTCCGGCGCGGTCAGCGTCAGTCTCCGTTTCCGCGTCACGCTCATTCACACGGCCGAGACGGCCCATGCCCACGCACGTCTCGCCGCGCTCTCCGCTCGAGTCGTTTCCCAATCCGATGCCAGGACCTGCTGATGTGCGCGACCTTCGTTCCTGCGTCGGCCGCTGACGCCCGGCGGCGTGCGCCCGCTCAGGCGGGCCTCACCGCACGGTACGCGGCCGTGCGTGCCCAGACGGAGCACCTGTGCGAGCCGCTGCAGAGGGAGGATCACGTCGTCAGCTCCATGCCCGACGTGAGCCCGACGAAGTGGCACCTGGCGCACACGAGCTGGTTCTTCGAGACGTTCGTGCTGGCCGCGCACGATCGCGGCTACCGCTCGCCAGACCCGCGCTACGCCTTTCTCTTCAACTCGTACTACGTGCAGGCAGGGGAGCGGCACTGTCGCGCGCAGCGCGGACTGGTGACGCGCCCGGGGGTGGCCGAGATCTACGACTATCGCGCTCACGTGGACGGGGCGATGCTGCGTCTCCTCGAGCGCGTCGGCGACGACGCCGCGCATCCGGTGCACGCGCTGGTGGAGCTGGGGCTGAACCACGAGCAGCAGCACCAGGAGCTGCTCCTCACCGACACCAAGCACGTCTTCTGGACCAATCCGCTACGCCCGACCTACCGCGAGCGGTCGGCCGCGGCCGCGGCTCCGGTGCCAGACCTCGGCTGGCGCACCGTCGGCGAGGGCATCTACCGCATCGGCCACGACGGCGCCGGCTTCGCCTATGACAACGAGACGCCGATGCACCGCGTCTTCGCCGAGTCCTTCCGGCTGGCGAATCGCCTGGTGACCAACGGCGAGTACCTGGCGTTCATCGAGGACTGTGGCTACCGGCGCCCGGAGCTCTGGCTCTCCGCCGGGCTGGCCACGGTGCAGGAACAGGGGTGGGAGGCACCGCTCTACTGGGAGCGCACGACGGACGGCTGGACGGAGTTCACGCTGGCCGGCACGCGGCCGGTGGACCCGGCGGAGCCGGTCTGTCACGTGAGCTACTACGAGGCGGACGCCTACGCGTGCTGGGCCGGCCACCGGCTGCCCACCGAGGCGGAATGGGAGATCGCCGCCCGCGACGAGCCGGTGATCGGCACCTTCGTGGATGCGGAGCGCCATCACCCGGCGCCGGCCACGGGGGACGGGATGCGGCAGCTCTACGGTGACGTGTGGCAGTGGACCCGGAGCGCGTACCTCGCCTACCCGGGGTACGCGCCGGCGGCCGGTGCGATCGGCGAGTACAACGGCAAGTGGATGGCCGACCAGTGGGTGCTGCGCGGCGCGTCGTGCGCCACGCCGGCGTCGCACGCCCGCCTCACCTACCGGAACTTCTTCCCCTCCGATGCGCGGTGGCAGTTCACCGGCATCCGGCTCGCGACGGACGCATGACGGCACCTCGTCTCGCCCTGCCGTCCGCCGACGTCCTGCTGCGCGCGGAGGTGCTCGCCGGGCTCGCCCGGCCGCAGAAGACGCTCCCGCCGAAGCTGTTCTACGACGCCGTCGGCGCCGCGCTGTTCGAGCGCATCTGCGAGCTCGATGAATACTATCTGACGCGCGCCGAGCTCTCGATCCTGCGTGCCCGCGCCGACGAGATCGCGACGCGGATCGGGGCCGGTGCGGCGCTCGTGGAGTACGGGAGCGGCGCCGGCGTGAAGGTGCGTCTCCTGCTCGACGCGATGCACGCGCCTGCCGCCTACGTGCCGCTCGACATCTCACGCGAGCAGCTCGTGCGCGTCGTGGCCGAACTCTCGGCCGACTACCCACACGTGCCGGTGCTGCCGGTGTGCGCGGACTACACGGCTCCGCTCACGATCCCCGATCTGCCACGACGGGCGCGCCGCGTCGGGTTCTTCCCGGGCTCCA
This sequence comes from Gemmatimonadaceae bacterium, assembly GCA_035761165.1. Classification (GTDB taxonomy): domain Bacteria; phylum Gemmatimonadota; class Gemmatimonadetes; order Gemmatimonadales; family Gemmatimonadaceae; genus CALCHX01. Next base: position 18,925 of record DASTRO010000130.1, on the reverse strand, counting down.
CGATCGGCAACTTCCACCCCACGGAGGCGGCGGTGTTCCTGCGCCGGGTGCGCCGGGTGGTCGGGCACGACGGCGCGTTGTTGCTCGGCGTCGACCGCCGCAAGCCGGCGCGCGTGCTGCGCGCGGCGTACGACGACCGCGAGGGGGTCACGGCGGCCTTCAACCTCAACGCGCTCGAGCGGCTCAACCGTGAGTTCGGCGCCGACTTCGACCTCACGCGCTTTCGACACCGCGCCATCTGGCTCGACCGCGCCAGCCGCGTCGAGATGCATCTGGAGAGCCTCGCCTCGCAGACCGTCCGGGTCGCGGGCAAGCCGTTCGCCATCGCGGAGGGCGAGACGATCTGGACCGAGTCGTCATACAAGTATGACCGACCGCGGCTCGATCGGCTCGTGACCGAGGGCGGATTCCGGGTCGAGCAGTTGTGGACGGACGAGGCGGAGCGGTTCTGGGTCGCGTTCCTGGGCGTGGCGTGAGCGGCCCGCGACTGGGGACGGTACGGCTCGGGCCGCGGTGATCGCCGCATGGCCACGAACACCCTGGAGCGCAGACGAGATGATGCCCCACCAGAAGCCGAAGCGGCTCTTCGCCAAGGACATATCGGGTACCATCGCCGCCGACCGGCCGCAGGTCGACGTGCGATGGCGCGCGGGTACGCTGGTGATCGACGAGCCGGCGTTCAACGGCGGTCAGGACATGGGCCCGGACCCGTTCACACTCATACTTGCCGGGTTGGTCGGCTGCACGCTCACGACGCTGCGGATGTACGTCCGTCGCAAGGGATGGGACATCGACGACATCCGGGTGGACGCCAACATGGTACAGCAGCGGGAGCCGTTCCGGACCATCATCTGGCGGACCGTGGTCGTTGGCCAGGCGATCACCGATGCGCAGCGCGACAAGCTGCTGTACATCGCCAGGAACTGTCCGGCGGCGAGGCTGTTGGAGGGCGAGATCGTCATCCAGACGTCGTTGGATGGCGCGGCGCCATGAGCCTCGCGCGGGCCTGCCAGGTGAGGAGGTGGTCACGACGAGCGGCCGGCTCGCCAGCGAGGACGCGAAGCCGCTCGATCGGGCCCCATACGCATCGAGCCCTACACACCGGGTTGAGAGTCTGACACATGGCTGAGAACGAGCGGTTCGACCTGATCGTCCTGGGCGGTGGCCCGGGTGGCTACGTGGCCGCGATCCGCGCGGCGCAGCTCGGGATGACGGTGGCGTGCGTGGAGAAGGAGCGCGCGCTGGGCGGGGCCTGCCTGCGGGTGGGCTGCATCCCGTCGAAGGCGTTGCTCGACTCCTCCGAGCTGTACGTCCGGATCCGCCAGGACGCCGAGAAGCACGGCTTCGGCGGGGGCGACGTGAAGGTGGACGTCGCGCGCATGCTGCAGCGGAAGGACGAGGTGGTGACGGGACTGACGAAGGGGCTGGAGGGCCTCTTCAGGAAGAACAGGATCACCCGGGCGCGGGGCGTCGGCCGGCTGGCCGGCACCGACCGGGTGGAGGTGGAGGGGAGCGACGGGACGCGGACGCTCGAGGCGGACCACATCATCATCGCCACCGGCTCCGTACCCGTCGAGCTCCCCTTCCTCGAGTTCGACCACGAACGGATCATCGACTCCACCGGTGCCCTCTCCATCCCACGGGTGCCCGAGCACCTGGTGGTGGTGGGCGGCGGAGTGATCGGGCTGGAGCTGGGGAGCGTCTGGCTGCGCCTCGGCGCCAGGGTCACGATCCTGGAGGCGATGCCGACCATCCTTCCCGGGATGGACGGCGAGCTGGTGAGGCAGGCCGATCGCATCTTCCGGAAGCAGGGATTCGACATACGCACGGGCACGCGCGCGACGGGCGCGGAGCGGAAGGGCGACAGGGTGATCGTCTCCACGGAGGGCGGCGAGCCGCTCGAGGCGGACTACCTCCTCGTTGCCGTCGGGCGGCGGGCCTACACGCAGGGGATGGGCTTCGAGGAGAACGGCATCCCGATGGAGCGCGACGTCATCAAGGTGGACGGACGCTACCACACGGGCGTGGCGAACATCTACGCCATCGGCGACGCGATTGGCGGGCGGATGCTCGCCCACAAGGCGGAGGAGGAAGGCGTCGCCGTCGTGGAGTGCATCGCCGGCAACCACGGCCACGTGAACTACGACGCCGTCGCGAACATCGTCTACACCTGGCCGGAGATCGCGTCGGTGGGCGCCTCCGAGGAGGAGCTGAAGGAGAAGGGGATCGCCTACAGGGTCGGAAAGTTTCCCTGGCTCGCCAACGGCCGCGCGAGGGCGATGGGGGAGGTGGACGGCCTCGTGAAGGTGCTCGCCGACACGGCGACCGGCCGCCTGCTCGGGCTGCACATCCTGGGGCCGCGCGCCTCGGACCTGATCGCGGAGGCGGCGCTGGCGATCGAGCTCGGGGCGTCGGCGGAGGACGTCGCGCGGACGGTGCACGCGCATCCGTCGCTCCCCGAGGCGGTGAAGGAGGCGGCACTCGCCGTGGACGGGCGCGCCTTGCACATCTAGTGGGCTGACCGCGACGTGCGCTGGCGGAAGCGCTGCACGGCAGCGAGGATCTCGTCGGCGGTCTCGGTCTGGACGAACGGCTGCGGGCCGTGCGGCGTGGGTCCCGCCAGGATGGACCCTCCACACGACCCGCACTCCTCGTTGGTGGTCTCCATCGGCTCGTCGGCGCGCTTCGCGAGCTCAGCTCCACGCGGCGCGGAAGTCGGACGCGAACTTGGTCCAGGAGCCCGCGGGCCGCCCGAGAATTCGCGGAATGGCCTCGTCCACCACGGCGCAGAATCCGGCGCGCACGCGGGCGTAGAAGTTCATGAGGCGCTCGACGCGCTGCGGGCTCAGGCCGCTCGCCAGGATCAGCGGCCGGGCCTCGTCGTCGGTGATGGGCTCGTAGCGCAGGGCACGCCCCGTCGCACGGGCCAGGGTCTCGACGATCCGGCCATGGGCCCAGGACTCGGGACCGGTGAGCGTGTAGGCGCGGCCGGCGTGCCCGGGCTCGGTCAGCGCGATCCCCGCCACCGCCGCGATGTCGCGCGTGTCGACGTAGCTGAGCCGCGCGTCGCCCAGCGGCAGGCGGAGCACCCCGGTCGCGCGCAGCGCCTGCTGCAGCGGACCGCCGGCGAGCATCTGCATGAAGAAGTTCGGCCGCAGGTGCGTCCAGGCGAGGGACGACTGCTCGAGATGGCGCTCCACCCGGCGCAGGCCGAAGGTCGCCATGCTCTCCGCCCCGATGGCGCTCACGTCCACCACGTGGCGGACGCCGGCGCGGACCATCGCGTCGATGAGCGGCACCGCCGTCACCTCGGGCGTGTCGTCCCCGGGCCGCGCGATGAGGAACACCCGATCGACCCCGCGGAGCGCATCCGCGAACGTCTCCGGCCGCTCGAGATCGAACGGGACGGCCTCGACGCCGCCGAGTGGCCGCACCCGCTCGGGGGTGCGCGTCGCGACGCGCACCGCTCGTCCGCACCCGAGCAGCCCCGTCACCACGTCGCGTCCGATGGTCCCCGTACCGCCCAGCACCAGAACGGTCTCCGGCATGTTCCCTTCCTGTGAGTGAGTGAGATGGGGCAGCGTTCCCGGCGGTGCGTCCGGCGCCGCCGTCCGCACGGCACGGCCTCCTCGCCTGCCAGGTGACGGCGCCGCCACTATCGGGACGTCGACGGCCCGCCCGCATCGGCCGGCAGTGCGTCCGGGCCCGCGGGCGCGAGGGATCCGTGCGACGTGGGCTGCTCCGTCGACCACCCCGACGCGGCCACGTGACGCGGCTCGGCTCCGTGCGCCGCCGCGGCGGCGATGAGCTGCATGGCGAGCGTGCTCGCGACCACGCTCACGGCGATGGCGAAGAACGCGCTGCGGCGCGCGCGAGCGGCGAGGCGGGCCACGGCGCGACGCGGCAGCGGGTGAGACGGCGGCGTGCGAGACGGCGGCGTGCGAGACGGCGGCGTGCGAGACATGGGGCTCTCCGTACCGTGAGGGGGGTCGGTGACCGTCGGACCGCTCAGAGCTTCACGTTGAACACGACCGAGTCGCGCCCGGCCCCGGCATCGACGCGGAGCTTCACCACCCACCAGCCCCCCATGTTGAACTTCATCCCCTCCACCAGGTGATCGCCGCTGCCCAGCGCGCGCGTGACGCGCGGCTTCGTCGGCAGCCCGTGGCCGTGCTGCGGCATGCCGCCGTCGACGACGAACGTGCCGCTGTCGACCGGGGTGCCGGCCGCCGTCTCCACGTGCAGCGTCCAGCGGTGGAGCTTGCCCTGCGGGATCGTGTCCCCCGGCGGGTGGATGGTCACGCGGTAGCGCCCCGCCTCGCTGGTGCGCGTGCGCGAGTAGTCGAGGTCCTGCGGCGCCCGGGCGAGGAGCATGCAGCCGGTGAGCAGTCCCGTCGCGACGGCGGTGGCGATGGCAGTCGTGAGCGAGCGCGTGACGGAGCGCGTGACGGAGCGGGTGAGGGAACGCATGGAAATCTCGCGATGGGATGGGTGAGCCGACGCGGAGCACGGGGTGCCGGGCTCGCGTTCACGCGTCCCGTGCACCTGGCCCGAGTCTACCCGTCCCGCGTCGTGCGCTCTTGAACGGAGCGGCTGGCTCGTTGAACGAAGGGGCTGCCGTGATCGGGCCCACGCGTCACGCCGACGTGCAGCGGGGCGCGGCTCTCGAGAGCCGCGCCCCGCGCGGGACCTCCTGACGTCCGGCCGTTCAGGTCACCTGCGTCGCCGCCGTGCGGCGACGGTCGTGCGCTCACGCACCGCAGCCGCACACAGGCGGGCAGACGCACGCGCCGCAGCCGCACGCGCTCCCGCAGCCGCACGCGCTCCCGCAGCCGCACGTGCTCCCGCAGCCGCACGCGCTCCCACAGCCGCGGCGCGCGGCGCCGCCGGGGCGCGCGGTCGCGGCGTCCACGGGGCCGCAGGAGGTCGACGAGCACGCGCAGGCGCTCGCGGAGCAGGACGGGCAGGAGCAGGAGATCGTCGTCACGCGGGTCATGGCACACCTCCGAGGTTCGCGGTCGGCGTTCCGACGCCGCCCTCGCACCGGATGGCCCGGTGCACCATGCACCGTCGCGGGGCTGGCGGTCGTCGTGGACCTCAGCGTATCCGCGACGGGCGCTCCGCGATTGAACGCAGCGGCCGATCCGGTGCGGCCACTCCCGACGCACCGTCGGCCGGCAGCGGCCCCGCCATCTGCATCGCCGACGGCGGGAAGCCGAAGGTGCTGCGCGACGTGCGCGAGAGGTGCGCGGCGTCGGCGAACCCCGCCGCGTGCGCCGCCGTGGACAGCGACTCGCCGGCCGTGAGCAGCTCCCAGACGCGCAGGAAGCGGCGCCAGAGGATGTACGGCCGGAGCCCCACGCCCGTCTGCTCCACGAAGAGGTGCCGGAAGCGGCTCGGCGACAGGCACGCCACGTCGGCCACGTCGTCCAGCGTGAGCGGGGCGTCGAGGTGCGCCTTGATGTGCGCCACCGCGCGCAGGATCCGCTCGTCGGTGACGACCGCCGGCTCCACGCCGCCGGCCAGGGTGTGGATGACGCGCCGTGCCGCGCGCTCCACGGCCGCCGCGGTGCGCTCCTCGAAGTACGCGGCGAAGAGCGGCGTGGCGAGCTCCGCGAACAGTGCCTCGGGGATGGCGGCGATGCCGTCCTGCAGCCACCGCTCGGTGAGCGCGCGCCCCTCGCGCGTCTCCGGCTCCACGAACAGCACCACGTTCGCCGGCACGTGCGTGACGTCCATCGCGTGCGGCTGACGTGGCGGGATGATCGCGCCGGCGTACTCCGTCCAGGCGTCCTGCTCGCCGGAGCGGAAGCGGATGCCGGGCTCGGCGCCGAAGGCGATCTGGATGGCGTAGTGCGCGTGGGTGGGAACGATCCCGCCGCCGCGCCCGATGAACAGGCAGCCGCCGTCCCACGCGACGAAGTGGAACGGCCGGGAGGCGACCGATCCGCTCGCGCCACGCCCGTGGCTGGTGCGCTCGTTCGCCATGCGCGCTCCTGGTTGCGGTCGCGCCAATCTACCCCGGCGGCGGCCGCTCGGACAGCGCGCGAGGGACCCCGCGTCCGGCGCGGGGCGTCAGACCGGCACGGCGTGCTCGGCGCGCTCCACCCGGCGGGCCACCTGCTCGGCGATGAAGGCGGCGTCCGCGCCCACGCCGCCGAGGAGCGAGGAGGTCATGCGGTGCTGGAAGCGCAGGCCGAGGAAGAAGAGTCCCGGCGCATCCATGGCGACGCCGCGACGGTGGCGCGGCTGCCCGCGGTCGTCGAGCACCGGGAGCGAGATCCACGAGTAGTCGGGCACGAATCCCGTGCACCACACGACCACACGCGGCTGCAGAACCTCGCCGCGGCAGTCGCGGGCCTTCCCAGGGCCGCCCGGGCAGACGGGCAGCCCGCCGCGCACCTCGGTCACGCGTCCCACGCGGACGATGCCGGCGCCTGCGATCTCGCGCTCCGGGATGCCGATCAGCGCGTCGGCGCGACGTGCCGTGCGCGCGCGGAGCCGCCGGCCGAGCCTCGTGTCGGCGGTGGCGCGCGTCAGCATCGGCCAGATCCAGTCGAACAGGTCCCGTCCGAGCAGCCGCCGCGGGAGGTGCCCGGTGTCGGGCCCGGCGAGCCAGACCTTCCGGAAGCGCGCGAGCTCGAGCGCGATCTGCGCCCCGGAGTTGCCGGCGCCGACGACGAGCGCCGGGCCGTCGGGGAGGGCGAAGGGGCTGCGGTACTCGCTGGAGTGGAGCTGTCGGATCTCCGGCGCCAGCTGGGCGGCGACGGCGGGGATGCGTGGCCGCTGGAAGGGGCCGGTCGCGACGATCACGTGGTCGGCCTCGAATCGGGCGCGGCCGGCGCCCACCACGTACCGCTCCCCGTCCCAGGCGAGCGACTCGACGCGCGTCGCGCCGCGCACCGGCAGGTCGAAGCGCTCGGCGTAGCGCTCCAGGTAGTCTGCCACCTCGTCCTTGTCCGGCAGGTGGGCGGGCGGCGCGGGGAAGGGCATCCCCGGCAGCCCGCTGTACGCGGCGGGGGTGAAGAGGCGCAGCGAGTCCCACCGCCGCCGCCACGTGTCGCCCACGCGCCGCTCGGCGTCGAGGATGACGACGTCGAGGTCGCGCGCGGCGAGCTGCTGGCCGACGGCGAGGCCGGCCTGCCCGCCGCCGATCACCACGGTGTCGTAGCGCTCCACGCGACCGGGGCGCGCGGCGGGCGGGGTGAAGGGCGTCGTGCGGGTCGTGGGCTGCATCGCGGGGCTCCGGGGCGAGGGGCGGGCGGGAAGGAGCGCTCAGGCGGCGCGCGCGGCGGACGATGCCGGGGCTGCGGCCGCCGATGCCGCCGGCGTCGTGACGACCGGCGCGACGACGCCACGGGCCCGCAGGAGGATGCCGGCGGCGACGACGCCCGCCACCACGGGGTCCCACGTCAGGCAGGCGATCGGGAAGGCCGCGGGCGCGAACGTCCGGCCGGAGCCGACCAGGTGGAGCGCGACGTCCCACACCGGGTGCAGCCCCCAGGCGGCGACGAGCCACCACGCCGAGCCGCGCAGGCCGCGCAGTGCCATGGCGCCGTAGAGCGCCACGCCCGCCAGCTCCGCGGCCAGCCACGCCGGCCCGGCGTCCGCCTTCACGGCGAAGTAGACGTAGCAGAGCGCGGTGACGATCATGCCGCGCACCAGGATCCCGCGCGTGCGGCGGGTGAGGGCGAAGGCGATGCCGACGAAGAGCGCGCCGCCGAGGGCACCGGCGAGCAGCATGGGGAGGTTGCTGGCAGACATGGGAGTCACCTGGTTGGTCGGACGTCGGAGGGCAGGGTGGGCGCTCGCGTGAGCGCGGGCCCATGCTACGGCTGGCGGCGGGGGTCGAGCTTGAATGGAGGGGCTGACCTCTGCGCGGACTCGCGCCGGGATGGCGGCGCGGCGCTCAGCGACGACGGCCGCGGAGCAGGGCAGTGCGGCGCTGCGGCCGGGCTCGCGCCGGAGCGCGACGGCGAGACGGTGTCGTCGGCCGTCGTCCGCCGCTCGGACGCGAGGCTCGCGACGACCGGACCCGGCGCCGCTGCGACCGGATAGGCGAGGCGGTGCCAGCGCTCGCGCGGAGACCAGGCCCCGTACACGGCGCCGCTCGCCGCGCCCCACGCGGCGCTCGACACGGCCATCTGCATCGGCGTGCGGTCGCCGTCGCCGCGATGGATGCTGGAGGACAGGGCGCTGAGTGCCGCGCCGACGACTGCCTGCACCGCGGCGCCGCGGAGCGCCGCCTGCCAGCGCGGGGGGCGTCCGCCGCTCGCGTAGGCCGCGCGCGTGGAGGCGAGCGGGACGCGCACCGGATCGATGCCGTCGCGGACGACCAGCAGCACCGTGTCGGCGCGGACGGCGGCGAGCGTGCCGACCAGCGACTGCGGGCGCTCGCGGCCGAAGCGCGAGCGCTCGGTGGAGAACAGGTCGACGCGGATGCGGGTGCCCGGCGCGGCCGAGCAGAGCGCCTGGGCGCCGCCGACCGACGGCGCGAGCGCGAGGAGCGCCGGGACGAGGGTGCGCGGCGAGACGAGACGTCGGAGCGAACGAGGCAGGACGGTACGCATGGCGTGCACGGAGTCGGGGAGTGGGACGGGTGCGCGACTCGTGCGCTCGATCGGTGGCGTGGTGCCCCGCCCCGCGCTCGCACGTCGTCGCCGCGCACGTGACTGCTCGCGGCTGCGGGCGCATGGTACCGCGGGTCCGGATGGCGCAGCTTGAACGGAGCGGCTGAGTCGGTGCGGTCGTGGTTTGCTGCTCCCGATCGCGATGCGCTGCCCGGCGTGCCCCCGGGGGCCGCTTGCCCCGGTCGGGCCGCCGCGGTACTTTGTCAGACAAAGTCACCGCTTCCGCGGCCGACGGGCCGCCCGAGGAGGGTCGTGATGTCCGACAACAGATTCCGACGGCTGCGCGCCGTGCTGCGGAACGCCGTGACCTGGGGCGCCGCCTGGGCCATCGCCGGCGGCGCCCTCGTCGGCGTCCTCGCCCTCTTCGATCCCAGCCCGGGGATCGAGTCGCTCCCGGAGCGGCTCGGCCTGGCCGTCCTGGGCGGGGTCGCCTGGGGTGTCCGCTTCGGCCTCGCCGGCGCCGTGATCGGGACCGTCTTCTCCGGCGTCATCCGGCTACGCTATCGCGGCCGGCGCCTGGCCGACATCAGCCCCGTGCGCTTCGGGCTGCTGGGCGCGGTCGTCGGCGCGGTGGGGGTGCCCCTGTACCTGCAGACGATGAACGTGCTGTCCGGTGATGGGCCGATCGCCTGGGGCCTGGTCATGGACGACGCCCCCTGGGCCGCCGTGTTCGGCGCCGCCGCGGCCGCCGGCTCCATCCTGCTCGCCCGCCGGGCGGACGCGCTGTCGTCCGCACCGAACTCCGACTCGGTCGAGCGCGCGGACGAGCTGGATGCCCTGCCGGCTGCGGCACCGCGCGAGACCGCGATCCCGCAGCGCGCACGCTCGGCCCAGTACTGAGGTTGCTCGCGGACACGGCGGGTGTCTATACTGTATAGATGCCCGCCGCGTCCGCGTCGCACCCCGGCGGGCACCCAGCGCTCCGGAGGCCGCATGCCCGACGACGAGTACACCGCGACGCTGTTCATGAATGGCGGCAGTCAGGCCGTGCGCCTGCCGAGGGCCTTCCGCTTCGAGGGCTCCGCCGTGCGGATTCGCCGCGAGGGGCGGGCCGTGATCCTCGAGCCGTTGGAGAAGGCGGAGTGGCCGGCGGGCTTCTGGGAGCGACTGCATGCCCTCGGCCCACTCTCCGAGGACTTCGACCGTCCGGAGCCGCTACCCCCGTCGCCGCGCCGCGACGAGGTCCTCGAGTCGCTCGACGAGTAGGCTCGGCCACGCGCTCGCCAACCCGACCACCAGCGATCGCGCGTGCGCTATCTCCTCGACACGGACACGTGCGTCTGGGTGCTGCGTGAGCGGGACCCGGTGTTCTCGCGGGTTCGCGGCACCTCGCCGGATGATCTGGCCATCGCGACCACGACGGAGGCCGAGCTGCGCTACGGCGCGCTGCACAGTCGGGAGCCCGTTCGCAATCTCGTCATGGTGGAGGCCTTCACGGCCGCCCCGATCTCCGTGCTGCCGTTCGATCGCCGGGCGGCACGCGTGCACGCCGAGCTGCGCGTCGCGCTGCGCACGCAGCCGATCGGTGAGCGCGATCTCGTCATCGCCAGCGTCGCCCTGGCGCACGGTCTCGCCGTGGTGACGGGGAACGTGCACGAGTTCGCGCGCGTGCCGGGGCTCGCGGTGGAGGACTGGACACGGGGGCGGACGCCGGCGTGACGACGCCCGTTCGGCGCGCTCCCGCGCGGATGCCCGAGCCGCGGGCGCGTTCCCTTGCGTCGCCCGCGGCGCCGGCCCGATACTGGCGCCTCCCGCCCGTCTCCACTCCCAGCCCAGGAGTCTCCATCCGATGACGCCGACCGCGCGCGAGACCGGGGGACGAGCGGGGTGCGACGACGCCACTGTCGTGGCGCACGCCGGACGTCATCGCGGAGCGGTGCGCGCCGCGGTGCGCCGCGCCTGGCTCGTGAGCGCCGCCGCCGGCGCGCTCGCCGGCGCCGCCGCCTGTGAGACGCGGACGTCGGCGCCGCCGGCGCAGGAGTCGCGCGCCGAGGTGGAGTCCACGCTGCTGCTCATCGGGGACGCCGGCGCGCCGGGCCTGTATCGGGACGGCGGCGAGGAGCCGGTGCTGGTGGCGCTCGCCCGCGAGGTGCGCGCCGCGGACGGGCGCGCCACCGTCGTCTTCCTGGGCGACAACGTCTACGAGGCCGGCGTGCCGCTGGAGCCGGGCACGGAGGCGCGGGCGCGCGCGGTGGAGGTCCTGCAGCGACAGCGCACCGGCGAGAACCGCTTTCCGGCCGGCACGCGGAGCATCTTCGTCCCCGGCAACCACGACTGGAACGACGGCAACGGAACGCCGGACCCGAGAGGGGCGGAGCGCGTCCGGGCGCAGGGCGAGATACTCGCGCGGGCCGACGCGTCCGGCCGGCAGGGCGCACCGCGGGTCACCTCGGTGCTCTCGCCGCAGGGTGGGTGCCCGGGCCCGGCGGTGTACGACCTCGGGCCACGGCTCCGGCTCGTCACGATCGATACCGAGTGGTGGCTGCAGCCGGCGGGCGCGCGCACCTGCCGCGAGCCCGGCGTGCCGCACGACTCCGCCGGCTCGGTGAACGCGCTGCGGGCCGCAGTCGCGGGTGCCGGCGACCGGCACGTCGTCGTCGTCGGGCACCATCCCTTCCTCACGGGTGGTGAGCATGGCGCGCGGTGCGAGCGCACCCTGTCCTGGTGCTCGGTGGGGCAGCTCGTCACGAGCCCCGGCCGACAGGACACGCCGAGCGCCGGGAACGCCCGCATGCGCGCCGCCCTCGGCGAGGCCATGCGCGCCCACCCGCCGCTGCTCTATGCGGCGGGGCACGACCACGACCTGCAGGTGCTGCGCGGCGTGGGCGGACCGGCGCCCGTCGCCCGCTACCTGGCGGTGAGCGGGGCCGGCATCTTCGGCCACCAGACCCGGGTGCGGTGCCTGGACGAGAGTCTCGTCGCCCTGCAGGCGCCCGGCTTCATGCGCCTGGACGTCCTCACCGACGGGTCGGCGCGGCTGGCCGTGCTGACGGTGGATGCCGACGGCGTGCCCGCCGAGCGCGCGCACGTCTGGCTGACCGAGGGACGGCCCTCCGCGCCGACCTGTGACCGCTGAGCGCGGCGGCATCACGCCGCAGAGCGAACGGTCGCGAGCGGGCGTGCCGAAGCCCATCGACGACGCCTTCCAGCGCCTGCGCCAGGAGCTGGAGATCCGCTCCGACTTCCCCCCCGACGTGCTCCAGGAGGCCGCCCGCGCGGCCGAGGAGCGCATCCCCACCGCGACCGCCGACCGCGCCGATCGCACGGAGATCCCGTTCGTCACCATCGATCCGCCGGGCAGCCGCGACCTGGACCAGGCGGTGCACGCCGAGCGGCTCGGCGACGGCTACCGGCTGCGCTACGCCATCGCCGACGTCGCCTTCTGGGTGGACCGCGGCGGCGCCGTCGAGCGCGAGGCGTGGCGGCGCGGCGTCACCTACTACGCGCCCGACCACCCCGAGACCCTCTACCCACCCGTCCTCTCGCAGGGCGCGGCCAGCCTGCTGGCCGGGAAGACGCGCCCCGCGATCCTCTTCGAGCTCCGGCTCGACGCGCGCGCCGAGCTGCGCGAGTGGTCGGTGGCGCGGGCGCTCGTGCGGAGTCGCGCGCAGCTCACCTACGCGCAGCTGCTCCGTCACGTCGCGCAGGGGCGCGCCTCGCCGTTCGCCGGGCAGCCATGGGCGGAGACGCTCGCGCTGCTCGGCGAGATCGGGCCGCTGCGCCTGGCGCGGGAGGCGGAGCGCGGCGGCGTCTCGCTGCCCGTGCGCGACCAGGAGGTCCAGCGGCGCGCCGCCACCGCGCTCGGCTACGCGCTGGTCTACGAGGAGCCCAACGAGGCGGAGCTGTGGAACGCGCAGGTCTCGCTGCTCACCGGCCATGCCGCCGCGACGCGGATGCTGGAGGCGGGTGTGGGGCTGCTGCGCACCATGCCGGCGTTCGGCGAGGCGGACGTGGCCAAGTTCCGCCGCATCGCGCGGTCGCTCGGCTTCGCCTGGCCCGAGGGGCGCTCGTACGCGGAGTTCATCCACGGGCTGCCGCTGGACCACCCGCACCTCGCGGCGCTCGCGCGCCAGGCGCGGCGCGTGATGCGCGGGGCCGACTACGTCGCCTTCGACGGCGCGCCGCCGGCGCAGCCGCTGCACGGGGCGCTCGCCTTCGTCTACGCGCACGTCACCGCGCCCCTGCGCCGCCTGGCCGACCGGTACGTGCTGGACCTGCTGGTCACGCTCGCCGCCGGCGCCCGGCCGACGGCGGCCGAAGTCGCCGTGCTGCGCGACCTGGTGCCCGTGATGGAGGCGGCCGGCCGCCGGGAGAGCGTGCTGGAGCGCCGGGTCGTGGACCTGGCCGAGGCGTGGACGCTGCGCGACCGCGTGGGCGACGTGCTCGCCGCGGTGGTGGTGGACGTGCGGCGCGGCGAGGTGGAGGTCCAGGCGGAGGAGCCGCCCATCCGCGCGTCGGTGGTGGTCGACGACGGCGCGCTGCCGGCGCTCGGCGCGCCGGTGGGCGTGCGGGTGGCGGCGGTGGACGTCGAGCAGGGGCGCGTCCGGCTCGAGCTCGCCGGCTAGACGACCGGCCCTCCGGCGCGCATGACGTCGGTGCGTGGGTGCCTCGCGCTTCCGCGTACCGCGTCGTATCGTGCGAGGGAGACGGGCGCGCATCCACGGCAGCCGCGTGGTGGCGGCGGCCGGCGCCCGTCGGGCCGCGGAGGTGTGCGATGTCCCTCCTGCTCGCGCTGCTCGTCGGCGGCATGCAGCCGCCCGTGCCTCCCGCGGCCGCCCTCCTGCGCCCCGCCGATCCGGATTCCCTGGCGGTGGCCTGCGCCCCGCTCGTCGAGGCGGCCCACGACGCGCCGGCGGTGGCGGCCGACGCCTGGGCGGCCATCGCGATGCACAACGGGGTCGTGCGCTGGGACCCGGCGCGTGGCCCGGTGCGGCTCTGGGTCCAGCCGCGCCGTCCGGGCACCGTGCGCTCGGGTGCCTTTCCCGGCGAGTGGCGGCGGGCCGTGATCGATGGTGCGCAGGCCTGGCGCGGCGTCGTGCCCGGCCTCGCCTTCCGGACCGTGCGCGACTCGGCGGCCGCCGACGTAATCGTCACCTGGCAGGCGACGCTCCCGCCGCTGCGCGACACGCCGGCGCGGCTGGCGTCGCTCACGGCGGGACGCACCGTCGTGCGTCCGGCGCGCGACGGCCGCGCCCTGACCGCGCACGTGCGCCTGGCCCTCGAGTCGGCGCCGGGCGAGCCGTACGGGGTGGTGGAGACGCGGGCCGTCGCACGCCACGAGCTGGGGCACGTGCTCGGCCTGGCGCACCACGCCTCCGCCACCTCGGTGATGGCGGCCGTCATCCGCGTCGACCGGCTCGAGGCGGGCGACCGGGCGGCGCTGCGCCTGCTCTACGCGCTGCCGATCGGCGCGCGCTGCCCGGCGTCGATGGCCTTCGTCGCGCGCTGATCGGTGCGGGCCGGACGGCAGACCGCCGCCCGCCGGACGCAGGGCGTCGGCGGGCGGCGGCCGCGTGCGTGGACGTGCGCCGCGCTCAGGGCGTGGCCTGTGCCACGTGCTCGGTGGCCGCGATGAAGCGCGCGATGTCGGCCTTCAGCTGCCGCGCCGATTCCTGGTTCAGGTAGGCCATGTGGCCGCTCTCGTAGTAGCGGAACTCCACGCGGTCGCTGTACGTGGGATCGTAGCCCAGGTGCGTGAAGCTGAACTCGGCGTTCGCGAACGGCGTCGCCAGGTCGTAGTAGCCGGCGCCCACCATCACGCGCAGGTAGGGGTTCTTCGCCATCGCCGAGCGCAGCGCCTCCACCTCGCTCGGATAGCCCCGTCCCAGGTCGCTGTAGTCCCAGCGCCCGGTGTGGCCGCCCATGTAGTACTGCAGGTCGCTGGAGTAATCGAGCTCGTCGTGCAGGTAGCGCATGAACGCGGCCATGAACGCGCCCGACGGGGCCACGTCCGACGGGTCGTAGTCCGGGCGCGTGCTCGTCGCGTTGGCGTTGATCCCCGTCATCCGGCTGTCGTAGCGGCCCAGCGTCTTCCGCTGGTCGCGCAGCAGCTCGGTGCGGTAGGTGCTCGGGTCGATGCGGAGGTTGGTGTTCAGCGCGAACTGCGGTGAGATGCCGGTGAGCTGCGCCAGCTTCTGCGCCGCCGCGGTGCGCTCGGCCGCGGTGAGCGTGTTCCCCTGCGCCAGCGTGGTGAGGTAGTCGCCGAAGGCGTAGTCGCGCGCCTGCTGCGCCACCTGCTCCAGCGTGAGGCGCTGCAGCTCGGCGGGGAGCTGCTTGTGGTACCACGCCGTGGCGGTGTAGCTGGGGAGGAAGGAGGCGTAGCCGAGGTCGTTGATGGGCGAGGTCGAGATGAGCTGGAAGTCGAGCACCGTGCCGAGGAGCATGAGGCCGTTCAGCTCGATCCCCTCGTCGTCCTGCAGCGCCTCGGCCAGGCCGGCCGAGCGGAAGGTGCCGTAGCTCTCGCCGAAGAGGTACTTGGGCGACCGCCAGCGGTCGTAGGTGTCCAGGTAGTTGCGGATGAACTGCGCGAACATCCGGATGTCGTTCGTGGCGCCGGTGAAGTTGGACGCGGGCACGCCCTTGCCGGGGCGCGAGTAGCCGGTCATCATGGCGTCCACCTGCACCAGGTCGGTGACGTCGAGCGGCGAGTTCGGGTTGTCGACCAGGGTGTAGGGCGGCGCCGGCTGCGTGCCGCCGGGGCCCATCTGCGGCACGCGGGGGCTCATGATCCCCATGTCGAGCCAGATGGAGGCCGAGCCCGGCCCGCCGTTGAAGAAGAAGGTGACGGGGCGCGTGGCCGGGTCCTGCCCGTCGCGCGTGTAGGAGATGTAGAAGACGGTCCCGACAGGGTTGCCGTCGTCGTCGCGGATCACCATGGTGCCGGTGTGCGCCGTGTAGGCGATCTGCTTGCCGCCGATGTTGGCCACGTGCTTGGTGGTGGAGACCTCGGCGACCGCCGGCACGCCCGCCGAGTCGGCGCCCGCGTCCCGGCCGCCTCCGCCACCGCCCCCGGGTCTGGCCGGCCGCTGGGCGGTGGCCGGTCCGAAGGCGAGGATGGAAGCCGCGGTGCCGAGCAACAGCAGGCGCATGCGCATGACGGGTCTCTCCACGATGGTGGGTGCAGTGGTCGGTGGTCTCCGGACCGGCGGCGACGCCTCATGCGGCGTCACCGGCATCGCCAGCGGCGACCGGGTGGCCCGCCGCGCGACCGGCATCGTCGCGTCCGGGTACGTGAACGTGGTACGTGAACGTATATCGTGCGAGCGGCGGAGGGCGTTGAGGGCGGCGAGGGCGTGGAGGGCGCGCTGGGTGGACCATGGAGCGGAGGTGACCGTGTCGATGTGTCGTCGGGTCGGTGCGGGTGCGCCGACCGTCCAGCCCCTGCGGCGCCTCGGTGCGCTCGGCGTGAGCGTGGCCGGCGCGCTGCTCGTCGGCGCCGCGCTGGCCTCGCCCGCCGCGGCGCAGGCGGTGCTCGCCGGGCAGGTGACCGTGGCCGGCAGCGGCGCGCCGCTCGCCGGTGCCGAGGTGCGCCTGCCGGCGCTGGACCGGGCGACGCACACCGACTCCGGCGGCCGGTTCGCGCTGGGCGAGCTTCCACCCGGGGCGCACGAGGTGGTGGTGCGGCTGGCCGGCTACGAGCCGTCGCGGCGCGCCGTGACGCTGGCGGCCGGCGACACCACCCGCGCCGAGTTCGCCCTGGCGCGCCCCCCGCAGCCGCTGGCCGGCGTGCAGGTCACCGGCACGGGGCCGACCCCGCCGCGCATGGTCGAGTTCGAGCGGCGCCGGCGGGCCGGGTTCGGGGCCTTCCTGACGCGCGAGCAGCTGGAGAAGCGCGAGAGCGCCAAGCTGAGCGACGTGCTGCGCGGCACGCCCGGCATCCGCTTCATCTATCTCTCCAAGGGGAAGGGCATCGCCCTCGCCAACAACCGCTACGGCGGCAAGCAGCCGGGCAGTCACGGCCCCAACCAGTGCTACATGCAGGTCTTCCTGAACGGCGTGCGGATCTACGACCCCAGCCAGAGCCAGCTCCCGGGCATCACGGTCGACCCCCCGAACATCAACGAGTTCGAGCCGGGCGTCATCGAGGGGATCGAGATCTACGCCGGCCCGGGGCAGACCCCGCCGGAGTTCGGCGGCACGAACGCGATGTGCGGCACGGTGGTGATCTGGACGCGCGTGGGCTGAGCCGCGGGCGGCCGGTGGCGCGTCGTCGTCGTGCGGATGGAGGGTGCCGGTGCGCGCGATGATCCTCGAGCGGCCGGGAGAGCCGCTGCAGTCGCGCGAGCTGCCGGCGCCCCGGCCCGGGCCGGGCGAGCTGCTGCTGCGCGTGCACGCCTGCGGCGTCTGCCGCACCGATCTGCACGTGGCCGACGGCGAGCTGCCCGACCCCAGGCTGCCGCTCGTGCTCGGCCACGAGATCGTGGGCACGGTGGAGCAGGTGGGGGCGGGCACGGAGCGCTTCGCGATAGGCGACCGCGTGGGGGTGCCCTGGCTGGGGTGGACGTGCGGCAGCTGCGCGTACTGCCGCGCCGGGCGCGAGAACCTCTGCGACCGCGCCCGCTTCACCGGCTATCACCTGGACGGCGGCTACGCCGGGCTGGCACGGGCCGACGCCCGCTACTGCTTCGCGCTCCCCCCGGGCTTCGACGACGTGCACGCCGCGCCGCTGCTCTGCGCGGGGCTCATCGGCTACCGCACGCTGCGCCTGGCGGTGGAGGAGACGGCGGGCGAGGTGGCCCGGCTGGGGCTGTACGGCTTCGGCGCGGCCGCGCACCTGGTGGCCCAGCTGGCGGTGCACCACGGGCGGCGGGTGTTCGCCTTCACCCGGCGCGGCGACGAGGCGGCGCAGCGCTTCGCCCGCGAGCTCGGCGCGGCCTGGGCCGGCGCGTCGGACGAGCCGCCGCCCGAGCCGCTGGACGCGGCGCTGATCTTCGCGCCGGTCGGCGCGCTCGTGCCCGCCGCGCTCGCTGCCGTCCGCAAGGGGGGCGCGGTGGTCTGCGGCGGCATCCACATGAGCGACGTCCCGGGCTTCCCCTACGCGCTGCTCTGGGGCGAGCGCGTGCTGCGCTCGGTGGCCAACCTGACGCGCCGGGACGGCGAGGAGCTGCTGCGGCTGGCGGCCGGGGCGGGGCTCCGCACCGAGGTCACGCCGTATCCGCTGGCGCGCGCCAACGAGGCGCTGGCCGACCTGCGCGAGGGGCGGCTGCGCGGCGCCGCGGTCCTCGTCCCGGGCGACGGCGCCGCGCCCGCCGGCTGACGGAACGCCGGGGCGGCCGTCGGCGTACGACATCCCCCGACGTGCATCGCGGAACGACGCCGGCTGTCCACGATCGGCACTCCGGCGAGCTTTCGGGTGGGCCAACTCTCGCCGGAGGATTCCGTGTCGCGCTCCGCCCTCGCACCGCTCGACGGCTCCGCCGTCCACCCGCGCGTCCGTCCGATCGCCGGCACCGTGGTGCGGCGGGCGGCCGTCTCCGTGCTCCTGCTGGGCGACCGCGACGACGAGGCGGCGACCCCCGGGGCACCCGCGGGCCTCACCCCGCCCCCGCCGCCGGCCACCCCCACGCCCCCGGCGGCGCCCGCCGATCCGGCCCCGCCCGCCGCGGCGCGGCCGGCGCTGCGGCGCGTGCTCCTCCCGCTCGACGGCTCGGCGCTGGCCGAGGAGGCGGCCGGGGTGGCGCGCGCCGTCGGCGTGCCGGGCGAGACGACGTTCGTCCTGCTGCGTGTGGTGCCGGTGCCGGCCAGCGCGCTGCCGCCGGCGCAGACGTTCTGGACGCCGCAGGAGGAGGCACGGCTGCAGCAGGAGCGCGCCGACGCGGCGGCGTACCTGGCGGGCGTGGCCGCACGGCTGCGCGCCGCCGGCTTCGCGTCCGAGGTGGTGGTGGCGCTCGAGCGCGATGTCGCCGACGCGATCCTGCGCGAGGCCGAGGCACGTGCGGTGGACCTCGTGGCCATCGGCACGCGCGGGCGCGGCGGCGTGGCCCGCCTGCTGTTGGGCAGCGTGGCCGACCGCGTCGTGCGCGGCGCGACCCGTCCCACCCTCGTCGTGCCCCCGTCGCGGCCGGGATTGGCGGCCGCGACGGGGGGACGCCGGGGGACGCCGGGGGACGGCGGCGGCGCGCCTTCCACCGCCCGCTCGTGGCTGCCACCTTTGGGCGTGTCCACCCGTCCGTCCGCCACCCCGTCGCCGTCCCGCATGCCCCGCGTCCGTCCGACCGTCGCCGGTCTCACCACCGTCCGCCTCACCGCCGCTCTGGCGCTCGCCGGCGCCGCGGCCGCCCGCCGCCCCGCGCCGC
>DASTRO010000129.1:0-8657 GCA_035761165.1 Gemmatimonadaceae bacterium | reverse complement strand
GGACGAGCACGGGCTGCCGGCCTGGGTGGGGCGCACGCTCCGCGAGCCGGTGGCGGTGGACGGTGCCGCCAAGGCGCGGCTGATGGGCCGCGTGCGTGCGGCGGCGGCGGCGCGGCGCCGCACGACGCACCGCGCGCCGGCGGCGTGGCGCACGCGCCGCGGGCTCACGCCGATCGCCGGCCTCGCCGCGGCGGCGGCCTTCGCCGGGCTGGCCGTGCTGGGCAGCGCGCGCGGCGTCACGGCGCCGGGTGCGCCCGGCACGTTGCGCGACTCGGTGTCCGACAGGCTGCACGACACGCTCCGTGCCACCACCGTGCTGGCGCCGCTCGGCGGCTCGGTCGGCAGTGCGCTCGGCGACTCGCTGCTGCGCGACACGCTGCGCCTCGTGCGCTTCGTGCTCGTCGCGCCCAACGCCACGCGGCTCGCGCTGGCGGGCGACTTCAACGGCTGGAGCCGCACCGCGACGCCGATGACCGACACCGCCGGCCCGCGCGGTACGTGGACGGCGACGCTGGCGCTGGCCCCCGGCGCGCACCGCTACGCCTTCGTCGTGGACGACACGCGCACCGTAGCCGACCCGTCGACGCCGGCCGCGCGCGACACGAGCGACGGCGCGCGCTCGGTGCTCGTCGTGCCGGCGGTGCGCGACTGATGCGCATGCCGTCACGCCGCGCCCTCGGCTGGTGGGGCGCCGCCGCGCTCGTCCTCCTTCTCGGCTACGTCGACCTCGCCCGCGGCGGGGTGACGCTGGCGCCGGTGCTCCTCGTGCTCGGCTACGTGGTGCTCGTGCCGGCGGCCGTGCTGCGCGGGTGATGCGGCCGTCGTACCGCGCGGCGGCGCTCGTCGCGCTCGCCGTCTTCGCCCTCTACGCCGCGACGCTCGCCCCCTCGTCGGCGCTCTGGGACGCCAGCGAGTACATCACCGCCGCCTACGTCCTCGGCATCCCGCACCCGCCGGGCAACCCGCTCTTCGTCCTCGTCGGCAACGTCGTCACGCACCTGCCGCTGCCGGGCACCAGCGTGGCGGTGCGCGTGAACCTGCTGGCGGCGCTGTGCAGCGCCGTCGCCGCCGGCGTCTGGTTCCTCGTCACCGAGCGCGTGCTGACGGGCTGGCTCGCCGCGCGCTGGCAGCGGCTGGCCGGCGCGACCGCCGCCGCGCTGCTCGGCGCGACCGCGTTCACGGTGTGGAACCAGAGCGTCGTCAACGAGAAGGTCTACACCGTCTCGTTGGCCATCTTCGCCGTCGTCGCCTGGCTCACCGTACAGTGGTGCGACGACCCGGAGGGGCGCGTCGCCGACCGCCGCCTGCTGCTCATCGCCTACCTGTTGGGCCTGGGCTACGCCAACCACCCGGCGGGGCTGCTGCCGCTGCCGGCAGTGGGGATCGCGGTGCTGCTGCGGCGCCCGCAGACGCTGCTCCGGGCGCGGCTGCTGCTGGCCGGGGCGGGGCTCTTCGCGCTCGGGCTCACGCCGTTCGCCACGCAGCCCATCCGGGCCGCCTACCACCCGGCGATCAACGAGGGCGACCCCACCGGGTGCGTGGACGGCATCGGCTGGGCGTGCACCTTCAGCGCGACCACGTGGCAGCGGCTGAAGGCGAACATCGACCGCGAGCAGTACGGCAAGCCGGCGCTGAGCGAGCGGCAGGCCCCGTTCACCGCGCAGCTCGGGATGTGGTGGCTGTACTTCAGGTGGCAGTGGCTGCGCGACGCGTACGGCGAGCACGACACGCTGCAGCGGGTGCTCGGCGTGCTCTTCCTCGCCCTCGGCGTGCTGGGCGGCTGGGTGCACTGGCGGCGCGACCGGCGGAGCTTCGTCTTCCTCGCGCCACTCGTCGCCACGCTCACCGTCGCGCTCGCGTTCTATCTCAACTTCCGCTACGGCTACTCCCAGGCGCCACACCTGGGCGACACGGTGCCACGGGAGGTGCGCGACCGCGACTACTTCTACCTGTGGAGCTTCTCGACGTGGAGCGTGTGGGCGGCGCTGGGGCTGGTGGCGTGCTGGCACGCGGCGGCGGAGGGGCTCGCGGCTCGGATCGGATGGGCGCGCGCGGGCAGGGGAGGGACGGATCCGGGCGGCGATGGAACGATGACGCGCGCCGACGGCCGGGAGGGTAGCGTAGCAGTCGGGGGGGGCCCCCCGCGCCCCGCAGCCGCCGCCCGCCAGGACGTCGCCGCGGCACGCGGAGCCGCCCACAGCGCGCCGCCCTCCGCCGCCGCGCTGCCAGGCCGTCGCGCCTGGCTCCTCGCCTCGCCCGTCCTCCTCCTCGCGCTCGTCCCGCTCGCCGGCAACTGGACGCAGGCCCCGCGCATCGGCGAGACGGTGGCGCGCGACTTCGCGCGCGACCTGCTGAACTCCGTCGAGCCGTACGGCATCCTCGTCACCGCGGGCGACAACGACACCTTCCCGCTCTGGTACGCGCAGGAGGTGGAGGGGATCCGCCGCGACGTCACCGTCGCCGTCACCTCGCTCCTCAACACCGACTGGTACGCGCGCGGCCTCATCCGCCGGCCGGTGTACGAGTACGACGCGGCGAATGGGCCGGCCGTCTACCGCGGCAGGGCCTGGCCGAAGCCGACCGAGCCGGTGCTCGACATGTCCATCGCCGAGGCGGACGCCGTGCCGCCGTACGTCGTGCTGCCGGGCCCGCAGCTCTTCGTGCAGGACTCGCTGCGCGCCGTGGTCGACCCGCGGCGGCTCCCCTACGGCGTGCTGGAGCGCGCGGACGTGCTGGTCCTGCGCATGATCCGCGACAACGCCGGCGAGCGGCCCATCTACTTCGCCCGCACGATGGGGGGCTACCCGCACGCCCTCGGCCTCGAGCGCTACACGCTGTCGCAGGGGCTCGCCCGCAAGCTGCTGCCGCGCGAGCCGGACACGGGGCGCGACACGCTCTACCTCCCCGGCGACGGCTACTTCGACGTGGCGCGCACGCGCGCGCTCTGGCGCGACGCCTTCCGCGGGCCCGAGGCGATCGCGCGGCGCGGCGAGTGGGTGGACCGCGCCTCCGTCGGCATCCCTCTGAGCTACGTGGACACCGGGCTGACGCTCGCCAGCGCCCTTGCGCAGACGGGACGGGACTCGCTCGTGCCGTCGATCCTCGCGCGCGTGGAGCGGGTGGCCGGGGCGACGCGCACGCTGGAGCTGCTGCGCGGCGCGCAGCCGCTGCAGCCCGAGGTGCGCAGCGACGTGCCGCGCGGGCGCGAGGTGCCGGTGCGTCCCCCGGACGATGGCGGTGCGGCCGGCCGCGATGGCGGCGACTCCGGCCGCGTTCCCTGAGACCACGCCGCCTCCTCCACGGCATCCCCGCCACGCCCTGGCGCGCGTCCCCTGACGGACGCGCCCGCGGCGTCCTCCCTCGCCTGACGCCTCCCCGGAGCGCGGCAGCCCACGCGCTGCGTCCACCGGCCGGCGTCGCCCAACGGCCGGTGGCGGCTCGTTGTACCCGGGGGTATCTCTCCTGAGGAGCGTGCCGTGGCCGCCCGGTGCCGGAGGTGGGATGTAAGACTTCGGCAAGGGCCCCGCGCACGGCGTGACGCTGGCCGCCCCCGTGCGCACCTTGCCGCGGGACGGGCCGTCGCCGCACCGTCGCCGGTCCAGCGACGTGGCCGCGTCACGCGTACCCGAACAGGTCTTCTTCCCACCCTCGCCCAGAGGTCGCTGCGTGGGAGCCGTGCTCGCGTCCGTCTTCGAGTTCCTGTTCAAGTACCGGCCGGTGGTGTTCGAGCGCGGCGAGCTCGTCTTCACCGCGGGGCCGACGACGTACGCGGTCGTCGCGCTCGGGCTGCTCCTCGCCCTGCCGGCATTCGTCGGCACGGCGCGGCTGCGCGCCGGCGCGACCCGACGCGACCGGGTGGTGCTCCTCACGCTGCGCGCCCTCGCCCTGCTCGTGCTCGCGGGCTGCCTCTTCCGGCCGGCGCTCCTCCTCTCGGCCGCGGCACCGCAGCGCAACGTGCTCGCCGTGCTGGTGGACGACTCGCGCAGCATGCGCATCGCCGACGCGGACGGCCGCCCGCGGGCCGAGGTGGTGCAACGCCTGCTCGACCCCGCGGGGCCGCTCGTCCGCCAGCTCGGCGACCGCTTCACGCTGCGCACCTTCGCCTTCTCGCAGGAGGCGGCGCGTGCCCCGGACGTCAACGCGCTCGCCTTCGACGGGTCGCGCAGCCGGGTGGAGGCGGCGCTGCGCAGCGTGCGCCAGCAGCTCGCCGGCGTCCCGCTGGCCGGCATCGTCCTCGTCACCGACGGCGCCGACAACGCGCCGGCCGCGCCCGCCGGGGCGCTGGTGGGCGCGGCCGGCGAGGTCCCGGTCTACACCGTCGGCGTGGGCGGCGCGCGCTTCGCGCGGGACATCGAGGTGGCGCGGATCGACGTGCCGGCGCACGCGCTGCGCGGTGGGACGATCGCCGCCGACGTCACCCTCACGCAGAGCGGCCTCGCCGGCGAGCAGGCGCAGCTCATCGTCGAGGACGAGGGGCGCGTCGTGGCCAGCCAGTCCGTCGCCCTGCCGCGCGACGGCGAGGTGCGCCCGATCCGCGTGCCGATCCCGGCCACCGAGGCCGGCGTGCGCCGCATCACGGTGCGCGTCGTGCCGCGGACCGACGAGCAGCTGGTGGAGAACAACGCCCGCGAGGCGCTCGTCGGCGTCCGCGACCGGCGCGAGCGCATCCTCTACGTGGAGGGGGAGCCGCGCTTCGAGTTCAAGTTCCTCCGCCGCGCCGTGGCCGGCGACGAGCAGCTCCAGGTGGTGGGCCTCCAGCGCACCGCCGAGGACAAGTTCCTCCGCCTCGGCGTGGACGACAGCACGCAGCTGCGCGCCGGCTTCCCCACCACGCGCGAGGAGCTGTTCGCCTACCGCGCGGTGATCCTCGGCAGCATCGAGGCGAGCTACTTCACGGCGGAGCAGCTCCGCCTGCTCGCCGACTTCGTGAGCGAGCGCGGCGGCGGGCTGCTGGCGCTGGGCGGCCGGCGCAGCTTCCGCGAGGGGGGCTGGGCGGGCACGCCGGTGGGCGAGGTGCTCCCCCTGCTGCTCGACGAGGGGCAGCCGAGCGGCGAGGACACCGACGGCCCGCCCACCTTTCTCGCCGAGCTGCACGTGATGCCCACGCCGGCCGGGCTCGGGCACGCGGTGACCCAGGTGGCGGCGACGCCCGAGGCCTCGGCCGAGCGGTGGAAGACGCTCCCCGCGCTGACGACGGTGAATCGCGTCCGCGGCCTCAAGCCGGGCGCGGTCACGCTGCTGGCCGCCGGCTCGGGCGACGAGGAGACGCCGGTGCTGGCCTACCAGCGCTACGGCCGCGGCGTGGCGATGGCGCTGCCGGTGCAGGACACCTGGCTCTGGCAGATGCACGCCGACATCGCGGTGGACGACCAGACGCACGAGCGCTTCTGGCGGCAGCTGCTGCGCTGGCTGGTGAGCGACGTCCCCGATCGCGAGACGGTGCTGACGTCGGCCGAGCGGCTGGGCGCCGGCGAGCCGGTGACGCTGCGCGCGGACGTGCGCGACAGCGCCTTCCACGGCGTGC
Organism: Gemmatimonadaceae bacterium; assembly: GCA_035761165.1. Taxonomy (GTDB): domain Bacteria; phylum Gemmatimonadota; class Gemmatimonadetes; order Gemmatimonadales; family Gemmatimonadaceae; genus CALCHX01. The sequence goes on along the minus strand of DASTRO010000129.1, from coordinate 3,133 downwards.
GTGGCGCGACGGTGGTGGCGCACGTGACGACGCCCTCGGGCGCGGTGCGCGACGTGCCGCTCACGGCCACGGGCGAGGCGGACGGCGACTACCGCGCGCTCTTCATGCCCGCGGAGGACGGGGAGCACCTGGTGCGCGTGACGGCCGACGCCGGCGGCGAGCAGACGAGCGCCACGGCCGCCTTCGTGCGGTCGAGCGACGGGGCCGAGGAGTACTTCGAGGCGGGGCTGCGGGCGCCCTTCCTGCAGCGCCTGGCCGACGAGACGGGCGGGCGCTACTACACGCCGGCCACGGCCAGCGCGCTGCCGCGCGACGTGGTCTACACGCGGAGCGGGAACACGGTGCTCGAGCGGAAGGAGCTGTGGGACATGCCGGTGGTGCTGCTGGTGCTGGTGGGGCTGCTCGGCGCGGAGTGGGGCTATCGACGGGCGAGGGGGTTGGTATGAGGGGCGAGCGACGAGCGACGAGCGGCGAGGAGCGCCGGTCCGGTGCAGGGGTTCGTGGGCCGTGGGCGGGCCACTCGGTGGAGACAGGAGGCGTCGAGCGTCGGGCGTCGAGCGTCGAGCGCGAAGCGCCGAGCGCGGAGCGTCGCGCGGGGATGGCTCGCGGTGGCGTGTGCCGGCGGGCGTTCGTTCGGTACGGCATCGCCGCGTCGGCGGCGGTAGCGTCGTTGTCGGGGGGGGCCCCCCGCGTCCAGGCGATGGTCCGGGCCGCCGCGCCCCCCGCCACGGGCTGCGCTCGGCGCGAGCTGCAGCGCACCCCATGGAGCTCCGCGCGACGCGGGGCTCCCTCGACGCTCACCGCTGTACGCCCCTCGACGCTCGACGCTCGACGCTTCTCAGCCCGGTTGAGCGACCCGCCCCCGGCCCACGGAGCTCTCCCTCGCATCGGAGCCCCCCTCGTCGCTCGTCACTCGTCGCTCGTCGCTCTCCAACCTCCCCGCACCTTCGTCCTCATCGTCACCGGCGCCTCCGGCGAGCCCGCCTACGCCGAGCGCTTCGAGCGCGTCGGCGCCACGCTCGTCGACGCGCTCCGCGAGCGCGCCGACCTGCCCGCGGCGCAGGTGACCTGGCTGGCCGAGAATCCGGCGCGCGACGCGCAGCGCATCGCGGGGCGGTCGGCGAAGGCCGACGTGGAGGCGGCACTCGCCCGCCTCGCGGCGCAGGCCCGCGAGGGCGATCAGGTGCTCGTCGTGCTCGTCGGCCACGGGAGCAACGAGGGGCCCGAATCGCGTTTCAACCTGCCCGGCCCCGACATCACCGCCGCCGAGCTCGGGACGCGGCTCGACGCCGTGCGCGGCGCGCGCGTCGCCGTCGTCAACGCCGCCAGCGCTGGCGGCGACTTCGTCCCCGTGCTGGCGCAGCGCGGGCGCATCGTCGTCTCCGCCACCAAGACCGCCTACGAGCGCAACGAGACGCGCTTCGCCGAGTTCTTCGCCCAGGCGTTCGCGGGCGACGGGGCCGACGTCGACAAGGACGGCGCCGTCTCGCTCCTGGAAGCGTTCGACTTCGCCCGGCAGGAGGTGGCGCGGCTCTACGAGCGCGACCGGCACCTGCTCACCGAGCACGCGGTGCTCGACGACGACGGCGACGGGAGCGGCAGCCTGGAACCGGGGGCGCAGGCGAAGGACGGCCGACTCGCCGACGCCTTCGTCCTCGGTGGCGCCACCGTCGCGGCGGCCGCCTCCTCCGACCCGCGCGTCGCCGCGCTCGCCGCCGAGAAGGCCGCGCTCGAGCGGCAGGTGGCCGACCTGCGGGCGCGGAAGGCGGGGATGGACTCCACCGCCTACGAGCGCGAGCTCGAGCGGCTGCTGCTCGCGCTCGCCCAGAAGACGCAGGAGCTGCGCGCGGCGGAGGCGCGCAAGCCATGAGGCCGGGCCTCGTGCGCGCGGCCGGCGGCGTCCGCACCGCGCTCGGCGCGGCGGCGCTCTCCATCATGCTCGCCGGCACCCCGGCATGCGCTTTCCAGGCCGACGACCCGGCGGCCTCGCGCGCGGCCGCCGCCACGGCGCTGCGCACCGGCCGCTACGACGACGCCCTCGCACGATTGCAGCGCCTGGCCGCACTGCCCGCCGGCGACGCGCAGGCCCGTGCCGCGGATCGGCGGCAGCTGCTGCGCACCCTGCTCACCGTCGGCCACTACGAGGAGGCGGAGCGGCTGGCGCGGCAGTACGTAGCCGAGCCGGACGGCGCGCTCGTCGCCACGGCGGCCGGGGAGGTGCTGCTGGCCCGCGGCAAGGCGGGCGACGCGGAGCCACTCCTCGCGCGCGCGGCCACCGGTGCGCCGGACAGCCTGACGGCGCGCCTCCGCCTGGCCGAGCTGCGCCTGGCGCGCGGCGACCGCGCGGCGGCGATGCGCGACTTCGACGCCTTCATCGACGTCTACCGGAACGCGCAGGGGCGCCTCACCTCCGAGCAGCTCGCCGCCGTCGCCGGCGCCCTCCGCCACCTCGGCCGCGCCAACCCGCAGCTCTACAAGGACGCGCTGCGCGTCTACGACGAGGCGGTCGCCGCCGACTCCGCGAACCTGGACGCGCGCGTGCGGTTGGGCGAGCTCTTCCTCGAGAAGTACAACGGGCCGGAGGCGGCGAGCACGCTCGGCGCGGTGCTGCGCGTCAACCCGCGGCATCCGGCGGCGCTCGTCGCCGCGGCGCGACAGGCGTACGAGGCGGGGGAGGGCGATCCGCGCGCCCTCCTCCGCCGCGCGCTGGAGACCAACCCGGACTACCCGCCGGCGCACGCCCTGCTCGCCCGGCTCGCCCTCGACCTGGAGGACCACGCCACCGCGCGCGCCGAGGCGGAGCGCGCGCTGACCGTGGATCCCGCCGAGGCCGAGGCGCTCGCGGTGCTGGCGGCCACCCATCACTTCGGCGGCGACGCGGCCGGCTTCGATGCCGTGCGCCGCCGCGCCGAGGCGCAGGGGCTGGCGGCGGCCGACTTCTACGTCACGCTGGCCGACCTCAGCGCGCGCAGCCGCCTCTACGCCGACGCGGTCACCTTCGCCGGCCGCGCCGTGGCCGTGGACTCGGCCGCTGCGCGTGCCCTGGCGCTGCTCGGCGTCAACCTGCTGCGCACCGGCGATGCCGCCGCGGCGCGGCAGGCCCTGGAGGCCGGCTTCGCGCGCGACCCGTACG
>DASTRO010000128.1:0-84622 GCA_035761165.1 Gemmatimonadaceae bacterium | reverse complement strand
GCTCGCTGGCCCGCCAGCGCCGCCGCGCCGAGCGTCACGCCGAGCTGACGGCGCGCCGCTTCGACGTCGAGATCACCCTCGCGGCGCGCGAGCTGGAGTCGCACCGCGACGAGCTGGCCGCGCTGGAGCTGCGGGTGGCCGCGCTGCGCGAGGGCGCGCCGGCCGTGGGCGAGCGACTGGCCGCCGCCGAGCGCACGCGCGAGGGCGCGCAGGGCGCCCGCGCGGCGGCCGAGGCGCAGCGCACCGAGCTCGCCCGCCTGGTGGCCGCGCAGCGCCAAAGCGTGCTGCAGCTCCAGGGCGAGCTGGCGGTGGCCGAGGAGCGGCAGCGGAACGCCGTCGCCCGGCGCGAGCGCGCCGAGCAGGAGCGGCGCGAGAGCGAGGCCGCGGGCGTGCGCGTCTCCACCGACCGCGAGCAGGCGGCCGCCGAGCGCCAGCAGCTCGAGGAGGAGCTGCGCGCCGTCACCGAGCGGCTCGAGGAGCGCGCCGCGGCCGAGGAGGAGGTGCGCGGCGTGGTGGCCCAGGCGCGCGCGGCGCTCGAGCAGAACGAGCGCCGCCTGCGCGAGCTGCGCGACCAGGTGCGCCGCCTGGAGCTGGACCGCGAGAGCGTGCAGCGCGAGCTGGTGGACGCCACCCGCCGCGCCGAGACGCTGGAGGGCGAGCTGCAGCAGGTGCGCGACAACGTTGCCGGCATCGCCGGGGAGCTCGCTCGTGCAGAGGAAGCGCTCGAACTGGCACGCGTCCAGGTGGCGCAGAGCGCGGCCGCGCTCGACGCCGCGCGGGCGGCGGCGCGCGACGCGCGCGACCGCGAGGCCGCGACGCGCTCCGAGCTGGCGCGCGCCACCGAGTCGCTGCACCAGCTGGAGGGCAAGGCCAACGCGCTCGAGGCGCTGGAGCGCGAGCGTGTGGGCCTCGCGCCCGCCGCCGCCAAGCTCCTGCGCGACCGACAGCAGTTCGGCGAGGGCGCCGTGCTCGGGCCGCTCTCCGACTTCATCGAGACCACGCCCGACACCGCGCTGCTCGTCGAGCGCTTTCTGGGCGCCAACCTGCACGCGGTGCTGGTGCGCGACCGCGCGGCCGCCGAGGCGGTGCGCCGGTGGCACGCCCGTGCGAACCCCGGCCCACTTCTCCTGCTGCCGCTCGACGCCGAGCCGCCCGATCCGGCGCCGGACGCCGACGCCGACGCCGACACGCTGCTCGCCCGCGTGAACGCGGCACCGGCCGCTCGGAGCTGGATCCGCAACCTGCTCGCGCGCGTGCGCGCCGAGGAAGCCGGGGCGGCGTTCGTCGATGCGCGCGGCGCGGTCTGGCTCCCGGGTGCCGTGAGCGGCCCCGGCCCGCTGCGCCGCCGCGCCGAGCTGGGCGCGCTGCGCGATGCCGTCGCCACCGCCGACGCCGCGCGCCGGCTGGCCGCCGATACCGCCGAGCAGGCACGTGGTGCGTTGCAGGCGGCGGAGCGCACGGCCGCCACGGCGGCCGAGGAGGCCGCCGCCGCACAGCGCGAGGCGCGCCGCGCCGAGGAGCTGCGGGCCGAGCTCGAGCGCCGGCGCCAGCGCGCCGAGCGTGAGCTCGCCGAGGCCCAGGCGTTGCACGACCGGCTCCTGCACCGCCGGGGCGAGCTCACCGAGCGGCTGGAGGCGCTCGCCGCGCAGGCCGAGGGCGTCGAGGAGCAGCTCGCCGCCGTGGAGGCCGAGGGCGGCTCGCTGCGCGAGCGGCTCGCCACCGCGGACCAGATGCTCGAGGAGGCGCGCGAGTTCCGCACCACCTGCCAGGTGCAGCAGGCGCAGGCGCAGGCCCGCCTGCAGGTCGCGCGCGACCGCGAGCGCCGGCTGGACGAGGAGCTCACGAACGCCGAGCAGCGCATGCATGCGCTCCACTCCGAGCTCTCCACGCTGGCCGATTCCGATCAGCGGCTCGCCACGCAGATGGAGGAGTGGCGCGCCGACCTGGAGGCGCGCGAGGGAACGCTCCGGGACGCCGAGGCGCGGCTCGCCGCCGCCGAGACGGCGCTGCAGGAGGCCGACGAGGCGCTGGCCGCCGCCGAGCGGGCGCTCGACGAGGCCCGTCGCGAGGCCGCCCAGCGCTCCGAGGAGCAGCACCAGGCGGAGCTGCGCTACACCGAGCTGGCGGGTCGGCGACGCGCGATCCAGGAACGGCTGGAGACCGAGTGGCGACGCCCGCTCGACGAGCTGATCGCCACGGCCACCATGCTCGAGGTGGAGGAGGGCCTGCTCCGCGACGAGGCCGACGACCTCAAGGCGCAGCTCGACGCGCTCGGCCCGGTGAATCCGCTGGCCATCGAGGAGCACGACGAGGAGGTCAAGCGGCTCGACTTCCTCACCACGCAGCGCAACGACCTGGCGCAGGCCAAGCAGTCGCTGCAGCACGCCATTCGCGAGATCGACACCACCGCGCGCGAGCTCTTCCTCGCCACCTTCGCGCAGGTGCGCGAGAACTTCCGCCAGATCTTCATGACGCTCTTCGGCGGCGGCGAGTGCGACCTGCGCCTGGAGAACCCGGAGCAGCCACTGGACTGCGACATCGAGGTGCACGCCTCGCCGCGCGGCAAGCGCACGCAGCGCATCCATCTCCTCTCCAGCGGCGAGCGGGCGCTGGTGGCGCTCTCGCTGCTCTTCGGGATCTTTCTCACCAAGCCCAGCCCCTTCTGCCTGCTGGACGAGGTGGACGCGCCGCTCGACGACCAGAACATCGGGCGCTACGTGCGCATGCTCAACCAGTTCAAGTCGCGCACGCAGTTCATCGTCATCACCCACAATCCGCGCACCACCACCGAGGCGGCCGACGCGGTGTACGGCGTGACGATGCAGGAGCCGGGCGTGTCGTCGCTGGTGAGCGTGCGCATGCGCGGGCGCCAGGTGGACGAGGGCCCCGGCGGCGACGGCGCCACAACCGACGGCGCGGACGCCGCCGACGAGTCCGAGACGGCGGAAGCGGCCGCAGCCCCGGCGTAGCGGGCGGTGCGGCTCACGACCATCGGGACCGGCACCGCCGCCCCGTCCGCCCACCGCGTCTGCGCCGGCCACCTCGTGGAGGCCGGCGCCGTGCGCCTGCTGCTGGACTGTGGCAGCGGCGTCGTCCATCGCATGGCGGCGCTCGGCGTCGAGTGGTCTGGCATCACGCACGTCGCCCTCAGCCACTTCGACAACGACCACATCAGCGACGTGGGCACGCTGCTCATCGCCTTTCGCCATGGGCAGCTGCCGCCACGCAAGGCACCGTGCACGATCGTGGGGCCGCCGGGGACGCGCGCGCTGCTCGAGCGGCTCGCCACCGTCGCCTGGAGCAAGCTCCTCACGCCCGGCTACCCGCTCACTGTCAGCGAGGTGCGACCGGGCGAGGAGCTGGCGCTGGCCGAGGACGTGGCGCTGGCGGCCCACAAGACGCCGCACACCGAGGAGAGCGTCGCCTACGCCGTTCGGGCTGGAGGGCGGCGACTCGTCTACACGGGCGACACCGGTTACGATGAAGGGTTGGCCGCATGGGCGGGCGACTGCGACCTGCTGCTCGCCGAGTGCTCGCTTCCGCCCGCCCTGGCCATCCCGTCGCACCTCACCCCCGAGCAGGTGGGGCGGCTCGCGCGGCTCGCGCGGGCACGGCGGCTGGTGCTCACGCACTTCTATCCGCCCGTGGAGCGCACCGACGTGCGCGCCGCGGTGGCGCGCGAGTACGGGGGCTACGTCGCCCTCGCCGCGGACGGCGCCACCTTCGATCTTCTCCCGTAGCAGGAGCCGAGCACGACATGCTGGTGGTGATGCAGCACGACGCCACGCCCGCCGACGTGGAGCGCGTCTGTCAGACGATCGTCGAGATGGGGTACGAGGCCCGTCCGCTCCCCGGCGCGCAGCGGACCGCGGTGGGGCTCGTCGGCAACGACGGGCGCGTCGACGGCTCGCGCATCGAGGCGCTGCCCGGCGTGGCGCAGGTGATCCACGTCACGCAGCCCTACAAGCAGGTCTCGCGCGAGTGGCGCCCCGAGAACACCGTCGTCGAGATCGCGCCCGGCGTCGCCTTCGGTGGCGGCAGCGTACCGATCATCGCCGGCCCCTGCTCCGTGGAGAGCGAGGAGCAGATCGTCGCCTCGGCGCGTGCCGTGCGGGCCGGCGGCGCCGCGGCGCTGCGCGGCGGCGCCTTCAAGCCGCGCAGCTCCCCCTACTCCTTCCAGGGGCTCGGCAAGCGCGGCCTCGAGCTGCTCGACCTCGCCCGCCGCGAGACCGGCCTGGCCATCGTCACCGAGGCGCTCGACGAGGAGGGCGCGAACCTGGTGGCCGAGTACGCCGACTGCATCCAGATCGGCGCGCGCAACATGCAGAACTACTCCCTGCTCCGCGCCGTCGGCCGCCTCGACAAGCCGGTGCTGCTCAAGCGCGGCATGTCGGCCACCATCACCGAGCTGCTCCTCAGCGCCGAGTACATCCTGGCCGAGGGGAACGGGCGCGTCATCCTCTGCGAGCGCGGGCTGCGCAGCTTCGACCCGATGACGCGCAATCTCTTCGACCTGACGGCCATCCCGATCGTGCACCGCCTGTCGCACCTGCCCATCGTCGCCGACCCGAGCCACGGCACGGGGCTGCGCGACAAGGTGACGCCGATGGCGCGCGCCGCGGTGGCCGCCGGCGCCGACGGGATCATCGTCGAGGTGCACCCGAACCCGGACCGCGCCCTCTCCGACGGCGCGCAGTCGCTCTTCCCGGACCAGTTCGCGCAGCTCGTGCGGGAGCTGCGTGCCATCGCCGCGGCCATCGGGCGCGACCTCACGCCCCCGCCCGCCATCGCGCCGAACGGCGTCGTGTCGGCCGGAACCGCCCCCGCCGCCCTCGGGTAGCAGCACGGGAGCCGGCGCCCCGCGCGACGGGCGCCCGGCTCCCGGCGCGGAGCACCGCGCCGGCCACCGAGAGGAGGCCCATGCGACCGTTGCAGTCCCTTCACCGATCCCGTCACGCCACGCGCGCCCTCGCCGCGGCCGCGCTCGCCAGCGCGCTCACGACGCTCCCGGCCGCGGCACAGCGGGCCGACGACGTCGACGCGCTCATCTCGCGGGCGGCCGCCACGTACAAGGCGGCGAGGACCGTCAGCGCGCGCTTCGAGCAGACGCTCACCAACCCGCTCACCGGGAGCGCCACCGTCTCACACGGCGTGCTCCAGCGCCAGGCACCGGACAAGTTCAACTTCGAGTTCACCGACCCCGAGGGCGACCGCCTCGTGGCCGACGGCACCTGGATCTGGGTATACACGCCGAGCACGGCGCCCAAGCAGGTGATCAAGATGCCGCTCGCCGCCGCGGGCGGCGTGGTGGTGGACCCCGGGCTGCAGTTCTTCGACGCGCCCACCGAACGCTTCACCGTCCGCGACGGCGGCGCGGTGGCGCTCGGCGGTGAGCGCACGCGCGTGCTCACCCTGACGCCCAAGCGGGGTGCGGCCGGCTTCACGCAGGCCACCGTCTGGTTGGATCCGGACGACGGCATGCTCCGGCAGTTCGAGACGGTGGACGGGATGGGCGTGAAGCGGCGCGTGCGCCTCACGGACCTGAAGCTGAACGTGCCGGTCCCCGCCGCGTCGTTCCGCTTCACGCCGCCGCCCGGCGTGCGCATCGTGGACCAGAAGGCACTGACCGGCGGCCGCTAGGCGCGGCGGGCGCCCTCCGCCGGCGTGCCCCGCGGCGGTAGCGCCGGGTCAGCGCCGGTCGGCTGCGGTGTGCAGCAACTCGGCCAGCTCCGCGAGCCGGAGGACGTCCCGTCCTCCGGCTCGCAGCGTCTCCACCGCTTCCGTCGTGAGCGCGGCGTAGACGGCGCGCGCGCGCTCGTCTCCGGCCAGCGCGGCGAGGTGCCGCGCGACGGTTTCCACGTCGCCGCGGGGGACCGGCCCGGTGAGCACGGTACCCGCAGCCAGCGCCCCGGGCGATGCCGTCGCGACGTTCGCTGCCGCACCGGCCAGCAGCGCGCGCACCGCGCCCGCCGCCGCCACCTCGGGCAGCCCCGCGTTGCCGAGCAGCCGCATGGCGACCGACGCGAGCACCACGGGGAAGTTGGAGGCCATCACCGCCGCGGCGTGATAGCGCGCCTTCTGCCCCGCCGGGATCTCCACCGGGTGAGCGGCGAGCCGGGCCGCCAGTGCCCGCCCCGCGGCGAGTGCCGCCGCGTCGCCGTCGAGCCCGATCCACGCGTCACGGAGCCGCGCCGCCGCCTCGCTCGCATCGTGGAGCGGCACCAGCGGGTGGAAGGTGCCGGCCGCGTGGCCGCCACCCGCCGCGCGGAGCGCCGCGAGCCCCGCCGGCTCGCTCGCACCGCTGGCGTGCAGCACCACCGCTCCCGGTGCCAGTCGCGCCTCCACTGCCGCCTCGCGTAGCTCCGCGAGCGCCTCGTCCAGTTGCGCGTCGCGCACCGTCACGAGGACGATCTCCGCGCCGGCGAGCGCGTCCGGCAACGGGCCGGCGGACACGGCGGGGAGCGGCGGCGCCGCCGGACCGGGGCGGCGGCCGTGCAATCCCACGACCTCCACCCCGGCAGCCGCCAGCGCGGCGGCCAGCGCCCGGCCGGCGCGACCGGCGCCGAGCACGAAGACGCGCGGTGGCGGCCCGTGCGGTGTCACGACCGCCGGCGCGGGGTCAGCGCGACGCCGCGCGGGCCACGTCGGCGCGCCGCGCGTCGGCCTCGGCCTGCCGCTCGGCCGCCTTCAGCAATTCGGCCGGCGTCCGCGCGCCGCGCAGCAGCCGCAGCGCCGCCTGGATCGCGCGATCCTGCTCCGCGAGCCGGCGCACCGCCACCTCGCCGCCGAACACGTAACGCGCGATGTCCTGCACCAGCAGCCGGTCCACCAGCGGCCGCGCCGCATCGTACACCTCGCGCGGCACGTCGATGCCGCGGCGGCGCATGCGCGCCCAGAGCGCGTCGCGCATCGCCGGCGTGATCGAGAAGTCCGGCCGCTCCACCGTGCCGCTCGCGCGCAGGTCGAGTGCGTAGTCGGTGAGCGCGTCGCGGAAGAGGGGGAGCTGTGTGCCGAGCTCCTGCTGGAAGTGGAGCTCGGCCGGCGGCAGCACCGTGTCGCCCACGATCACGTCGGGCCGGATGCCGCCGCCACCGTAGACGATGCGGCCGCTGGGCGTCCGGAACTCCTCGCGATGCTCAGGGGGCCGCGCCGACTCCAGCGCGTTCTCGTCCTCCTGCGGCGTCTCCGCGCCGAAGGGACGGCCGATGGCGCGGCCGAGCGGCGTGTACCAGCGCGCCGTCGTCAGCTTCAGCGCGCCGCCCTCCGGCAGCGGGTAGACGCTCTGCGCGCTCCCCTTGCCGAAGGTGGAGCGGCCGAGGATGACGGCGCGGTCGTGGTCCTGGAGCGCGCCCGCCACGATCTCCGAGGCGCTGGCCGTCCCCTCGTTCACGAGCACCACCACCGGCAGCTTCGGCCAGCGCTGCGCCGCGTGGTCCACGTAGGTCGCGCTCGTCTCCGGCCCGCGCCCCCGCATCTCCATGATCTTGCGGCCGTCGTCCAGGAAGAGGTCGGCGACGGCGATCCCCTGCGGCAGCAGTCCGCCGGGGTTGCGGCGGAAGTCCACCACCAGCCCGGTGATGCCCCGTCGCACGAGCGAGTCGACGGCCAGCTCGAGCTCCTTCGCGGTGGAATCGCCGAAGACGTTGACGTCCACGAAGCCCACGCCGCCCGGCAGCACCGAGGCGCGCTGCACCGTGCCCACGTGGATCGGCTCCCGCGGCAGCGAGAAGCGCACCCGTTGCCCGTCCACCGCCCGCTCCACCACCAGCTGCGCGGTGGTGCCCGGCTCGCCGCGCATCGCGTTCGACGCCTCGTCCGGCGTCATGCCCCGCGTGGACGTGCCGTCGATCTCGACGATCCGGTCCCCGGTCGTGACGCCGGCCCGCTCGGCGGGCGACCCCTGGAGCGGCGCGATGACGGTGATCCAGCCATTGCGCACGTCGAAGCGCAGACCCAGCCCCACGTAGTTGCCGCTCGTCCGCTCGTTCAGTCGGGCGAGCCGCTCCTCGTCGAGGTACACCGAGTTCGGGTCGTCGAGCTGCGCGAGCAGGCCGTCCACGGCTCGTCGGTAGAGCAGCGAGTCGGGCAGCGAGTCCACGTAGTCGCGGCTGACGTGCGCGAGCACCTCCTCGAACAGCCGTGCGCCGGCGTACTCGTGCGCCGAGCCCGCCAGCCCGCGCTGCACGAGCCATCCGCCGGCCACCACGGCCGCGCCCAACACCGCACCGACGACGATCGCTCGAGACCGCATCCGTATCCGTCCCGTCACTGTGCCGCGTCACCGGCCGCCCGGCGCCACCGGCGCGGCCGTCCCCTAATCTAGCCCCGCGCCGCCGTCCCTGCCCCCGCCGCGGCGAGCTCCGGCCAGTGCGCGGCCAGTGCCTCCACCACGCGCGTGAACACCGTCAGCTCGTCCCCGGTGCCGTCCACCGCGGCGATCGGGCCGCACTCCGGATGCGCCGCCTGCCAGGCCGGCTCGGCGAATCGCTCGAACGCTGCGGCGACGCGAGCGTGGAAGGCATCCCCTGCCTGCTCCATCCGGTCCGGGCCGCCGCGCCGCAGGGCGCGCGCGAGGCCCACGTCGGGGGGCACCCGGACGAGCAGCGTCAGGTCGGGCGCCAGGCCGCCCGTGGCCAGCCGGTTGGCCGCCAGGACCTCGGCCTCGGCCAGCCCGCGCCCGGCGACCTGGTAGGCGTAGGTGGAGAGGAAGAAGCGATCGGCCAGCACCGTCGCGCCCGCCTCGAGCGCCGGCCGCAGCTCCTGCGCCACCAGTTGGGCCCGCGCCGCCATGAAGAGCAGCGCCTCGGCGGCCGGTGCGACGTCGTGCACCGGGTCCAGCAGCACGCGGCGGATCTCCTGCCCCACCGCACTCGTCCCGGGCTCGCGGACCACACGCGGGGCGAGCCCGCGCGCGGCGAGCCAGTCGGCCAGGCGGCCGAGCTGGGTGCTCTTTCCCGCCCCCTCCGGCCCCTCGAAGACGATCAGCCGGCCGCGCGCGCCCGCTGGCATCAGAGCGTGATGATCGAGCTCGTCGCGCCCTTCTGGATGCCTTCCAGGATCACCTCGTTCACGCGCGACATCAGCTTGTCGAAGTTCTCCTGGGCGACCGCCATCTGCTGATACACCGGGCTCCCCTGCACGCGCGCCAGGAGGCCGTCCAGCTCCTGCTCCATCTCCGGGGTCGGCGCCTCGCCGCGCGCGATCATCCGCTCCGCGTCCAGCCGGATCTCCTCCATGCGCCGGATGAGCGTGAGCGCCTCCCGGTCCTCATTGAGGGCGGCGCTGGCGCGCTTCACCGCCTGGTATTCGGCACTCTGGCCGATGACGCGTCCGAGATCGCGAGCCTTCTCTTCGAGCATGGGGACTCCGGAGGCACGAGGAACGAGGAAAGCGAGGGAACGACGGGCCGGTCCGTCGGGCGTCTCGCACCCGACGGCGCCGCCCGGGCTCACCGCCGCACGGCGGTGACGAAGCGCTCGCGGCCGGTCAGGTCGAGGTGCACCGCGACGTCGCGGTATCGCGCATCGCCCGCCACCCGCTCGGCCGCGAGGGCGGCGCGGCGCGCATCCACCTCCAGCCCGAGCACGCCACCTGGCTCGAGCACCTCGGCCGCTTCGCGCACGATCTGCACCGTCACGTCCATGCCGTCGCCGCCGCAGCAGAGGGCCACCGCCGGCTCCCAGTCACGGACGCTCGACGGCAGCGCCATCATCTCGTCGAAGGCGATGTAGGGCGGGTTGGAGACGACCGCGACCGCCCGCTCGCCGCGCACGGGGCCGAGCGCGGCGCCGAGGCGCAGCTCCACGCGGGCGCGCAGCGCGCCCTGCAGGAGCGCGACGTTGCGGCGCGCGACGGCCAGCGCGTCGTCCGAGACGTCGGTGGCGATCACGCGGTCGAACTGGCCCTCGGTGGCCAGGGCGAGCGCGATCGCGCCCGAGCCGGTGCCGATGTCCACCGCCGTACCGCCGGCCCGCGGCACGCGCGCCAGCACGAGCTCCGGGAGCAGCTCGGTCTCCTGGCGCGGGATGAGCACCCGCTCGTCGACGTCGAGCGTCAGGTGGCGATAGGCCGAGCGCCCCACGGCATAGGCGAACGGCGCGCCCGCGCAGCGGCGCGACGCCGCCTGCAGCGCGCTCGCGCGCAGCGCCGCGTCCACCGGCGCATCGGCATTGGTGGCCGGCCAGAAGCGGGGCACGTCGAGGAGCGCGGCGATCATGTCACGGGCCTCGTCGCGCGGTAGCGCCACGCCACCCGCCTCGAGCACCGCCGCCAGCTCGGCACGCAACGCCCCCGCGGTGAGCGTCGTGCCTGGCGACGCCGTGGCCGCATCGCCCGGCCCGCGCTCACCCATGCAGCCGCTCCTCGGCGTCGGCCAGCTGGAGCGCCTCGATGATGGGCGACACGTCGCCGTCCATCACCCGGCCGATGTCGTGCACGGTGACGCCGATGCGGTGGTCCGTCACGCGGCTCTGCGGGAAGTTGTAGGTGCGGATCTTGGCCGAGCGGTCGCCCGTGCCCACCTGCGTGCGCCGCATGCGTGCGCGCTCGGCCTCCTGCTCGGCGACGCGCAGGTCGAGCAGGCGGGCGCGCAGCACCTCCATGGCCCGCTGCTTGTTCTGCAGCTGCGACTTCTGGTCCTGCTGGCTGACGACGATGCCCGTGGGCAGGTGGGTGATGCGCACGGCGGAGTCGGTGGTGTTGACGCTCTGGCCACCCGGCCCGGAGGAGCGGAAGACGTCGATGCGCAGGTCCTTCTCCTCGAGCTTCACGTCCACCTCCTCGGCCTCGGGGAGCACGGCCACGGTGGCCGCCGAGGTGTGGATGCGTCCCTGGCTCTCGGTGGCCGGCACGCGCTGCACGCGGTGCACGCCACTCTCCCAGCGCATCGCGCCGTAGGCGCCCTCGCCGTTCACCTTGAAGATGGCCTCCTTCACGCCACCGAGCGCCCCCTCGCTGAGGGAGAGCATCTCGACGCGCCAGCCGTGGCGCTCCACGAAGCGCGTGTACATGCGCAGCAGGTCGGCGGCGAAGAGGGCCGCCTCGTCGCCGCCGGTGCCGGCGCGGATCTCGACGATGGCCGGGCGCTCGTCCAGCGGGTCGCGCGGGCTGAGCAGCGGCTTGAGCGCCTGCTCGAGGCGCGGCACGGTCCCCTCGAGCCGGGCGACCTCGCGGCGGGCCTCCTCGGCCAGCTCCGGGTCGTCAACGGAAACGAGCTCGCGGGCATCCGCGAGCTCGTTCTCGCATCGCTCGAGCTGCCGCGCGAGGGCCACGACCTGCTCGAGCCGCCGGTGCTCGCGCCCCAGCTCCGCCAGGCGGGACGCGTCGCGTGTCGTGGCCGGGTCGGCGAGCAGGTGCTCGACCTCGGCCGCGCGCGCGAGCGCGTCCGCCAACCGTTCGCGGAGACTCAGGCCTTGGTCCCGTACTTCTGGCGGAACCGCTCGACGCGGCCGGCCGTGTCGATCAGCTTCTGCTTGCCGGTGAAGAAGGGGTGGCAGGCGGAGCAGATGTCGGTATGGATCTCGGCCTGCGTGCTGCGGGTCTCGAACGTGTTGCCGCACGCGCACTTGACGGTGGCGGTGGCGTACACGGGATGGATGTCGGTCTTCACGGTGTGCCTCGGGGTCGGAAATGGCCTAGCTACGAAATATATCGCGGCAGCGCCCGGCATGGAACGGGAGGGACAGGGACGTGGCAACCAGGAACCGGGAGCATCCTCGGGACGCCATGCGGCGCACCTCCTGCTGCCTGGTTCCGGGTCCCTGGTCCCTCTCCGTGACCCACATCACGCCTCGTCCGTGACGACCTCCGCTGTTGCGCGGCCCGGGGGGGCCGATACTCTCCTCGGAGCCACCGCGCGCGCCATTCCGGCGTGCGCGACTCCACCTGCACGCGCCGTGCGCCGACTCCCGATCATGGGCTCACTCTCCCTGCTCCAGATCACCGACTTCCTGGGCAGCGTCTCGCTCTTCCGCGGCCTCACCCGCGAGGCCCTGCAGCGATTCGCCGAGGTCACGCGCGAGAAGCGCTATCCCAAGGGGAGCGTCATCGTCTTCGCCGACGACCCCGGGGACGCGCTCTACATCGTCCGCGCCGGCCGCGTGAAGGTCGTGCTGCTCGGCGACGACGGCCGTGAGGTCATCCTCGGCGTGCTCGGCGTCGGCGAGCACTTCGGCGAGCTCTCGTTGATCGACGACCAGCCGCGGTCGGCGCACGTCATCGCGATGGAGGACTCGCTGCTGCTGGTCCTGCGGCGCGACGACTTCCGGCGCCGGGTGGAGGCGGAGCCGGCGGTGGCCTGGGCGATGCTCGCCGAGATGTCGCGCCGGCTGCGCGTGGCCGACCGCAAGATCGGGGGCCTCGTGCTGCTCGACGTGCCCGGGCGCATCGCCCGGGTGCTGCTGGAGAACGCGCCCGACGAGAGCACCAACGTCGTCCAGCGCCGGCTCACGCACCAGACCATCGCGCAGATGATCGGCGCCAGCCGCGAGACCGTCTCCCGCACCATGCGCGACTTCCAGGAGGCGGGCTGGATCAGTGTCGAGCGGCGCGTGATCCGCATCGCCGACCGCGCCGCGCTCGCGCGCCGCGCCACCATCCGGGTGTGACGTGGCGCTCCGCATCCGCTTCTGGGGAACCCGCGGCTCCGTGCCCACGCCGGGCCCGGGCACGGTGCGCTACGGCGGCAACACCCCCTGCGTGGAGGTGCGGACCTCGGACGACGCGCTGGCCATCCTCGACGCCGGCACGGGGATTCGCGAGCTGGGGCGAACGCTGCTCGCCGCGCCGGGGGCGCACGTCTCGGCCGACGTCTACGTGACGCACGCGCACTGGGACCACATCCAGGGGCTCCCGTTCTTCGCGCCGCTCTTCCAGCCCGGCCACGACGTGCGCATCTGGGCCGCGCCGGAGCTGGCGCCGCGCATCGAGCGCGCGGTGCGCGCGCAGATGGCTCCCGAGGTCTTCCCCGTCCCCTTCGACGAGGTGCGCGCCGAGGTCCGCTTCCGCGCCGTGGCCGACGACGGCCCGGCGCCACATGGCCTCGGCGTCCGCACCCACCCCGTCCGCCACCCCGGGGGCGCGCTCGGCTACCGCCTGGCGGACTGTAACGACGAGCGGGCGACGCTCGTCTACATCCCGGACAACGAGTTGGACGCGGCCGCGCCGTACCCGGCCGCGCCCGACTGGCGCGCACGGCTCGTGGCCTTCATCCACGGTGCGGCGTTGCTGGTGCACGACGCGATGTACACCGCCGAGGAGGCCGCCGCCCACCGCGGCTGGGGGCACTCGGCGGTGGAGGACGCGGTGGCGCTCGCGGTGGAGGCGGGCGTGCCGCGACTCGTGCTCTTCCACCACCGACCGGACCGCGGCGACGACGAGGTCGACGCCCTGCTCGCGCGCGCGCGAGCACGGGTCGCGGAGCTCGGTGCACGACTCGAAGTGCTGGCGGCGTCCGAGGGGCTCTGTCTCACCATCTGACGGCCGCGCGTCGGTCCACTCTCTCCCGGAGATCCCATGCTCACCTCCCGTTCGGCGGCCCACGCGTCGCTCTCCTCGCTCGCCGCGGCCCTGCTCGTCGTCGCGGCGGCGGCGCGACCCGTGTGCGCCCAGACGACCGCGACGGCCCGCCCGACCGTGGCCGTCATGGACTTCAGCAACGGCGCCATCGGCAGCGCGCATGAGGAGCTCGCCCCGCTGAGCGGCGGCATCGGCGACCTGCTCGCCGGCGAGCTGGCGGCCAACCCCAACATCCGGCTCGTGGAGCGCAAGCAGGTGCGCCAGCTGCTCGACGAGCAGGAGCTCGCCGGCACCCGGGCCATCGACGCCCAGACGGCCGTGCGCGTCGGCCGTCTGCTGGGCGTGCAGCACATGATCTTCGGCGGCTTCGTCACCGACCGTTCGGGCACGATGCAGCTGCACGCGCGCGCCGTGAACGTGGAGACCGGCGTCATCGAGCACGTGGAGCGCGTGAGTGATCGTGCGGACAACTTCATGGCGATGATCTCCCGCCTGGCGCAGCAGCTCAACGGCGGGATGAAGCTGCCCGCGCCGCCAGCGGGGTCGCGCGAGCTCGGCCGGGCGCACGACCATGCCGGCGGGGCGTCGGGCCGCGCGCCGGTGCCCTTCCAGGCCGTGCTCCTCTACTCGCGCGCCGTGCGCGCCGAGGACGGCGGCGATCGCGCCCAGGCGGTGGAGCTGTACCGGAAGACGCTGTCCGCCTTCCCGAGCTACGCGCCGGCGCGCCGCGCGCTGGACCGCATCGCGAGCGCGCCCGGCGATCGGTGACGATCGTGCGGCCGGGGCGCGCGACCGCGCGCCCCGGCCGACCCCCCCACGCCGCGTGAAACCGCTCCTCCTCGCCCGCGCGCCGCACATGGCGCGCGCCCTGCCGCTCGGCCGCCGCGCCGGGGACGTCGAGGCACAACTCGTCCCGGCGCTCCCGGCGCCGGACGCGCTCGACCTCGACCGCCCGATCGTCGTGCTGCTCGACCGCACGACCGTCGCGCCGCTCCCCGACGCCGCCGAGCGGCTGCGCGCGCTGGCCGACGTGGCCGCGCTGGTCTGGTGCGGCAGCGCCGGCGAGGAGGCGCCGGGCCCCGACGTGCCGGTGGAGCTGCTCACCACCTTCCTGCCGGGCGGCGCCCCGCGTGCCACCGCCGCCACCCTGCTCCAGGGGGCGCTGAGGCACGCCGTCACCCTCCGTGCCGAGCGGCTCGCGCGCCGCCTGGCCGACGAGCGACTCACCGAGATCGCGGAGCTCGCACGCGTCGGCGCGGCGCTCGGCACCGAGCGCGACCTCCTCGCGCTCCTGCGGCTGGTGCTGATGCAGGCGCGCCTGCTGACGGCCAGCGATGCCGGGTCCCTCTACCTGGTGGAGAGTGTGGCCGAGGGAGCCCCGGCCGCCGACGCGCCGTGCCCCGGCGCCGAGCGGTGGCTACGCTTCAAGCTCGCGCAGAACGACACGCTGCCCGACGTCCCGCTCGCCGAGTTCACGCTGGCGATCGACGACGCCAGCCTCGCCGGCCACGCCGCCGCGGCCGACGAGCTCCTCGTCATCCCGGACGTGTACGCCCTCCCGCCCGATGCGCCCTATCGCGTCAACAGCAGCTTCGACGACCGCATCGGCTACCGCACGAAGTCGGTGCTCGTCGTCCCGCTGAAGACGCACAAGGGTGACAACATCGGCGTGCTGCAGCTCATCAACCGCAAGCGCACGCCGCAGGCGCGGCTCGACTCGCGCGAGGCGGTGGAGCGGGAGGTGCTGCCGTACGACCGCCGCTGCATCGAGCACGTGACGGCGCTCGCCGCGCAGGCCGCCGTGGCCATCGAGAACAGCCGCCTGTACGAGAGCATCGAGCGGCTGTTCGAGGGGTTCGTCACCGCGTCGGTGACGGCGATCGAGAGCCGCGACCCGACCACGTCGGGGCACTCGGCGCGCGTCGCGGTGCTCACCGTGGAGCTGGCCGAGTCGCTCGAGCGCGGCGGCATCGGCGCCTGGCGCGGCACGCGCTTCACGCGCGAGGAGCTGCGCGAGCTCCGCTACGCCGCCCTCCTCCACGACTTCGGCAAGGTGGGGGTGCGTGAGGAGGTGCTGGTGAAGAGCGAGAAGCTCTACCCGCAGCAGCTCGAGCGCATCCGCCACCGCATCGAGCGTCTGCGCTGCGCCGAGGACGTCCGCTTCGAGCGCGCCCGGGCCGACCACCTGCTGGCGCACGGCCGCACGGGCTACGACGAGGTGCTGGCCGAGCTGGGCGCCCGCCGGGACGCCGCGCGGGCGCACCTGGACCGGCTGCAGCGCGCCGTGGAAGCGGCCAACGCGCCCGGCGAGACCCCGTCGCACGCCCTCGCCGAGCTGATCGCACTCGACAGCGCCCGGAGTGGCGGCGCTCGGCTGCTCCAGGAGGACGAGCTGCGCGCCCTGCGCGTGCCGCGCGGCACGCTGGCCGACTACGAACGGCGCGAGATCGAGGCGCACGTCACGCACACCTTCCGCTTCCTCTCGCAGATCCCGTGGACCCGGGAGCTGCGCAACGTGGCCGAGATCGCCTACGGCCACCACGAGAAGCTGAACGGCCTCGGCTACCCGCGCGGGCTCACCGCGCCGCAGCTGCCGGTGCAGGTGCGCATGATGACGATCGCCGACATCTTCGACGCCCTCACGGCCACCGACCGTCCGTACCGGCGCGCCCTCCCGCCGGAGCGCGCCCTGGACATCCTCCGCCGCGAGGCCGACGCGGGCGAGCTGGACCGCGACCTGCTGACGACGTTCATCGAGTCGCAGACCTGGCGGGCGAGCGGAGGAATGAGGTAGGGAGGAGCGACGAGGGTCCGCCGAGCGATGCTTCGGTGATGCTCGTGCGGCGAGCCGACCCGATCGTGGTCGTCGGGGGGGGCCCCCACGCCGCGATCCGTCCGCCGCCCCCTGCTTCCTGTTTCCTGCTTCCTGCTTCCTCCTTCCTGCTCCCCGGTCCCTACGCCCGCACCTCCCGCTCGTCCTCCGCCGACTTGTAGATCATCTCGAGCAGCCGGTGCATGCGGACCTGATCGGTGGGCGGCTCGTACGGGCT
Source organism: Gemmatimonadaceae bacterium (assembly GCA_035761165.1). Taxonomy (GTDB): domain Bacteria; phylum Gemmatimonadota; class Gemmatimonadetes; order Gemmatimonadales; family Gemmatimonadaceae; genus CALCHX01. Next base: position 68,057 of record DASTRO010000128.1, on the reverse strand, counting down.
GTCGCCGCGCAGCACGGCCAGGAAGTGGGCGAGCTCGGCCCGGTACGACTGGATGAACGCGCTGTCGCGGGTCGCGGCGCCCGTGGGCGACACGTCCGTCGGGCGGCCATTGAGCTCCTTCACCACGCGGAGCGGCGCCAGCCGCGCGCTGCCGCGTGCGCCCAGCACCTCGAACCACCAGCGCTCGTCCTCGCCCACGTACGCGTTGTCGAGGTCGAGGCTGAAGGTCGGCCCCTGCGCGCAGCCGATGCTGACGAGCATCGACTCGTCCACCGCGTTCGCACCGCGGCCACGCGTCATGTGCGCGCTCACCCGCACCACCTCGGGGAAGTCGAGCAGCCAGAAGCCGAGGTCGAGGAGCGGGAAGCCGTGGTCGAGGAGCACCCCCCCGCCGGCCTCGTTGCGCCGCAGGCGCCAGCCCTCCACGCTGCCGCGCGGCTGGTACCAGCCAGCGCGCACGCCGTGCAGCCGGCCCAGCTCGCCGCCGCGCAGGAAGCTGTCGAGCGCCTGCACGTCGCCGCGGAAGCGGTGGTTGTTGGCGACGAACACCTTCCGGTCGGCGCGGGCCGCGGCGGTCAGGATCCGCTCCACCCCCTTGGCGGTGAGCGCCAGCGGCCGCTCGCAGAGCACGTCCACCTTGGCCGCGATGGCACTCAGCACGTGTGGCTCGTGCAGGTGGTTGGGCGTCGCCACCACGACCGCGTCGAGCTCGTCGAACTCCAGCAGCTCGTCGATGTCCGTGAAGACGTCCGGCACCCCGAAGCGGTCGGCGAGCGCGCGTGCCTTTGGACCGTCGTTGTCGCACAGCGCCACGAGCTGCGCACCGCGCATCTTGGACAGCACCGGGAGATGGGCCAGCTGCGCGATCGCGCCGGCGCCGATCACGCCGATGCGCACGGGCCCGGGCTTCACGCCCGCCCCCGCGTGAAGAGATAGGAGAGGCTGGCGCGCAACGTGGCGAAGCGGCCGCCGCTCAGGAGGTCGTAACGAGCCTGCATGCCGAGCGAGAGGTTCGGAGCGAGAAGAACGTCGGCGCCGCCCATCGCGGCGACGCCGGCCGAGACCGTGTCGAGGGCGTCCTCGACGAAGGTGCCGCTGATCGCGCGCCCTTCGGCGTTCAGCGCGTATGCGCCGAAGCCACCGCCGAGGTAGGGGCGCACGCGCGGGCGCCCCCGGCGCGGGCTCCAGTGGCCCTCCGCCGTGAGCGCGATGGCCGAGACGCGCACACGGCCGAGCTCCACGGTCGCATCGCCCGTGGGGTCGTCCACCGCGGCGAGCAGCGAGTCGGCGAAGCGGCGGACCACGGCATCGTTGTAGCGCGAGCCCCAGTACGAGACGCCGAAGAGCACGCGCCAGTGCGGCGCCACCTCGCCGTAGTCCGCCTGGACGCCCACCACCTCCGTGTCCTCGATCTGCGACGGCTTCACGACGCCGTAGCTCGCGCCCAGGCCGCTCAGCCGCAGGCGGTCGAGCCCGAGGCGCTCGAAGACGGAGCCGCCCTGCGCGGTGGCACGGGGCGCCACCGCCGATGCGAGCGCGAGGAGTGCGAGGAACCCGAGCACCGCGCGCACGCCGCACGACCGTCGTGCGGACCGTGCCCACCGCATCGCCTCACTCCGCGTAGCCGACACTCGTGCCCGGGTAGTAGGTCCGCAGGATCGCGCGGAAGTCGAAGCCGCCTCGCGCTCGGCCAATGGCACCCCACTGGCACATTCCGACGCCGTGGCCGTAGCCGTTGCCCTCGAGCGTCGCCACCGGCGGCGACTCGCCGCGCCGCACGGGCGGCCGGCGAACCGTAAAATAGGTGCTGTTGAGGATCTCGCCACCGCGCTCGCGGAGCACGAAGCGAATCTCGTTCCCGCGCAGCCGGAAGATGCCGCGCGTCGTGCGCAGCGCCAGAACGCCGGCTCGCCCGGACGGGGTCGTCTCCTCCACGCGCAGCTCCAGCACCTCCCCTGCCCCGCCGCTCGGCACCTCCGCGTAGGCGGCCAGATAGCGATCCAGGAGACGGCGGAGCTCGTCGCGCTCGAAGGTGCGCGTCCACGCGAATCGCGGAGAGGCGTCGCAGTAGCAGCCGCCCCCGGGGCGTCGGTCGCTCACGCGCTGCAGGTGCGGCTCGGGCGCCGACCGCCACACCTCCGTCGGCGCACAGGTGCTGCCGCCGCAGGTGGAATGGTACGGCGCGCTCACCAGGCGGCCACGGTAGAGCAGCACCAGGCCGGCCGTGGCACGCACCGCCGCGTCGCTCACCGGCCGCTCGGCGTCCACGCCGCCGTACACCTGATCGGTGACGCCGGCGGTCAGGTCGTACGCCGCGCCGCGCGCGTCGTGCAGGCGCGAGCGCGTGTAGCTGCGCGCGGCCACCGCCTGCGCCTCCACTGCGGCCCGCTCGGCGGCGGGAAGGTCGCCGATCTCCAGCGGGACCACGCCCCGCAGGTAGTCCTCGAGGCCCACGCGATTGACCACCAGCAGGCCGCTCGTGGCCGCGGAGATCGCCACCTCGCCGCGGTAACGGCGTCCGCCCACGACGAGCGGCCGGTCGTCCACCGGCCGGGCGACCAGTGGACCGCCGCGCCAGCCGCTGGCCGCGCCATCGTCACGCACCGCGCGGAGCCGCCCCTCGCGCTGCTCGATGCGCCACCGCTCCGTCCCGCCGCTCCGCAGCACGACGTCGCCACGTCCGTCGCCGTCGATCAGCCGCCAGGCGCCCGTCCCGGCCAGCTGCGTGGACGGCGCGCTCGCGGCAAGGGCGACGCGCACGAGCGCGCCGTCCATGGCCACCGTACCGCCGGCCTCCTGCTCCACGGCCAGCAGCGGTCGACGCCGGCCGACGGCGCACGCGGCGGTGACTGCCGGCACCATCGTCACCAGCCGACGCAGCGCGTCGCGCCTATCCAAGCGCCGCCCCCATCGCGTCGTCCAGCCGGTCCAGCGCATCGGCGATCACCGCGTCGTCGTGCGCCGACGACAGGAACGCCGCCTCGAACGCCGACGGTGCCAGGTAGACGCCGCGGCGCAGCGCGGCATGGAAGAGACGGCGGAAGAGCGCCACGTCGCTCTCCCGCGCGGCGGCGAAGTCGCGCACCGGCCCGGGATGCAGGAAGAAGCCCCACATCGAGCCCACCGCAGCGGCGGTGAGCGGCACGCCCCGTCGCGCGGCGATCGCCCGCAGCCCCTGGACCAATCCCTGCGCGCGCGCGGCGATGTGCGCGTGCAGCTCGGGGGTGAGCGCGCGCAGCGTGGCCAGCCCGGCGGCCATCGCCAGCGGGTTCCCCGAGAGCGTGCCCGCCTGGTACACCGGGCCCGCGGGCGCCACGCGCGCCATGACGTCGGCCCGTCCGCCGTACGCCGCTACCGGGAGTCCGCCGCCGATCACCTTGCCCAGCGTCGTCAGGTCCGCCGTCACACCGCTGAGCTCCCGCGCCCCGCCGGGGGCCACGCGGAAGCCCGTCATCACCTCGTCGAAGACGAGCAGCGCTCCCGTGCGATCCGCCAGCGCGCGCAGGCCGGGCAGGAAGCCGTCGTCCGGCAGGATGAACCCGGCGTTCCCCACCACCGGCTCGACGATGATCGCCGCCAGTCGGTCGCCGTGGCGGCGCGCCACGTCCGCGGCCGCCTCCAGACTGTTGTATGGCGCCGTCAGCGTCAGCTCGGCCAGCGCGGCCGGCACGCCGGGAGAGTTGGGCAGCCCGAGCGTGGCGACCCCGGAGCCGGCGCGGACCAGGAAGGAGTCGCCGTGGCCGTGGTAGCACCCCTCGAACTTCAGGATGAGGTCGCGCCCGGTGACCGCGCGGGCCAGGCGGATGGCGCTCATCGTCGCCTCCGTGCCGCTCGAGACGAAGCGCAGCATCTCCAGCTGCGGCATCCGCTCACGCACCGCCTCGGCGAGCTCCACCTCCAGCCCCGTGGGGATGCCGAAGCTGGTGCCGCGGGCCATCGTCTCGCGGAGCGCATCGAGCACCACCGGCGGGGCGTGGCCGAGCACCAGTGGCCCCCAGCTCAGCACGAAGTCGATGTAGCGGTTGCCGTCCACGTCCCAGACGTACGCCCCCTCGCCCCGCTCCGCCACGAACGGCTCGCCCCCGACGCCGGCGAAGGCGCGCACCGGGCTGTTGACGCCGCCCGGGAAGAGCTCACGCGCCCGGGCCATGATGGCCGCCGACCGGGCGCCGGGCCGTACCGTCTCGTCGCTGGCCGGCACGACCTCACGCGGGACCGTCATCGACCGAAGCTCCCGACCGAGGAGGACGCCGCCATCGGCAGCGCGCGGCTGCGGCGGCGCTGGACGGAGGGCGGCGGGATCACGGCGCCGCGCGCCGTGGCGGTGAAGTCGTAGTCGTCCACCACGTCGTCGATGCGTGCCTCCACGAACGAGCCGGCCGGCGCGCTCGTCTCCACCCACGTCACGCCGTCCACGTCGTCCGCCTGCCAGGGTGCCCGCGCCTGCGCCGGCTCGCCCGGCCCGCCCGGCCGGTCCACCAGCAGCCGCACCACCTGCCCGATGCGCCGCTCGTAGCGCTCGGCCGTCACGCTGCGCTGCAGCTCGGTGAGCCGCTCCAGTCGCTCGAGCTTCACCGCCTCGGGCACGTCGTCGGGGAGCTCGTAGGCGCGCGTCCCCTCCTGCGGCGAGTAGGTGAAGGCGCCCACCCGGTCGAACTGCACCTCCTCGAGGAAGTCGAGGAGCTGCTGGAAGTCCGCCTCCGTCTCCCCCGGGAAGCCGACGATGCACGTCGTGCGGATGGCCAGGTCGGGCACCGCCTCGCGGAAGTGCGCGACCCGGGCGCGGATCGTCGCCTGCCGCTCCGGCCGCCGCATGCGCGCCAGCACCGCGTCGGAGGCGTGCTGCATCGGCATGTCGATGTAGGGCAGGATGCGCGGCTCGCGCGCCACCACCTCGAGCAGGCGCGGCGTGATCCCGGTGGAGTACAGGTACAGCATGCGGATCCACGGCACGTCGGTGCCGGCGATCAGCGCCTCGAGCAGCTCCGGCAGGCGCACGTTCCGGTCGCGCAGGTCACGCCCGTAGTGCGCCAGGTCCTGCGCCACCAGGTTGATCTCGCGCGCGCCCTGCAGCTCCAATAGCTGCGCCTCGCGTACCACGTCCTCGGGGGTGAACGAGCGATGCCGGCCGCGCATCAGCGGGATGGCGCAGAAGGCGCACCCGTGATCGCACCCCTCGCTCACCTTCAGGTAGCGCACGTGCGGCAGGTCGCCGCTGTAGAGGCGCTCCCCGGGGTGCAGGTCGGCGGCGGCATCGATCAGCCCGCGCCGCTCCAGCTCCGGCACCAGCCGGTCCATCTCGGACGCGCCGAGGAAGAGATCCACCTCGGGGAGCACTTCCTCCAGCTCTCCCTTGTGCCGCTGCACCATGCAGCCCACGGCGACGACGGCCTGGCAGCTGCCGGACAGCTTCAGCTGTCCGGCTTCCACGATGGCGTCGATGGACTCCTTCTTCGCGGCGTCGATGAAGCCGCAGGTATTGACGACGATCAGCTCGGCCTCGCCGAGATCGTCCGTGGCGACGGCGCCGTGCGCGGCGAGCTGCGCGAGGTAGCGCTCGCTGTCCACGGTGTTCTTGTCGCAGCCGAGCGTGATGAAGCCAACCTTCACGAAAGCACGTCCAAGTTGAGGCGACGGAAAGACATGCGAGCAAGCTAGCGGCGCCGCGGCGGCCCAGCTACCCGGACCGGACCGGCCGTCCCGGCAGCGCCGGTCGCCCGACGGCGCCAGCCCACCAGGAGCAGCGCACCGCATACCCCCAGCGACCCTAGACCGATCCAGTCGCCGAAGCGGATATAGAGCGTGGTGCCGCCGGTCCGCTCGACGTGGTAGGTGCGAGCCACCGCCTCGTCGAAGCCGGTCGCCCGGTGAATGCGCCCGAGGGGATCGATGTAGGCGGAGATTCCCGTGTTGGCCGCGCGCACCACCGGCAGCCGCGTCTCGATGGCGCGCAGCTGCAGGTGGGCGAGGTGCTGATACGCGCCCCCGCCACGCTGGAACCAGGCGTCGTTCGTCAGGTTCGCGAGCAGCGCCACCCCGTCGCGCCGCCACTGCCGCGCGAGCCGTGGGATGGCCGATTCGTAGCAGATGAGCGTGCCCACGGCGCCGAAGGGGAGCTGGAAGGGCCGCGGCCGCTCGCCGACGGCGAACCCCCGGCTCGTGCGCGGATCGCCGCCCGTCCACCAGGCCGGATTCACGAACGGCACCCGCTCCACGATCGGGACGAGCACGCGCTTGTGATAGACCGGCGCGTCGAGCACGCGGCCGGCGCGGTCGGTGAGCATCACGGCGTTGTAGATGTCCGCGCTGTGCTCGACGGGTACCGGGCGAAGATCCACCACGCCGAAGAGGATCGGCGCACGCCCGCGGGCAGCGGCGCGCAACGAGTCGTGCCACGCCGGATGCGCCGCCAGGAAGCCGGCGAGCGCCGTCTCCGGCCAGAGCACCAGGGCCGGCCGCGACGCGCTCGTGGCGTCGTGGGTGAGCGCGACCAGCCGTCCCACGTTGCGGTCGAGGAGCGCCGGGTCGTGCTTCTCGTCCAACCCGATGGCCGGCTGCACCACGGCCACGTTCGCCAGTGGCGCCAGCTCGAGCGTCCCCAGCCGCAAGGCCCCGAAGCCGAGCACGGCCCCGGCGACGGAGGCGGCGAGGGCCAGACGCGCGACGACGGCTCGGAGGCGGTCGCGAACGAGCCAGGCGTCCGCCAGGAGGCCGGCCAGAGCCGCGACGAGGAAGCTCCCTCCGTGTACGCCGCTCAGCTCCACCGCCTGCGCCGCCAGGGGCTGCGGCGCCAGTGCGAGCCCGAGCGGGAGCCACGGGATCGTCACGCCGGGCATCCACTCCAGCACGAGTTCCGCGCTCGTCCATGCGGCCGGGAGCAGCAGCGCCAGCGGGAGGGCGGTGGCGCGCCGTCCGATCAATGCGACCGTGGTCGCCAGTCCGACCGCCAATCCGACAGCGGCGAGCACGACGACGTAGACGAGCGGCGCCAGCGCCGTCTCGCGGCCGAGCGCCGGCACGAGCCAGTGGATCCCGACCGCGTACCAGGCCGCGCCGAACGGCAGGCCGATGCGGAGCCCGGTGGACAGCGGCCGCAGCGTGGAGGCGTGTCGCGCCATGCCGAGCCCGAGCGGGACGAGCGCCAGCACCGCCGGCAGGACCAGTCCGTACGGCGGGAAGGCGACGGCGAACAGCAGGGCGGACGCGACCGGACCGACCAGCTCCACGAGCAGCCCCGATGCGGCACGACGCGGCGTGGGCGTCGGCTCGGGGACGTTCCGTACGGGGCGGGCTGGAAGGGCGGACACGACTGGAGGAAAGGAGGGGAGCGGAGCCGAATGTAGGGCCCGGAGATGGCGGCCTCAACACTGACGCATCGGCGCTCGCGGCCTGTCGTATCTCACCAACGAACCCGTCGTCGCAACGCAACAGCTCGCCGGAACGCGCTACTGCCGGGGTCGGCGATCGGAGGCACGCGAAGCGAACTATACCGTTGGTATCGTTGGGCTTGCCTCCGGTGCCTCCACCGCCGGGTGTGGCGAGCTCGTGCTGGCCGGGCGCTTGCGGCGCGCGAGTGACACTCGTCGCCCGACGGCCCAGCGGTCGTCGCATGCTCCACATTCCCGCTCTCCCACATCCCATGCACCCTCCCTCTCTGCATCGGCGATTGATCGCCGGGGCCGCCACGATGGCGCTCGCCATCGCAGCCTCGGCGACACCGGCGCACGCTGGTGACGACTTCTCCACGTACACGTCGCGGGCAGCCTTCGAGGCGGCACTGTTCGGCACGCCCGTCGGCGTCGCGCCCAACGACCCTGGTCTCGCCTACGACGCCTCGGGAGCGGGGACGGTGTCGGGACCGACGGGCAGCAGCGTCGGCTACACCTTCGGCCCGGGGACCCTGTTCTCCAACGACGCGTTCGTCGTCACGCTCACCGACTATCCCGGGCACGTCCAGGCGTTCGGCTTCGACTACAGCAGCGATGTGGAGCTCGTCGCGCAAGCTGATGGCCCGTTGGCCAGCTTTGGGGTCCCCGGCACCTTTCCACACGCCTCCGCGCCGACGACCCTGCCCGCCGGGTCCGGCTTCTTCGGCGTGGTGCTCTGGTTTCCGGGCTTCGCGGGCCCGCCGCCGCTGATCTTTCCATCCGGTCCCCCATCCCCGGAGAGCGAGATCCTCCACGTGACGCTCACGGGCGCCGAGGGGGGTACGGTGACGCTCAGCAACCTGGAGCTCACCAGCACGACGAGCACGGTGCCCGAGCCCGCCACCGTCGCCCTGCTCGGCTCCGGCCTCGCTGGCCTGCTCGGCCTGGGCCTGTCGCGCCGACGTCGCGCCGCGGTGAACTGACCGTCACGAGCGCGCGAGGGGCCGGGGTCCCGGATGGGCAGTAGCATCGCCGTCCGGGACCCCGGCCCCTCGTGTGCCATGGCCTCGCGCCAGGACCCTGCCCGGCTCGCCAGTGGCGGTGGCGTCTGCTTGGGGGCGATGACGCTCGCGCCGTCGCGCCCGGCGCCGCGATGGCCACGCCGCAGATTCCCCGGTGCGCTGTTAGCGGCCGACCGCTACGGCAGTGGCTCGAATCGCACCGGTCCGCCGCCCACGTACGACAGGTCGTCGCACATGCCGGGCGTGGTCGGCGTGGCGGCGTACGTGCGGGCCGCGCTCTCCTCTCTCGGAAGGGCGACCGGGTACCGCGGGATCTCGTAGCTGTAGTGAGGTCCGGCCAGCTGGATGCTGTCCGCCCACTGGCGAAGGACGGGAAGCGCGTAGCGTACCGAGTCGGTGGTCGTCCGATCCGGGAACCAGACCGTCTCCGTGCCGCGCGCGTAGAGTGCAGCCTTGGCCCAGAGGATCGGCCCGATACGCGAGCTGTAGACGAATGGGAAATCGGACCCGTACCCGACCGAGGCCGGCGCGTACCGCACCGAGTCTACGACGAGCTCCACCGCCGAGCTGTCGCCGATGCGGGTCACTGCGTCGGGCACGAGGTCGAATGGCTCCAGACACCGCCAGGTGAGGCGCCATCGCGACTCGCGCAGATCCGGGACGACCTGCACCTCCACCTCCGCGACCGCGTCGCCGCTGCGCACGTGGGCGACGCCGACGGTGGGTGCGGCGGGCGCCACCAGCGTGTCGCCGGCCGTGGCCCACCCCGCCGGGGCCTCCACGATGAGCGCCGGATCCCTGATCCATCGCCCGCTCGCATCGAGGCCGCGGACGACGAGCGGGCGGAGGTCGAGACGCTCGCCCGGGAGCGCGACCGTATCCGTCAGGGAGAGCTGGAGCGAGGCCACCGGCCCCGGCGGCGGCGGGGCCGGCGAGGCGACGTAGACGAGTCGGTGTGAGGTTCCCCCGATCGCGTCGAGCTCGACCACGAGGGAATCACCGTGCCGTCGGGCCACGCCACCGCGCGAGCGGAGAACGCCCACCAGCGCGACGCCCCCGGTGGACGGGTCGCGAGTCGCCTCGAGCGGCCCGCGCTCCTCGTACACCTCACCCACGAAGCGGAGCACGTACGCGCCGGCGACGCGATAGCTGGTCGGCGACGAGACGAAGAGCGTCTCCGCCAGGACCGTCTCGCCCAAGCTGATGTCGGCCTGGTACATCGGCAGCGAGGCGGCATCCATCGAGTGGAGCACGTAGATGCCCGGCACGAGGCCAGGCGCATCATCCGGCCCCTGCGGATCGGAGCAGGCCAGCGCAGTACCGGCAAGCAGTGCGAGCGCAGCAAGGACGCAGGCGCGGGGGGACGTTCGACGGGAGCTCCCCACGGGAATCGTCATCATGTGCGATTCGGCTAACGGAGATGATGGGGCGCCCGCGTCGGCGTCCCCGCATCCTATGGCCGCGCCCGCCAGCCCGCAAGCGATGTAGCCGCCTCCTGCCCCCTCAGCGGTAGTTGCCGAACTTCAGCTCCACCCCGAAGTCCTCGCCGCGCAGCAGCCGCATCGCCTCCTGCAGGTCGTCCTTGGACGGCGAGCTGACGCGCACCTGGTCGCCCTGGATGGCGGCCTGCACCTTCTTCAGCTTCGCCTCCTTGATCGTGGCCGCCACCTTCTTGGCGGTGTCGGAGTCGAGCGCGGTCTTGAGCCCCACCTCGCGGCGGACCGTGTCGCCGCCCGCCTGCTTGATCTCGCCCACGTCGAGGTTCTTCACCGGCACGCCCCGCTTGATCAGCTTCGACTGCAGCACGTCGAAGAGCGCCGTCATCTGGAACTCGCTGTCGGCCACCAGTACCAGCTGCGCCTCGCCGCGCCGGAACTCGATGGAGGCTTCGGACCCCTTGAAGTCGTAGCGCTGGGCGATCTCCTTCTGCGCCTGGTTGACGGCGTTGTCCACTTCCTGGAGATCGACGCCGGTGGTCACGTCGAACGAGCTGGTCTGGGCCATGACGGCGAGTGATGAGCGATGAGCGATGAGCGACGAGTGGTCTCGTCGCGGATCCCGGGCGAAGTGTGCGTGGAGACCTCCGGAAACGGAAGCCGGAACGAGCCGAGGGGAGCTCCCGTGACCGGTCGCCCCCCTCGTCGCTCATCGCTCGTCGCCCGCCTCACCCCAGGAAGCTCTCCAGCGCCCGGGCCCGGCTCACGTGGCGCAGCCGGCTCAGCGCCTTCTCCTTGATCTGCCGCACCCGCTCGCGGGTGATGCCGAGGAGGGAGCCGATCTGCTCGAGCGTCATCGGCTCCTCGCCGTCGAGCCCGAAGTAGAGCCGGAGGATCTTCGCCTCGCGCTCCTTGAGGCTGGCCAGCGCCTCCTCCACCGACTCGGTGAGCGCCTTCTCGAAGGTCTGCTCGTCGGGCGTCGGGTTCAGGTTGTCCGGGAGGTAGTCGAGGAGCTTGTTGTCCTCCCCCGGCGTCATCGGCGCGTCGAGCGAGAGGTGCGTCTGCGAGATGGACATCGTCTTCGCGACCTCCTCCTCGCTGATGTCCAGCCCGTCGGCGATCTCCTCGTGCGTCGGCTCGCGCCCGAGCTCCTGGAGCAACGCATTGGCCCGCTTGCCGATGCGGTGCAGCGTACCGGCCCGGTTCAGTGGCACGCGCACGATGCGGCTCTGCTCGGCCAGCGCCTGCAGGATGGCCTGGCGGATCCACCAGACGGCGTAGGAGATGAACTTGATCCCCTTCGTCTCGTCGAACTTGTGGGCCGCCCGGATCAGGCCGAGGTTCCCCTCGTTGATCAGGTCGGAGAGCGAGACGCCCTGGTTCTGGTACTTCTTGGCGACCGAGACCACGAAGCGCAGGTTGGACCGCACCAGCTTGTCGAGCGCCTCCTGGTCGTGCGCCCGGATCCGGCGCGCGAGATTGACCTCTTCCTCACGCGTGATCAGCGGGTAGGCGCTGATGTCGCGGAGGTACTGGTCGAGCGACCCTTCCTCGTAAGAGATCCGTTTCGACGTGGTGACGGCCATGGGTGCAGCTGCTCCGGCGAGGGTGAAGCGAGCGCACGCGCACCGTCGCGCACGCTGGGGATGCGGGGGCTATCGAGACGACGACTCAGTCGATGCGTTCACCGATCCGCGACCAGCGGATGTGGGTGAGCCAGGCGAAGTCGTCGGCGGTGTCAGGAGCGTAGCTGTAATACACGAACATGGGCCGTCCCCGGAGCAGCGAATCGGGGACGAAGCCCCAGTAGCGGCTGTCGAGGGAGTTGTCGCGATTGTCCCCGAGCACGAAGTACTTCCCGTTCGGGACGACCAGCGGACCCCAATTGTTTCGGGACGGGTAGAAGCCCGCCCGCGCCTCGGCGGTGCGCACCAGGTAGTTGCGCTGCCACCGGAAGTCCTCGGCGATCCGGTCCATCCCCGGCTCGCTGTGGCTGACGTAGCGCTCGGCCTGCGCCTCGCCGTTGAGGAAGAGCACCCCGTCGCGCATCGCGACCGTGTCCCCCGGCAGCCCCACGAGGCGCTTGACGAAGTTCTTGGACGGGTCCTCGGGGTACTGGAAGACGATCACCTCGCCGCGCTCGGGGTCACGGATGGCCGGCAGGTGGCGGTTGGTGAACGGGATCTCGGCGCCGTAGAGGAGCTTGTTGACGAGGAGGAAGTCCCCGACGAGCAGCGTGTGCTCCATGCTCCCGCTCGGGATCTTGAAGGCCTCGACGAAGAAGGCGCGGACGAAGAAGAAGAGGAAGAGCGCGATCGGGATGGACTTCGCCGAGTCCCAGAGGAAGCCCCACGGCACCGCCGAGCGCCGGTTCAGCCGGCGCAGCACCTCGGCGCGATCGGCGTCGCTGATCGCGGGGGGGATTGGGGGCGACACGCGATCGCTCTGACTCATGTGCGGCATCCCTCCGCGCGGCGCGGACGGGGAGAGCGGGACGGCGGACGGCGGGACGGCGGGCACGCGGCGGAGGGGCGGCGCGGGCGATGGCCGCTCCCCCGGTTAGGAGGGGAGGTGTTGGCGCACGACGGCGTGACGTCGGATATACGCACGTTCACCACCAGGAATATAATTGCGCCCCGCGCGCACCGCGCAAGCGGCCCAACGCCCTGCGGCGCGTTCCATTGCCGGCCGGCTCCCTCCTACCCCGGCAACCGCTCCGCGGTTTCACGGCGGTCGCGGGGGGCCGCCGGCGGAGCCGGCCGGCCCCCCGCCGCCGGCGGCGGTCCGCGATCAGTCCGGCGTCCCCAGGTAGTTGTCGATCTGGGCCCGCTGCAGCGTGCCCGAGAAATCCACGTAGCCCACCTTGGTCTCCGAGTAGAACTCGTAGACCTCCCAGCCACCCTCCCGGTGGCCATTGCCGGTCTGCTTCACCCCACCGAAGGGCAGGTGCGCCTCGGCGCCGATGGTGGGCGCGTTGATGTACGTGATGCCGTTGTCCAGCTCCTGGAGGGCCCGGAAGGCCACGTTGACGTCCCGGGTGTAGAGCGACGACGAGAGGCCGTACTTGACGTCGTTGTTCACCGCGAACGCCTCGTCCGGGGTGGCGACGCGGATCACCGAGAGCACCGGGCCGAAGATCTCCTCCTGCTCCAGGCGCGACCCGGCCTCCACGCGAGCGAAGATCGTCGGCTCGTAGAAGTAGCCGTGCTCCAGCCCCTTCCCGTCCGGCCGCCGGCCGCCGCAGAGCAGGTCGGCTCCCTCGGCCTGCCCCACGTCCACGTAGTGCTCCACCTTCAGGCGTCCGGCCTCGCTGATCAGCGGCCCCACGTCGGTGCCGTCCCGACGTCCGTCGCCCAGCCGCATCGCTCGCGCGCGGTCCACGAGCAGCCCGAGGAAGTTGTCGTGGATCCCGTTCTGGAGAATCAGCCGGCTGGTGGCCGTGCACCGCTGGCCGGTGGTGCCGAAGGCCCCCCAGAGCACCCCCTCCAGCGCCAGCTCGAGATCCGCGTCGTCCAGCACGATCTGCGCGTTCTTGCCGCCCATCTCCAGTGAGAGCCGCTTGTGCAGTCGGCCGCAGGTCGCCCCGACGATGCTCCCGGTATCGGTGGAACCGGTGAAGGAGATGAGCGGGACGTCGGGATGCTCGACGATCGCCTTCCCCACCGTCTCGCCGACCCCGTGCACGAGCTGGATCACGTCCGGCGGCAATCCGGCCTCGAGCAGGATCTCGACGAAGACGGTGGCCGTGTGCGGCACGTCCTCGGCCGGCTTGAAGACGCACGCGTTCCCGCAGACGAGCGCCGGGAACATCTTCCACGTCGGAATGGCGAGCGGGAAGTTGAACGGGGTGATGATGCCGGCCACCCCGATCGGCCGACGGAAGCTCATCGCCCACTTGGCCCGCAGCTCGCTCGGCACGGTGTGGCCGAAGAGGCGGCGTCCCTCGCTGGCGGCGTAGTAGGCGGTGTCGATCCCCTCCTGCACGTCGCCGCGCGTCTCGGCGAGCGGCTTGCCCATCTCGCGAGTCATCAGCTCGGCGATCTCGTCCTTCCGCTGGGTCAGCAGGTCGCCCACCCGGCGCAGGACGTCGCCACGCGCCGGCGCCGGCGTGCGCCGCCAGCGCTCGAAGCCGCGCCGTGCCGAGGCCACCGCCCGGTTCACGTCCTCCACCCCGCTCAGCGGGAAGCGCCCGATCACGTCGCGCGTGTCGGCCGGGTTCACGTTGTCGAAGTACTCGCCGGTGGTCGGCTCGACCCAGGCGCCGGCAATGAAGTTCTTGAAGGTTTTCATGCGATCGGTGGGGAGTGCGATGGGGGCGGCCGCACGCTGCGCGACCGCCCGGACGATGCGCGCGGCGGGCGCGCTCGAGCCGCCTACTGGCAGGCCCAGATGCCGGGCCGGTCCATCGTCGGCAGGGCGAGCCCGGTCCGCGGCAGCACCTGCCATGCCGCCAGGCCGAGCCCCCACAGGACGAGGAGAAGGCTGAGGGTGTGCGCGAGCCCGCTGCGATGACGCCACGACGAGCGCGCCGCCCACAGCCCGCTCAGCACCGCGGCGCCGACGACGGCCAGATAGACGGCGAGCTCCGAGCCGCAGCGCCATCCGTAGGGCCACACGCCCGGCGCCGCGACGACCCCGAGGGCGAGCGCGAGCAGCGCCTTGCCGCCGACGGCGAGCCGGCGACGCCACCCGGGGACGGTGGACGTCGCCGTCATCCCCGGCGGCAGCGCGACGGCGGCGGGGGGGCCGCCCGAACGCGGCGGCGCCGGCGCGACGCCAGCGGTCGGTGGCGTGCCGCGCGCGCTGGGCGGCGCGGCGCCCGGCCTGGCCGGCGCGGGCGCGACCAGCTCCTCGTCGGAGATCGACGCGAGCTGCTTGTCGATCGCGGCCAATTCCTTGTCCCAGTCGCGCGACGTCATGGGCGGGCGGGCAGCGGTGAGTGAGGGTAGCGACCGAACGGGCCGGTTACGGATGGAGATACAGTACGCGGCGCGCCAGCGGGAGGTGTCGGGGGCGCCTCACGCCTCCTCCCGCTCGAGCCCGTAGCGCTCGATCTTCTTGTACAGGTTGGAGCGCGGCATCTCCAGCACGCGCGCCGTCTCCGAGACGTTCCAGTCGAATGCGCGCAGCTTGGCCAGCAGGAAGGCCCGCTCGGCCGCCGCCTTGAACTCCTCGAACGTGCGGCACTCCGCCAGCGCGCCGAGGCCCGCCGACTCCTCCGGACGCCGACCGACCAGCCGCTCCACGTCGGCCGCGCCGATCATCGGCGTCGCGGCGAGGATGAGCAGCCGCTCCACCGTGTTGCGCAGCTCGCGCACATTCCCCGGCCAGTCCAGCGCCGTGAGGCGACGCATCGCCTCGTCGCTGATGTCGCGCGGCGGCACCCCCTCCCGCTCCGCCAGCTGCCGCAGGAAGTGCTGCACGAGCAGCGGGATGTCCTCCTTCCGCTCGCGCAGCGGCGGGACGTGGATCGGCACCACGTTCAGCCGGTAGAAGAGGTCCTCGCGAAATCGACCGGCGGCGATCTCCTCCTCCAGCCGCTTGTTGGTCGCCGCCACCACGCGCACGTCCACCTGGATCGGCTTCGTGCTGCCGATGCGCGTGACGACGTTCTCCTGCAGCGCGCGCAGCACCTTCGCCTGCGCCGCCAGGCTCATGTCGCCGACCTCGTCGAGGAAGAGCGTCCCCCCGTTGGCCTGCTCGAACTTGCCGGCGCGATCCGAGACGGCGCCGGTGAAGGAGCCACGCATGTGCCCGAACAGCTCGCTCTCGATGAGCTCCGCCGGGATGGCCGCGCAGTTGACCTCCACGAAGGGCGCCCGCGCACGCGGCGACTCGCGATGGATGGCCCGCGCGACGAGCTCCTTGCCGGTGCCGTTCTCACCGGTGATGAGCACGCGCGCCGGCGTCCCCGCCACCTTGGCCACCCGCTCCTGCAGTGCGCGCAGGGCGAACGAGCGCCCCACCATCTCGAAACGCGACTCGATGGTCTCGCGCAGCCGGGCGTTCTCCTCCGACAGCTCCAGGTGCGAGAGGGCGTTGCGCAGCAGGACGAGGATGCGGTCCGTGTCGAGGGGCTTCTCGAGGATGTCGTACGCCCCGAGCTGCGTCGCCTCCACCGCGGTCTGGATGGTGGCATGCCCGCTGATCATCACGACCGTGGCGTGGCGGTCCAGCTCGCGCAGCCGCTTCAACGCCTCCAGCCCGTCCATGCCGGGGAGCTTGACGTCGAGGAAGGTCAGGTGCGGCCGGAACTCGGGATAGAGGCTCAGCGCTTCCATCGCGCTCTCCGCCGTCCGCACGGAGTAACCCTCGTACTCCAGCAACTGGCCCAGGGCGGCGCGGATCCCCCGCTCGTCGTCGACGACGAGCACGCGGCGCGCCGCGGCCGCCCCACGCGCGGGGACGCTCACGGACGGGCCTCCTCGTACAACGTGACCTGGCCGTGGGCCACGCGGACATCGGCGATCTCCGCCGGCACCCGCATCGCCAGCGCGTCGTCGGGCACGCCGGGCGGCTGGTCGCTCCCCCGCAGCCGGGGGAGCAGCTTGCGGATCACCGGCGCGGGGAGCGCGAACTCCTTCACCCGGACGTCACGCACGTGATACACGCCGAGCCCCGGCCGCACGATCTCGAGCGTGCCGCCGAGGAGCAGGGTGTCGCGGTCGCCCAGCATCCCGGCGAGCGGGCCGAGTGCCTCACCGCCGAGGTCGCGGAGGCGCACGGCGGCGCGCACGTAGACGCGGTCGCCCACCACCGCCGCTCCGACGCCGTCACTCGCGCCGGAGAGCTGGCGCAGGGCGTCGCCGAGCAGGTAGCCGGCCAGCTCCGCCGGCTGCAACACGACGGCGCTCGGTCCGCGCGGCGCCTCGAGCCGCGCCACCTTGCGGCGTCCGGCAGTCGTCGTCCCTTCGGTCACCGGCTCCCAGACGGCCGTCTCGACGCTCTCCGACTCCACGGCCCCGCCGCCCATGAGGCGCGGGTACCAGCGATCACGCAGGAGGTAGGCGCCGGCACCCACCGCCAGCAGGATCACCAGACAGCCCACCCGCCTCAGGCAGCCGAACACTCAGTGCTCCTCCGGGCGCGCCAACTGGGCCGAGTAGAGTGTCGTGTAGCGAGGGCCGGCGGGCGTCAGCTCGCTCTGCATCAAGTGCACGGCGTCGAGCGTCACCCGGGCCTCGAACTGCACCGCAGCCAGCGCCGGCGCGAGCGCCTGCCGCACGTCCGCCTCGGCCGGCGGGGGCACCCGCCCCAGCGTGACGTGCGGATGGTAGGCGCGCCCCTCGGCCGGCACCCCGAGGCGCGCCCGGCTGCGCTCGAAGGCACGGTGCAGCTCGCGCACCGGCGCCGGATCGCGCACCCCGAGCCAGATCACGCGCGGCCGCTCCTTCTCCGGGAACACACCCAGCCCCTGCAATGTGACACGCGCCGCCGCACGCCCGTCCGCCAGCTCACGGACGGCCGTGCGCGCCTCGTCGGCCTCCCGCGCCGATCGCTCGCCCAGGAAGGCCAGGGTCACGTGCAGGACATCGGTCTGCACCCAGCGCACCCCGCGCAGCTCCTGGCGCAGAGGCTCCACCACCTCGTCGGCGATGCGCTGGCGCACCGCCGCCGGAAGATCAAGCGCTACGAAGAGCCTCATCCGCCCCCGTCCCGTCCAGTTCCAGTGCCACGTGCGTGAATCCGCACTCCGAGGCCGCCGCATGCACGCGGCGGCGCAGCTCCAGTTCCATCAGCGGCGCCGCATCGGCGGCGCGCAGCAGCGCCAGCCGGCCCTGCGCCTCCACCGTACCCGTCACGCCGAGCGCCCGGAGTCGCACCGCGAGGGCCGCGCCGTCCGGGGGCGGCGTCGGCACACCGCTCATGCCGGCACCACGCCGTCCAGCACGTTCAGCGACCCGCTCCGGAAGCCCCGCAGGTCGACCGCCGCTCGGGCGTAGCCGGCGTCGCGCAGCGCCGTGCGCAGCCGGTGCGCGCCCTCGCCTGCCAGCCAGCGCGGCAGCTCATCCGGTGCCAGCTCGACCCGCGCCAGCTCGCCGTGATCACGCACGCGAAGGTCGCCACCGATGCCGAGCGCTCGCAGCGACGCCTCGGCCCGCTCCACGCGCCGCAGTCGCTCCGGCGTCACGGGGGTGCCGTAGGGCAACCGGGAGGCGAGGCAGGGCGATGCGGGCTGGTCCCACGTCGGAATGCCGAGGGCGCGCGAGCGGGCCCGGATCTCGGCCTTGGTGAAGCCCAACTCGGCGAGCGGCGAGGCCACGCCCTGCTCTCCCGCCGCCCGCGCACCAGGCCGGTGGCCGCCGAGGTCGTCCGCGTTCGTGCCGTCGACCACTATGGCCATGCCCTGTGCCGCGGCCACCGGACGCACCCGCTGCCACAGCTCGGTCTTGCAGAAGTAGCAGCGATCGGTGGGGTTGGCAGCGTAGCGCGGGTCGTGCAGCTCGTCGGTGTCCACCTCGAGCACCGGCACGCCGAAGCGCTCCGCCACCTCGCGCGCGTGCTCCCACTGGACCGCTGGATACGAGGCGCTGCGCCCGATGACCGCGAGGACGTGCTCGGGCCCCAGCGTGCGCACGGCGATGCAGGCCAGGTAGGTGGAGTCGACGCCACCGCTGAAGCCAATGGCCACCGAGCCGCGCGCGCGCAGCCAGGCCGCGAGCGCCGCCTCCTTGGCGGCCGCGCGCGGGTCGGCTCGTTCCGACTCCCCGGAGGTGATCGTCGCGGACCTCATGCCCATAACGTAGCGTGCGCGGCCAGTGGAGGCGACAGGGCGGGGAGCAGCACGGTGCCGCCGGGCACGCGAGCGCGCTGGCGCGCGGCTGCACCCGCGGTCAGCGCCGGCCGACGTGCGGCTCGCCCGCGAGTTGCTCCGGGAACTCCAGATGCCGGACCGCCCCGATCACGCGGCCTGCGATGCTGCCGGCCCCATAGTGGCCAATGGCCGGGCCGTCGATCTCGTCGCCGCTCGTTCTCATGTCGCGGCCGATCCACGCCGACCGGTGGATCACCAGGTCGGCGATCCGCATGCGCTCGCGCGCCCGGCCTCGCCTGCCAGGGCACGCACCAGCATGGCCTGCGTGGCGGTCGCGATCGCGACCAGCCCGCAGACCGGCCACGGCGCGAGCGCCGATGGGCCCTTGCTCGACGCGTGGCTCCCACTCCGCCCCGTCAGCGGGGGCAGCAGCGTGCGCGCCACCACGGAGTGGGCGACGACGCGGTTCGCCCGCGCACCCAGGAGCTCGGCCTGCATCGCAGCGAGCGGGGACGGTGCAGCGACCCACCGGCCCAGGCACGCCACGAACCGCACCGGACGGTGCGCGGCGCTGCGTGGCGCGAGCGCGCGGCCGCCGGGGCTCACCCTGATCATCGGCCCAACATCACACGTCATCCATCGACATGTCCATTTTCGACGCCGGCCGGGCTCCCATCTCGCGCCAGCGGCGCCCGGTAGCGCAGCGCCTCGGCCACACAGGCCGCGTCGATCCCGGTCGCTCCGTCCAGGTCGGCGATCGTCCGCGCAACGCGCAGCACGCGATGATAACCCCGCGCCGAGAGTCCGAGCCGCTCCGCGGCGGTCGCGAGCAGCTCACGCGCAGCAGGCGCTACCGGCGTCTCGCGCGCGAGCCAACGGCCGGGGACGCGGCCGTTCGCGACGATCCCCGGCAGGGCCGCGTATCGCGCCCGCTGCGCGGCGCGGGCCTGCGTCACCCGCTCGCGCACGGCGGCCGAGCACTCGCCACGCGCACGCGCGGCGGGCAGGGCGAGCTCCCGCACGGGGACGGCGGCCACCGGCACGTGCAGATCGATGCGGTCGGCGAGCGGCCCGGATAGCCGTGCGCGGTAGCGCCGGATGTCGGCCGGCGCGCAGACGCAGACGGCCGTCGGGTCACCGCTGCGGCCGCAGGGGCAGGGGTTCATCGCGCCCACGAGCGTGAACCGCGCCGGGTAGCGCACGCTGCCGGCGGCCCGCGTGAGCACCACGACCCCGTCCTCGATCGGCTGCCGCAGCGCATCGAGCGTGGCGCGCGGGAACTCCAGCAATTCGTCCAGGAAGAGCACCCCGAGGTGCGCGAGGCTGACCTCGCCCGGTCGGGGCGCCGAGCCGCCGCCCACCAGCCCCGCCGTGGACACGGTATGGTGGGGCGCGCGAAAGGGGCGCGCGGGTGCGCACACGCCACCGGGCGGCATCACGCCGGCCACCGAGTGCACCGCGATCACTTCCAGCGCCTCGGCGTCGGAGAGCGGCGGCAGGATGCCCGGCACGCACTGGGCGAGCAGCGTCTTTCCCGCGCCCGGAGGTCCGACGAACAGGACGCCGTGATCGCCCGCCGCGGCGATCTCGAGCGCCCGCTTGGCCACCCCCTGCCCCAGCACGTCGGCGAGATCCGCCGCCGCGGCGGCTGGTGGGGCGGGCGCCAGCGGCGGCTCCGCGTCGGGAAGGCGTCCGGCCCGCAGCCAGTCCGTCAGCTCGCGAAGCGAGGTCGGCGCACTCACGCGCAGCGTCGTCACGAGGCGGGCCTCGGCTGCGTTGCCCGGCGGCACCACGAGGCGCCGGCCCTCGCCCGCCGTGGTGCGCGCCACCGGCAGCACGCCGCGCACCGACCGCACGCTCCCGTCCAGCCCCAGCTCCCCCATCACGCAGAGACCGGCCGCGGCCGGCCCGTCGAGCTGCCCGGTGGCGACGAGCAGGCCGAGCGCGATGGCGATGTCGTAGCTGGTGCCCTCCTTGCGCAGGTCGGCGGGCGCCAGGTTCACGGTCACGCGGCGCGGGGGCAGCACGAACCCGCTGTTGGTCAGCGCAGCCGAGACGCGCTCGCGGCTCTCCTTCACGGCCCCGGCGGCCAGCCCGACGATCGTCCATTGCGGCAGGCCGCGCGCCACGTCCACCTCCACGGTGACGGGCAGCGCCTCGATGCCGAGGACGGCGGCGGAGCGGATGGCGGCGAGCACACGCGGAGCATGCCCGATCCTCGGGCGCGCGCCCGCACCGAAACGCCGACGGGCGGTGAGGCGTCCTACTGGTACTGGATGTACAGCGGCGCGGGCACCAGCTGGACCAGCTCCGCCGGGGTGAGCAGGCCGCTGCCCTTCTTGGTGTCGTTGTGGAAGAAGAGCTTGAACCCGGTGAACTGCACCGGCTCGGCGACGATGTAGTCCGTGTACGAGTCGAACTTGAGCCAGGGCGGCCCCCAGCCGTCCATGTCCATCACGACCTGGACGCGGGGATCGAGCCGGATCTGCTCGGCGTTCGTCACCATCCCCTGCGTGAAGCGGTGGACGACGAGCACCTTCGGCGGCAGCCCCTTCTTCGCCGTCAGCTCGGAGAGCATGCGAATGGCGTAGTTCACGTCCTTGGCGTCGAACGTGCCGATCTTCTTGCCCGGCACGATGCCGGTGCGGCTGCCGTGCATGCTGAACTCGGGGTCGATGCCGAGGTGCACGTCGGGACGCGAGAGGAAGGGGGCGAGGCGCGGTAACTCCTCGGGCAGCGTGCTCCAGCCCACCTGGACGTCCAGGAAGAGCAGCGCGTCCTTCCGCTTCGCCCAGCCGTACACCTTCTCGATCAGCGTGCTGTCCATGCGCAGGCGGTACTTGCCGTCACGCCCCGGCCCGCCCTGCGCCACGACGGCGATCAGGTGCAGCGCCGGCTTCACCGGCGTCGCGGGATCGGCCTTCCGCCAGCGCGCGACTTCGACGTCCAGGCGACGCAGCATCTCGTCCACCTCGTACTCGCCGAGCACGCCCATCCGCTTGGAGAGCGGATTGCCATAGAAGGCGACGATGCGAGTCTTCGGGAGCAGCGCCCCGGGCAGCGCGCCGGTCGTGGCCGGGAAGCCATCCTGCCGGCGCCCCGCCCGGATGGCCCGGACCATCCCGAGGCTGTCGCGCCGCGAGCGCCCCGGTGCCACCGTCGGGGCGATCACGTCGCTCCGGGCCGGGGCGGGGCGGGCGGTATCGGCCACCACGGCGCTCGTCCCGTCGCCGGGCGGTGCCGTGACGGCGCTGTCGGTGGCCACGTCGCCGTCCGCATCCGCCGTGACGACGGCGCTGCTGTCGGCGGGCGTCTGGCCGTCGGCGCCCGGATCGGCGGCCGCCGGAGATCCGCCCACCGGCCGGGCACCGGCGACCTGGAGCTGTTGCTCGGCCAGGTCGGACCCGCACGCGGCGAGGAGCAGAGAGAGAGGGAGGGCGAGCCAGAGGCGGAGGAGCGGGCGGCGAGGCGGCATGATGCGACGGATGCTGCGGAGAGGAGGGGCGAAGCCGGCCCGAGCGGAGGGCGGGCCCTGGGGGAGCGCGAAGCTTAGTGAGCGTACGCCGGATCAGCCACCGCCCTCGACATCGATCGGGCGGGCGAAACCGGAGCGCTCACCCTTACGTACGAGCGTGCGTCCCGTCCGTCACCTCCGGAGGCCTCCGATGTGGATGATCCTGAAAGGGCTGCTCGCGCAGTGGGTGGTCCGCCGCCTCGTCCTGAGGGGCTTCGGCTCGCTCCTCGTCCTGCTCCCGATCGGCGCGATCCTGAAGCTCATCGGCTGGCCGCTGCTGCTGGTGCTCGGGGTGCTGGCGCTCCCCATCCTGCTCTTCCTGCTCGTCATCGGCCTGCCGATCCTGCTCGTGCTCCTGATGGGCGGCCTGCTCCTCGGTATCCTCGGGGCGGTGCTCGCCATCGGCGGCCCGATCCTCAAGCTCGTCCTGTTCATCGGGCTGCCGATCGCGTTCGTGGTCTGGCTCTGGCGCTGGCTCTTCGTCCGACCCCGTCCGAGCACCGAGCCTCCCACCGAGTGACCTGAGCGGCGCACGTTCGGACGCCGCCACCGCGTACGTGACGACGAGGGGGACCCGCCTGGCGGGTCCCCCTCGCGGCGTTCAGCGGGTACCCTGGCGTCAGCCGTGCGCCTCCTCGGCCCGCATCGTCTCGGGGTCCAGTCCCGTCCGGCGGCACCAGGCCTCGTACGCACTGGGGAGGATCTCGGACGGCTTGATCTCGCTGCGCCCGCCCCAGAAGACGTTCGTGTAGAGCACGGGGATGCCCGCCTCGGCCAGGTGCGCGTCGATCGCCGCCTTGTGCGCCAGGACGACGTCCTTCTCGGTGCCGTGCGCCACGGCCATGATGTTGACGTTGGCGAACTCCGGCCCGCCCTCGCGCCAGTAGGCGTGCGTGAGGATGTGGTGCCGCCCCACCTCGCGGCCCGCCTCGATCTCGCGCCCTTCCGGCACGCGCCAGTGGAAGAGCGCGTTGTAGCGGGTCACGCGGGTGCCGCCCGCGGTCGGCTTGACGTGCTCCAGGAAGGTGGAGAAGCGGCCGATCACGCCCCGCTCGTGCAGGCTGTGGGCGACGCGCACGAACTCCTCGCGCGAGACGCCCGCCTCGGCCGCCCGAGCGCGCCACGGGTCGGCGGTGATCTCGTCCGCCGTGAACTCGCGCTTCAGGGGCCCGAGCACGCGCCAGTCGTGCGGCGACAGGGCGACGATGCTCGTGTCGAGCACGCGACCCGGCTCCTCGCTCCGGCTGCCCGGCGGCATTCCCCGCCGCCGCACGTGCCCGACCCCCAGCGCGAAGAGGCGCAGCGCCGGCATGATCTTGAATCCGTCGGCCCCGACGCGATCGCGCAGCACGGCGCAGTGCTTGTCCATCGCGAAGCCCTGCGGCACCTTCAGCGTCGTCCACAGCCGGAAGGCCGCACCCGGGGTGTCGGCGTCGGTGGAGCGGATGACGACGTGCCCGGAGAAGGGATCGTCGTGCACCATGTAGTCGAACGCCGCGTCGAGCCGCTCGGGCGAGACCTTCCAGGCCACGAGCGCGCCGGGCGCCAGGTTGGTGGCCATCAAGGTCTGGCGGATGCGGCGGATGGTGCCGGCGGCCAGCATCGCGCGCAGTCGCTCGTGCACCACCGGCTCGGGCAGCTCGGCGGCGGCCGCGATCGCGGCGAAGGGCTCCTCCAGGAAGCCCTGGATGCGATCTTCGGAGACGGCCAGGATGCGCGCGTTGACCGCGTCGTCGATTCCGGCCGGGATGGTGGAGTGGGACATGGTGGAAAGCTAATGTCCCCGCGCACGAACCCTGCACCGCAGACGCACCATGCGAACCGTCGTCATCACCCGGCCGGGCGGCCCCGACGTGCTGGAGGTCGTGGATCGCCCGGTTCCCACGCCGGCCCCCGGCGAGGTGCTCGTGCGCGTGCGCGCGGCCGGCCTCAACCGGGCCGACCTGCTGCAGCGACGCGGCGGCTACCCCGCCCCGCCCGGCGTGCCCCCCGACGTGCCCGGCCTGGAGTTCGCCGGTGAGGTGGCGCAGGCGGCCGACGGCGACGGCACGTGGCGCGAGGGCGACCGCGTCTTCGGTATCGCCGCCGGCGGCGCGCAGGCCGAATACCTCAGCATCCGCAGTGGCCTGCTCGCGCCGATCCCCGAGGGGATGAGCTGGACCGACGCGGCCGCTGTGCCGGAGGCCTTCATGACCGCCTTCGACGCCCTCGTCACCCAGGCCGAGCTGCGGCCGGAGGAGCGCCTGCTCGTGCACGCGGTGGGGAGCGGCGTGGGCGTGGCCGCCGTCCAGCTCGCGCGCGTCATCGGCGCGACGGCGTACGGCACCTCGCGCACGCCGGACAAGCTGGATCGAGCGCGGGAGTGGGGGATGACGGCCGGCCTCGTGCTCCCCGGCGGTCCCGAGCCGCTCACCGGGTGGGCGCGGGAGGTGACGCACGACCGCGGCATGAGCGTGGTGCTCGAGCTGGTGGGCGGTCCGTACGTTCCGGCCAGCCTGGCCGCGCTCGGCGAGAAGGGACGACTGCTGCTCGTCGGGCTGGTGGCCGGCCGCAGCGCGGAGATCGACCTCGGCGCGATCCTGCGCAAGCGGCTGTCCGTCCAGGGCACGGTGCTGCGCGGCCGCTCCCTCGCCGAGAAGATCGCCGTCACGCGCGCCTTCACGACGCACGTCGTGCCCATGCTGGCCGACGGACGCGTGCGACCGGTAGTCGACACCGTCTTCCCCATCGACGACGTCCGCGCGGCGCACGAGCGCCTCGAGGCCAACACCACCTTCGGTAAGGTGGTGCTGGCGATCTGAGGGCACCCGCCACCATCAGACTCACGACTCATGGCCATCGCCTCCATCAATCCCGCCACTGGCGAGACGCTCCGCACCTTCGATCCGATCACCGACCAGGCGCTCGACGCCGCCATCGCCCGCACCGCCTCGGCAGCCGAGCGATGGCGGCAGGTGCCGGTGGCCGAGCGCGCCGCCGTCGTCGGCCGCGCCGGCGACATCCTGGAGCGCGACAAGGAGCGCTTCGGGCGCCTCATGACGCTGGAGATGGGCAAGCCGATCCGGGCCGCGGTCGAGGAGGCGGCGAAGTGCGCCACCGCCTGCCACTACTACGCCGAGCACGCCGCGCGCTTCGTGGCGCCGGAGGTGGTGCTGGGCGACGACGGCGAGCGTGGCGAGGTCCGCTACGAGCCGCTCGGCGTGGTGCTCGCCATCATGCCGTGGAACTTCCCCTTCTGGCAGGTGGTGCGCTTCGCCGCGCCGGCGCTCGCTGCGGGCAACGTCGGCCTGCTCAAGCACGCCTCCAACGTGCCGCAGTGCGCGCTGGCGCTGGAGGAGATCTTCCGCGAGGCGGGCGCTCCCGAGGGGTGCTTCCAGGCGCTGCTCGTCGGCTCGGACCGTGTGTCGCGCGTCCTCGAGGACCGGCGCGTGGCGGCCGTGACGCTCACCGGCAGCACGCCGGCCGGCAGCGCCGTGGCGCAGACCGCCGGGCGCGTCATCAAGAAGACGGTGCTCGAGCTCGGAGGGAGCGATCCGTTCGTCGTCATGCCGAGCGCCGACCTCGACGTGGCGGTGGCGACGGCGGTGAAGGCGCGCACCATCAACAACGGCCAGTCGTGCATCGCCGCCAAGCGGTTCATCGTGCACGAGGCCATCGCCGACGAGTTCGAGCGGCGCTTCGCCGCCGGGCTGGACGCCCTCGTGGTGGGCGACCCGCTGGACGAGCGGACGCAGATCGGTCCCCTGGCCACACCCTCCATCCGCGACGACCTCGAGCGACAGGTGCAGGAGAGCATCGCCGCCGGCGCGCGGCTCGTCACCGGTGGCACACGCCTCGACGGGCCCGGCAATTTCTATCCACCCACCCTGCTCGCCGACGCGCCGGTGTCGTCGCCCGCCTATGCCGAGGAGCTGTTCGGCCCCGTCGCCACGCTCTGGCGCGTCTCGAGCGTGGAGACGGCGATCCGCCTCGCCAACGACACGCCGTTCGGGCTGGGGGCGAGCGCCTGGACGACCGATGCCGAGGAGGCCGAGCAGCTCGCGGCCGGGCTCGCGGCGGGCAGCGTCTTCCTGAACGGCATGGTCGTCTCGGACCCGCGCTTCCCGTTCGGCGGGATCAAGGCGTCCGGCTACGGGCGCGAGCTCGGCGCGGTGGGGCTGCGCGAGTTCGTGAACGTGAAGACCGTGCGATTCCAGCGCGCGCACGCGGCGCACGGCCACGACACCGAGTGATGCGCCGCGTCGGCGCGAGCGCCGCGCCGCTCAGCCGCCGAGTAGCTCACGCCACCAGCGGCGGGAGCGTTCGCGGCGCGCCGCCACGTCCACCGCGTCGCGCCACGCGCGCCGCATCGCCTGGGCGTCGTCGAAGCGCTCGCTCGGATCGGGGCTCAGCCCGCGGCGCAGCCAGTCCGCGATCGGCTCCGCTGCGAAGCTCACGTCCACGTCACCGGAGAGCTGCCGGGCGAGGATCTGCCGCCCATCCGCCCCGCCGAACGGCACGCGCCCGGTGAGCACGAAGTAGACGATCGCCGCCACCGCGAAGCAGTCCACGGCCGGCCCCTGCGGCTCGCCCAGTAGCTGCTCCGGCGCGGCGAACTGCGGCGTGCCGGATGCGCCGCCCAGCTCCTCGCCCATGGCGTTGGCGATGCCGAAGTCGGCCAGGCGCCAACGCCGGTAGCGGTCGATGAGCACGTTCTCCGGCTTCAGGTCGCGGTGGATGACGCCCACGGCGTGCGCCGCGACGAGCGCGTCGAGCACGAGGTCCACCCCTTCGGCGATCTCGTCGGCCGGGCGGGCGCCCATCTGTGCCACGAGCTGGGCGACCGAGCCACCCTCGGCCAGCTCCATCGTGTACCACGACACCTCCCCGCGCGAATCCCAGTCGTAGATCGGCACGATGCCCGGGTGCGCCAGCTGCGCCGCCAGGCGCGCCTCGCGGCGGAAGCGGCTCACCGCCCGGTCGTCGCGCGCCACGTGCTCGTGCAGCATCTTGAGCGCGACCTCGCGCTCCAGCGCGAGGTCGCGGACGCGCCACACCGAGCCGAAGGTGCCGCTGCCTAACCGGGAGAGCACGTCGTAGTCGTCACCGGTGGCCCAGCGCAGGCGGGCCTCCTCCGACTCGGCGGTCTGCATGCGTCCCACGCTCTCGGCCCCGAGGTACACCGCCGTGCGTGGCGAGATGGCGCGATCGAGCTCGCGCAGCAGGACCGCCACCGACGGGTGGCGCTGCTCCGGGTGCGGCGAGAGCGCCCGGTCCAGTACCGCCGCCACGCTCTGCGGACAGTCCGGACGGACCCAGCCCACCGGGGGGATGTCGCGCTCCGGCGGCAGCTCGCCGACCAGCGCCGCGAAGCAGATGGCCGCCAGCTGCCACTGGTCGCTCAGCGTGTCGGGCGCCCACTCGCCGGCGGGCCACTCCGGCGGCACGGGCATCCAGCGGCGTTCCGGCGCGAGCGTCGGCGGCACCTGATCGCGCGGCAGCGCCCACTGCCAGCCGATCAGCCAGAGCCGGCCCGAGGGGATCGTCCACACCGTGTCCGGGCCGAGCGCGCCGTGCACGGTGCTCGCGTCGTGCAGGTAGGCCAGCGCCGAGCCGGCACCACGCAGCACCTGGAGCACGAAGGGCACGTCCTCGGCACCGCCGCGTCGCAGTCGAGCCCCCACCGTCTCGCCGGCGATCCAGCGACGCAGGTAGCCGGGACCGCGCCCCGCCTCGTGGTGATGGGTCCAGTAGTGATAGGTGGTCGGCACGGACGGATGGCTGAGATGCGCGAGGTGCCGGGCCTCGGCGTAGAGCCAGCGTGCGTGCGCGGGGTCGGGAGCGGTGACGAGCGACAACGAGCGCCCGAGAGCGTCCACGACCTCCTGATAATGCCGGTGGTCGGCGAGTAGCCCCTCGCTCCCCCAACTCCAGTCTGGCGGTAGCTGCCACCGCTGGAGGTGCGGCGGGAGCTCGCGCGTCGCCACGTAAGGGCTCTCGGGGCGCGGGATCGCGGGTGGGTCGTGGACGGGCATGATCCGCTACAAGCTCGCCTCAGACGCCGACCGCCGCCAGCGCGAGCTCCACCCGCGTGCCCCGACCGGGCTCGCTCCGCACGTCGATCGTGCCGCCCCACCCCTCCACCAGGCGGCGACTGATCGCCAGCCCCAGCCCGCTCCCGCTCGTTCGCGTCGAGAAGTGCGGCTCGAAGATGCGTGGCAGGACATCCGGAGGGATGCCGGCACCGTCGTCGGTGACGGTGATGCGCACGGGTCCGGGCGGCGCGTCGGCTCGCAGCGCCACCCGCACGGTCGTGGCCTGGGCGAGGCGGGCATTCTCGAGGAGGTTGAGCAGCACCTCACGCAGCTCGTCCCGCTGCGCCACGGCGCGGCAGGGCGCTTCCGCCCCCTCCAGCTGCCAGCTCACGCTGCCGCCGTCCGTGGCCCCGAGGCGCTCCAGCGCCACCACGTCGTGCAATACCGCCGCGACGTCGATCGGCTCGCCGGCCGGCCGGGCCCCGGGCGCGGTGCCGTAGCGACTGAAGGCCCGCGCGATCTGATCGAGCCGGTCGATCTCGGCCAGGATGCGGTCCACGTTCTGCGCCAGCACGGCGGCGAAGTCGCCGCGATCGGCCAGGTAGGCGCGCCGCAGGTGCTGCACCCCGAGCCGGATGGGCGTGAGCGGGTTCTTGATCTCGTGCGCCACCTGCCGCGCCATCTCCCCCCACGCCAGCACGCGCTGCGCTCGTGCGAGCTCGGTGACGTCGTCGAGCGTGAGCACCGCCCCGCCCCGCTCGGCCAGCGGCGCCAGGCGGACATGCATCTGCCGCGCACCGAGCGTCAGCTCGAGCGTCTCCGCCCCGCGCTCGCCAGCATCGTCGCGCGATGCCTGCACACCGCCCGCGGGGCCGGCGCCACGGTGGGCGATCAGCGCTTCGAGCGCCGGCACGCCGAGTGCGTGCAGCGGCACCCCGCTGCGCAGTGCGGCACCGAAGAGGCGCTGGGCGGCCGGATTGAAGAGCATCACGTGGCCGCCGGCGTCGACCGCGATGACGGCGCTGGCGGTGTGGCGCAGCACGGCGGCCGTGCGCCGCTCCGCCTCCTCCAGGGCGCGGCGGCTGGCGCTCAGATCGCCGGCCATCTGCCGGAAGGCCGAGAAGACGGGGACGAACTCCGCCGGGGCGGCCGCCGGCGGGAGCGGTGGCTCCGCCTGGCCGCCGGCGATGCCCAGCGCGGCCTGCCGCAGCGCGCCGATGGGGCGCGCCAGCTCGCGCGCCGCGACGCCGCTGAGCACGAGCGCCGCGAGCGCGCCGATCACCGTCGCGAACAGCACCAGGATCCCCAGGTCGCGGCGGCGCGCGTCGAGCGCCAGCTCGTCGGCGCGGGCCGGCACCGCCAGCACCTCCGGCGCGCCGCCGGTGGAAGGCAGCGCACGGTAGCCGACGAGCACCTGGGCGGCGCCCACCTCCAGCAAGCGACTCGTCACCGCGTGCCCGCTCCCCGCCGTCGAGAGCGCGACGTCCGGCGGGAGGAGACGACCGAACGGCGCGAGCGATGCGAAGAGATCGTCGCTCGCCGCCACCAGCGCGCCGTCCTCGTAGAGCAACAGTGGCGCGTCCGGCTCGGCACGCCCCACCGGCAGCTCGTCGGGCGGGCGGCCCGGTAGCGATGCCCCCGCGGCATCCCGCAGTGCTTCGAAGACGAGCAGCTCGCGGGCTTCGCGATAGCCGGTCTGGAGCTGGCGGGAGCTCCAGATCCCGAACGCGATCGCCGGCACCACGAAGAAGCCGAACAGCGCGAGCGAGAGACGAGCCCGGTAGCTGCGCGCCCATCGGCGCCGGCGTGCCCGCAGCCAGCGCGGCAACCCGGGGCCGGCCAGCGCGTTGAGCAGCCAGAGACCGGTGACGACGAGCAGGTCGAGGAGCAGCAGCAGCGTGCCGCGCTGCACCAGCGACCAGAGTGAGCGGAGCTCCACCTCCACGTGGACCGCCACGTGGCGGCCCTCGAGCATCGTGCTCCAGTCACCGTGCAGCGCATCGTCGTGTCGCACCCACCGCGGCTCGGCGCCCGGCGCGACGAGGGGGACTCGGGTCGCGTCCACGAGCGAGAGGGAGTACGGCACGCCGGCCGGCGCGGCCGGCGCACCCACCAGCAGTGGCGCGTAGGGGTCCTCCTGCAGCAGCCGCGTGCGCTGGGCGATCGCGAGGGTGGTCACGCGGCCGCTGTCGTCCGGCACCGCGGCCGCCAGCCGGATCCCGCGACCGCTGGCGATCGGTGTCTGCACCACCTGGCCGCTGCGGCGTGCGCTGTCGGCCAGATCGCGCAGCTCGGCCAGCATCTCGCCGCCGGCGACGTCGGTGACCTCCGCCGCGCGGGTGCCGTCGGCCCGCCAGGTCGTCAACTGCACCGAGTGGTCGGCGGCCGCCAGGTCGGAGGCCGCGTAGGCGGCCACCAGCTCGGCCCGCGTCGTGGGGAGCGGGGCGCGCTGCAGCTCCAACGTGAACCGGTCGAGCAGCGTCGCCACGATGGGGTCGATCCGCGTCAGGCCGGCCACGTCCGCGTCCGCGAGCTCCACCCGAGCTCGCACCGACGTCCCCCACAGCAACGTCATGGCGCCGAGCGATGCGACCGCGGCGGCGGCGAGCACGACCGCGGACGAACGCCGAGTCAGCGCGAGCGCGACGATCGCCACCACCCAGAGCAGCGGGTACCAGGTGGGCCAGTGGACCGACGCATCCAGCAGTGGCGGCGCGAGCAGGGCCGCGACCGCGGCCACCGCCGGAGCCACCAGCGGTGAGAGCCCGTGCCATCGGCCGATCGCCGCCCGCCCTGCGGAAGCTCCCAGCAGGAGGACGACCGTGGCGGCAAGGAAGAGGGCGAGCTGCCAGGCCAGCCAGAGTGAGGTCGGCGCGCCCCGCGGGGGCGTCACGATTCCGTGGGCCAGGTCGCGCAGGAGATACGGTCCGAGCGACGCGGCGAGGAGCACCAGTGCGACCGCCAGCACCCGCGACCGCAGGCGAACCCGCGCCCGCAGAATGGCAAGGAGGGCGAGTAGCGCCAGCACGCCGGTGATCGCCAGCGCTCCCACGCTCCCCGTGAAGGGGCCGCCCTCGGCCACGAAGTAGTACGAGGGATCGAACACCGCACTCACGTTGGAGAGCGTATTCAGCGGGACGCGGGCCCCCGCGGCGAGCAGGGCGGCAAGAATGGTGAGACGGTAGCGAAGCGCCACCGCGGGGCCCCAGACGCTCCCCAGCAGCATGATCGCCAGGAGCACGAGCGCCACCAGCCCCACCGCGCGGGCGCGCTCCGTCACGCGCAGCGCCACCTCCTCCCGCACCAGCGGCGCGATCCAGGCCACCAGCCACCGCCCGTCACGCAGGCGGAGCGCGGCATCGGCGGCGGGCGGCCCCTCGTCGACGATGGCGAAGTGCACCGCGCCGGCGGCCGTCTGCGCGGTCACGACGTCGGCCAGCGAGCGGGCGATCACGCTCGCCGGCGGATGCGCGTCGAGGAGCACGGTGGCCACGGCGCGTCGCGCGCCACGCGTCAGGCGCACCGTGAGGACGTCGTAGAACGGGGTCCGCACCGCCCCCAACCCTTCCGGCACCGCCGCCACCGACGTGCGCAGCATTCCTGCCCACGCTACCCGCTTCCCGCGCTCCAGCAGCACCACCGCACGCTCCTCGTCCGCCCGCACGAGGAGCGCCAGGCGCTCGAATCCGGCCGGCCCACCGGGCACGTCGAGGGCGGCGGTGGCGAGGCGCCGTGCCTCGGCCGCGGCGCGACCGAGCCGCGCGTCCAGCCAGCCGGCCGACGCCTCCAACGCGGCACCCTCGTACGCGGCCCAATCGTGGTGGGTGCGCCAGAGCGTGCGCTGCGGCGCGATGGCGGTCGCGCAGAAGACCGCCGCGGCCGCCAGCACGCCCAGCCGCCAGGGGCGACCGATCGGCCCGGCGCGGAGGGTCAGGACTGCGAGCCCAGCAGTGGCGACGCCCGTTGCCAGCAGGTATGGTACGGTGGGCTCCCGCAGCCAGGCCGCGGCCGCCAGGAGCGTCGCCGCCGCCATGGCCGTCCACCAGGTGAGGACGGCATGCGCGCGCGGCGCGGACGTCGCCGCGTCGCGCCTCACGCCAGCCGTCCCGATGACCGCATCGCCACTCGCCGGCTCACCGCGCCGCCTCAAGGAGCTCCTGCCGCATCAGGTCGCGGAGCTCATCGCCCGCGATCCGCGGCTCATCATCCCCGTCGGCACCGTCGAGGCCCACGGGCCACATCTCCCCCTTGGCTGCGACACCATCATCGTCGAGCGGCTGGCCGACGATCTCTCCGCCAGCTTCGGCGTCCTTCGTGCCCCCACGGTCGAGTACGGCGTCAATGTAGACACCGAGCGCGGCGTCCCGGGCAACACGTCGCTGCGCAAGAAGACTCTCCATCGGATGCTCAACGATCTCCTGAGCCAGTGGGAGCTGGGCGGGGTGCGCGAATTCATCCTGCTGACGGCCCACGAGCACGACCCTCACCAGGAGGCGCTCGCCACCGTGATCACGATGTCGGCCCGGGTGCGGGTCGTCGATGTCTTCGCCGTGCCGATGGCCGACCTGCTGGACGCCCAGACGCAGCCCATGCATGGCGACGAAGTGGACACCTCGCTCCTCCTCCACCTGGCCCCCGAGCTCGTCCGGCTCGACCTCGCGCAGGATTATATGCTCGCGCGCGAGGAGTTGCGGCGCTACCGTCAGGGCTGGCTGCGCCCACCCCCGGGGAGCGCCGGCTCGATCGGGCGACCCTCGGCCGCCTCGGCCGACAAGGGCGCCCGACTGTACCAGCGAATCCGCTCCCGGATCGCCGAGCGGATCTTTCAGGCCGCCCCGGCCGAGGCCTGACCGCCGCGCCGGACCCCCGGCGAGCCCGTCGGGTAGCACTGGTTTGCCCCCTTCTCCCCTTCTCATGAGCTCTCTGCCCGTTCCCGCCTTCGTTCTCGCCGCCCTCCTCGTGGGCAGCGGCCGTATCGCGCCCGCGCAGGTCGTCGTCGTGGACAAGGGGGCGTTCGTCATCACGCGGGATGGCACCCCCGCTGGCCGCGAGGAGTTCGAGATCCGGCGCCTCCCCGGTATCGATGGTAGTACCTACGAGGCAAAGGCCACGGTGACGCTCGACGGCCGCACCCTCCACCCGGTACTGAGTGCCAACGCGGCAGGCGCGCCGCTCGCCTACCGCATGGAGGTGCGCAGCGGCGGGGAGATGGTGGAGCGCGCCACCGGTCAGGTGTCACCCGGCCGCATCCGGGTGGACGCGCAGAGCGCGACCAGCCGATCGGCCCGCGAGTACGGCACCGGCAACGGGACGCTGGTGCTCGATGACGGCGTCTTCCATCACTACTACTTCGTGGCCCGACGCGCCGCCGACGCCCCGACCGTGCCGGTGCTGGTGCCTCGCCGCAACGTCCAGCTCGTGCTGCGTGCCAGTCCCAGCAAGGAGCGGCTCGCGATCGGCGGCCGCGACGTGGCAGCCACCCGGCTGGTGCTCACGGAGCCCGGTGGCGCCGAGCGGATCGTCTGGACCGACGGCGACGGGCGCGTCCTGAAGGTCTCGCTCCCGAGCCAGAAGCTGACGGCGGTCCGCGAGGAGCTTCCCCGGTAGCCAGGCGGGTCGCGGCCCGCGCTATCTTTCGTCGCTGTCCGGCGCGCTCCGTCAGGAGCGCCGGTCTCGCCCGGTCCACCCTCCCGACCGGGCTGAAACCCGTTTTGCCACCCCCCCGTACGGGGGGCGTCTCCAGTTCAGGACTCTCCCCGATGCGATTTCTGCTCTGCTCGCTGGCCGTCTGCCTGACGGCCGCACCCCTCGCTGCGCAGACGCCGGCGCCCACGTCCGTCGGCCCCGTCCTCTCGCTCAACGAGGCGCTCGACATCGCGCGTCGCAACAACCCCACGTACCTCCAGACGGTGGAGGGCCGGCGGCGGGCCAGCGCGGCCGTCCGCAGCGCGTACGGCGACCTGCTGCCCAACATCAACAGCTCGTTCAGCACGCAGTTCCGGCAGGGGCGCCCGCAGCTGATCAACGGTGTCGCCTTCGGCGCCTCGGGCGATCAGATCAGCTCGGGTTACAGCATCAGCGCCAACCTGAACCTGAGCGGAGCGTCGATCCTGGCGCCGAAGGCGCAGCGCGCGAGCGCCACCGCGACGGAAGCCGAGATCGCCGCCAGCGCGGCCACGCTGCGGATGGACGTCACCCAGCAGTATCTGGCGGTGCTCCAGCAGCAGGCCCGCGCCCGGCTGCAGGACACGCTGGTCGCCACCACCCAGGCCCAGCTCGAGCTGGCCCGCATCCGCCAGAGCGTCGGCTCGGCCACGCCACTCGAGGTGCAGCAGGCGGAGGTCGCGCTCGGCCAGCAGCAGGTGGCGGCCTTGCAGGCGCAGAACCAGGCGGAGGTGGAGAAGCTGCGGCTCTTCCAGATGATGGGCGTCACCCAGCCCGAAGGCGTCCAGCTCACCACCGAGTTCCCGATCGAGCAGCCGCAGCTCTCGCTCGACCAGCTGCTCCAGCTCGCCCGCTCACAGAACCCGACGCTCACCGCGCTGCGGGCGCGCCGGCGGGCCAGCGACATCGGCGTAGCGCAGGCGAGGAGCGAGTACTTCCCCTCGCTCTCGGTCAGCACCGGCATCGGCGGGTACACGAGCCAGTTCACCGATGACGATTTCCTCATCGGCCAGCGGCTCGGCAACCTGCGGGGCGGCTGCGAGTCGGAGAACAGCCTGCGCGAGCTGGTGGGCCTCCCGCCGACCGTCCCCGACTGCAGCGCGCTCACGCTCTCGCCGGAGCAGATCTCGGAGATCCGCGCCGGCAATCGGGCGTTCCCCTTCGACTTCACGCAGAACCCGTGGTCGATCCAGGCCTCGCTCAGCCTGCCCATCTTCAACGGCTTCAGCCGGGAGCAGCGGCTGCAGGAGGCGCAGGTGCAGCGGAACGAGGCGCAGTACCGCGCCCGCGCGCAGGAGCTCCAGCTCACGGCAGACGTCACGGGGGCCTACCTGACGCTGATGTCGGACTTCCAGGCCGTGCAGCTGCAGGAGCAGAACGCGCGCACCGCGCGCCAGGCGCTGCTCCTCGCCCAGGAGCGGTACCGGGTCGGCGCCAGCAACTTCGTCGAGCTCTCCCAGGCCCGCGACACGTACACGCGCGCCGAGGTCGACCGCATCAACGCCATCTACGAGTTCCACCGCGCCTACGCCGCCCTCGAGGGCGCCGTCGGCCGGCCGCTGCGCTGATCCCCCCACCCGAGTCCCATCGCGCGGCGGCGCCGCGCGCACCGAGGAGCAACATGAGCAAGAAACTGAAGTGGTCGATCCTGGGGATCGCCGTGGTCGGGGTGGGTGGGCTGCTGGCCCTGACCGCCTTCAAGCGCGACGGCAACGCGACCGAGGTGCGGATCGAGCAGGTGGAGGCCCGTGACCTCGTCGCATCGGTGACGGCGAGCGGGCAGGTGCAGCCGCGGACCAAGGTGGACCTCAGCTCGGACATCACCGGCAAGATCGTGCGCCTCGCCGTGCGCGAGGGGCAGATGGTGAGCAAGGGACAGTTCCTGCTCCAGATCGACCCGCAGCAGTACGAGGCGGCGCTGCAGCGCAGCCAGGCCGCCCTGGCCTCGGCCAAGGCGCAGGAGGCGCAGGCGCGCGCCAACTTCCTGCAGGCCCAGCGCAACTACGAGCGCTCGGCGCAGATCAAGCAGGCCAACGCGCAGCTGGTCTCCCAGGAGCAGCTCGAGACGCTCAAGACGCAGATGGAGGTGCAGCAGGCGCTGCTGGAGGCGGCCCGCTTCAGCGTCGAGCAGTCGGAGGCGGCGGTGCGCGACGCCCAGGCGGCCCTCGGCAAGACGACCATCGTGGCGCCGATGTCGGGGCGCATCACGCGCCTGAACGTGGAGAACGGTGAGACGGCGATCATGGGCACCCTGAACAAGGACGCCGCGACCCTGCTCACGATCGCCGACATGAGCGTGCTGGAGACGAACGTGAAGGTGGACGAGACCGACGTCTCCCGCATCAGCGTCGGCGACTCGGCCGTCGTGGAGATCGACGCCTTCCCGGACACGACGTTCGTCGGCCGCGTGGTGAAGATCTCCAACAGCTCGGTGCTGGCCGGCGCGGCCGGCACGGCGCAGGGTGACCAGGCGGTGGACTACGAGGTGACGATCGAGCTGGCCGACGCGCCGCCCGACACGCGCCCCGACTTCTCGGCGACGGCCAAGATCGTCACCGACATCCGCCGGGACGTGCTCTCCATCCCGATCATCGCCCTCACGGTGCGCGAGAACGAGCCGGTGGCCCAGGGCGACACCGCCACGCTGACGCTGGCCGGGCGGCGTGGACCCACCCGCGAGCTCGGCAAGCGGGACGTGGAGGGCGTGTTCATCGTCGGCGCCGACAACAAAGTCACCTTCCGCCCCGTAGAGGTGGGCATTGCCGGCGAGAAGTACTTCGAGGTGCTGAGCGGTCTCCAGAAGGGCGAGCGCATCGTGGGCGGCACGTACCAGGCCATCCGCGAGCTGAAGGACGGCACGCTCGTGCGGGAGACGCCCGTGGCCGGCGCCACCGACGCCAAGGGACCGGCGACTACCAAGGGGGAGAAGTGAGCGTGACGCCCGACGTGCTGCGGGACTCCGAGCCCGGCCTGGCCACCACCGCGGAACGCCAGGCGGTCGTCGACCGCGCGGGCCAGACGCCGGGACGCGAGTGGGTGATCGTGACCCGCAACCTGCAGCGGCACTACGACATGGGGGGGGAGATCGTGCGCGCCCTGCGGGGCGCGAACATCGCCATCCGCCGCAACGAGTACGTGGCCATCATGGGGCCGTCCGGCTCCGGCAAGTCGACGCTGATGAACGTCATCGGCTGCCTCGACACGCCGAACGAGGGGGAGTACTGGCTCAACGGCCAGCTCGTCTCGAAGATGAAGGACGACGAGCTGGCCCGGGTGCGGAACAAGGAGATCGGCTTCGTCTTCCAGACGTTCAACCTCCTGCCCCGGGCCACCGCGCTACACAATGTGGAGCTGCCGCTGGTCTACGCCGGCGTCTCCTCGGAGGAGCGGAAGCGGCGCGCCACCGAGGCGCTGGAGCGCGTGCAGCTGGGCGAGCGCCTGCACCATCGCCCCAACGAGCTCTCGGGCGGCCAGCGGCAGCGCGTCGCGATCGCGCGGGCGCTGGTCAACAATCCGTCCATCCTCCTGGCCGACGAGCCCACCGGGAACCTGGACTCCAAGACCTCCGAGGAGATCATGAAGGTCTTCGAGGAGCTCGCCCAGCAGGGGCAGACGGTGATCATGGTGACGCACGAGCCGGACATCGCGCAGCACGCGCGCCGGGTCGTCGTGCTCCGCGACGGCGTGATCTCGAACGACGGACCGCCGAGCCGGGTGATCCCCGAGTACGTCCAGGGCCACTGAGCGCATCGGCGCCCCCATGCCCTTCCTCGACGCGGTCCGCCTCGCACTCGCCACCATCCGGGTGCAGAAGCTGAAGAGCTTCTTCACGCTGCTCGGCGTGACGATCGGGGTCATGTTCCTCATCGCCGTCGTCTCGATCGTCGAGGGGATGGGGAACTACATGGAGAACGAGTTCATCGGCAAGCTGATGGGGGTGAACACGTTCGAGCTGCGCCAGCGGCCCAACATGGTCACCGGCAACGTCACGCGCGAGACGTGGCTGTCGTGGCTGCGACGGCCGCGCATCCGCGTGTCGGACGTGGAGCCGCTCGCCACGCAGCTGCCGGCCGGCACGCGGTGGGCGCACACGAGCACCGACCAGGTCTCGGTGCAGTCGCGCTACGCCTCGCCCAAGGATCTCGAAGCGTCGGCGGTGGACGGCGACTACTTCACGATCAAGCGGCTGGACATGGCGCAGGGGCGCGCCTTCAGCGCGCAGGAGCTGCAGCTCGGCTCGTCGGTCGTCGTCATCGGCCCGGAGGTGGCCAAGCGCTACTTCCCCAATCTCGACCCGATCGGCCAGGAGCTCCGCCTGGCCGGCCGGCCCTACACGGTGGTCGGCGTCACCGAGTCGCAGGGCTCCATCTTCGGCATGTCCCTCGACCAGTTCGTCATCGCGCCATACCGCTCGCCGCTACGGCGGGTGGTCAATCCTCCGGGCGTGGTGGACGCCGTCATCTTCCAGTCGCCCACCTCCGAGCAGATGGCCGAGTCGATGGAGATCGTGCGCGGCCTGATGCGGGGGCGGCACCATCTGCGACCGGCCGTCGAGGACGATTTCGCGCTGCAGACCTCGGAGGGCGCGCTCGCCTTCTTCGACAAGATCAAGGCCAACCTGGTGGCTGCCGGGGTGGTGCTCCCCGCCTTCGGGCTCATCGTCGGGGCGATCGTCATCATGAACATCATGCTGGTGGCGGTGGCGGAGCGGACGCGGGAGATCGGGATCCGCAAGGCGCTCGGCGCCAAGCGGCGCGACAGCCTGGCGCAGTTCCTCGTCGAGGCGGCCACGCTGAGCACCGTCGGTGCGGCGATCGGCATCACGCTCGGCATCGCCCTCGCCCAGGGCATCGCTGCCGCGACGCCGCTGCCGGCCAGCGTGGCGCCCTGGTCGATCGTGGCCGCCACGTTGCTCGGCGCCGGGGTGGGGATCGTCGCCGGCATCTACCCCGCCAGCCGCGCGTCGCGGCTGGACCCGATCGCCGCGCTGCGGCAGGAGTGACGCGGTGAGCCTGGGCGCGCGGCTGTTCACGATCTTCGAGGGCGTCGGGATCGCCTTCGAGTCGATCCGGGCCAACAAGGTGCGGGCGTCGCTCACGATCCTCGGCGTGGCCGTGGGGGTGTTCGTCGTCGTCGCCATGTCGTCGGCGGTGCACGGGATCAACCAGAGCGTCGCCAAGGACCTCGAATCCGCCGGGCCGACGAGCTTCTACGTCTACCGCCGCCCCATCGAGCTGAGCTTCGAGGACGACGAGAACGCCCCCTGGCGCCGCAACCCACCCATCCGCCTCGCCGAGGCGGAGGCGATCGGGCGGCTCGCGTCCGTTCAGGCCGCGACGGCCCATGTGGGCTGGGGCGCCTCGTACAAGTACAAGGACCGCTTCCTCTCCTCGGCCGGGCTGGACGCCTACACCGCGAACTGGACGGCGGTGGACGGCGGCGACATCTACCCGGGACGCAGCTTCACGCACGCCGAGGCGGCGAACGGCGCGCGCGTCGTGATCATCAACGAGAAGCTGGCCGCGGAGCTGTTCGGCGAATCCGACCCGCTCGACAAGGAGATCGACGTCGGCGGCGTGCCCTTCCGCGTCATCGGCGTCTACCACTACACCGCCAGCTTCCTCGGCAAGCCGGGCTCGTCGACGAGCGGCGACTCGCCGAAGGGGATCGTCCCGCTGGAGTCGGCACGGCGATACCTGCGGGTGAGCACCCGCTGGATCGACGTGACGGTGAAGCCGCGCGCCGACGTCGCGCAGGTGGATGCGATGGACGACGTGACGGCGCTCCTGCGCGGCATGCGCGGCCTGAAGCCGGCGCAGCCGAACACCTTCGCGCTGGTCACCTCCGACAAGCTGCTCGAGGTCTACAACGGCTTCTTCGGCGTCTTCTTCGTGATCATGATCGCCCTTTCCGGCGTGGGCCTGCTGGTGGGCGGCGTGGGCGTGGTGGCGATCATGATGATCTCGGTCACCGAGCGCACGCGCGAGATCGGGGTGCGCAAGGCGCTGGGCGCCACGCGCGGGACGATCCTCTGGCAGTTCCTGGTGGAGGCGGCGACGCTGACCAGCATCGGCGCCGCGGTCGGGCTGGTGCTCGGCACGGCGGCCGCACTGATCGTGCGCAGCGCCACGTCGGTACCGGCCGAGACTCCGCCGATGGCCATCGTCGCGGCGCTGGCGGCCAGCGCGCTCACGGGCATCGTGTTCGGCATGCTCCCGGCAGCACGGGCGGCACGCCTGGACCCGGTGGAGGCACTGCGGCACGAGTGAGGCGAGCGAACAGCGCTCAGCGATGAGCGATCAGCGGAACGGCCTCGGACCGGCCAGTACTGGTCGATCGGAGGCCGTTCCGCTGATCGCAGATAGCTGATCGCTGATCGCTGCCCGCTGATCGCTGGCGGTTCTATATTCCGCCCATGTCAGACGCCGATCCCGCGGTGGACGTGCTGGCCATCGCCGCCCATCGCGACGACGTGGAGCTCACCTGTGGCGGCACGCTGCTGCGCGCCGCCGACCGCGGACAGCGGACCGCCATCATCGATCTCACGCAGGGCGAGATGGGGACGCGCGGCTCGGCGGCGCTGCGCGCCGCGGAGGCGGCGCGTGCCGCCGAGGTGCTGGGGCTGGCCGTGCGCGAGAACCTCGCCCTGCCCGATGCCGGGATCACCAACACGCCGGAGACGCGGGCCGCCCTCGCCCGGCTGATTCGACGCCTGCGACCGGCCGTGGTGATCGCGCCGTCGCCCTGGGCGCGCCACCCGGACCATCGCGTGGCCGCGGAGCTCGTCCGCGACGCCTGCTTCGTGGCCGGCCTGGCCAAGGTGGCGCCCGACGTCCCGCGCCACCGGCCACGCAAGGTGATCCACTGCATCACGTATCGCGAGGACGCGGTGAAGCCGACGTTCGTCGTGGACGTGAGCGACGTGTTCGAGCGCAAGATGGCGGCGATCCGCTGCTATGCCAGCCAGTTCGACGGCGTCGTGCAGGCGGGGGAGGTCTACCCCAACGGCGAGCCGCTGTACGACATCGTGCGCCACCAGGCGGCGCACTACGGCTCGCTCATCCGCACGCGCTACGGGGAGCCGTTCTTCACCCACGAGACGATGCGCGTCGACGACGTCGCCGCGCTGGAGGTGTCGACGTTTTGAGCGACACGCCCGCCGCCGCGACCCCGACCGACGGGGTGAGCTACCCATCGTACCTGCGCCTGGACGAGCTCCTTGCCCTTCAGACGCCGCGCTCGCAGCCAGAGCACCCCGACGAGCTGCTCTTCATCGTGGTGCACCAGGCCAGTGAGCTGTGGTTCAAGGTCATCCTGCACGAGCTGGACGGCCTGGTGGCGGCGATGGAGGCGCGCGACGCCGGGGCCGCGCTCTGGCGCGTGAGCCGGGTCAACGCGCTGATGCGGATCGTGTCGGCGCAGCTGACGGCGCTGGACACGCTGCCGCCGCAGCGGTTCCTGCAGTTCCGCGGCTACCTGGGCACGTCGAGCGGCTCGCAGAGCGCGCAGTTCCGGGCGATCGAGGCGGCGAGCGGGCTGCGGGACGAGCACTTCCTGCACGTGGTGAGCGAGCACGGGCCGCCGCCCGCGGCGGTGCAGCGCGCGCTCGCACGGCCCACCCTGCAGGAGCTCTTCCTCGCGCTGCTGGAGGCCGAGGGGACGACGCCGGAGGCGCTCTACACCGGGCCCGGACCACGCCCACTCTTCTTCCTGGCCGAAGCGCTGCTGGAGTACGAGCAGCAGTTCGCGCTCTGGCGCTTCAAGCACGTGCAGCTGGTGGAGCGGGTGATCGGGCCGGGCACTGGCGGGACGGGCGGCACGCTGGGCGCGCGGTATCTCCAGCGGACGGTGAGCCAGCGCTTCTTCCCGGCGCTCTGGGAGGTGCGGCACCGGCTCTATCAGGCCCCGGCGGCGCCGCAACCGCCGCCGGCTCCGTGAGCGCCGGGAAGGGGCGATGAGCGCCACGGACGTGCTGCGCAGCTGGCGGGCGCACGATGTGAGCGTGATCGTACGGCCGGGCACGCCGGAGTGGCCCGGGGACACCCCGTACTCCTGCCGGTGGACGTGGGACATGGCCGCCGGCGCGAGCGTACAGGTGTCCGCCATCGCGTTGAGCCCGCATGTCGGCACGCATGCCGACGCGCCGCTGCACGTCCGGCCCGGCGCACCGGGGAGTGAGGCACTGCCGCTGGAGGCCTTCATGGGCGCCGCACGCGTCCTGACGATCGATGGCGCGCCGCACGACGTCGCGTCGGACGAGCTGCTGGCGCTCATCCCCGAGGGCACCGAGCGCGTGCTGCTGCGCACCGGCCGCTCGATTGCAGACGGCATCTTCCCCGACGACTGGCCGGCCCTGACGCCGGCCTGCGCCGGCGCCCTCACCGCCCGCGGGATCCGGCTGCTCGGCGTGGACTGCCCGTCCGTGGACCGGCGGGCGAGCACCGCGCTGGCCACCCACCACGCCCTCTTCGACGGCGGAGCGTCGGTGCTGGAGAACCTGGATCTGCGCACCGTGCCGGACGGCGAATACCTGCTCGTGGCACCCCCGCTGCGGCTCGACGCCCTCGACGCGGCCCCGGTGCGGGCGGTACTGTACGAACCGGTCACGTAGCGCCACCCGTTCCCCGTTACATTTCCTCCCATGCCCGAGCCCATCTATCTCGACCACGCCGCCACGACGCCGGTGCTCCCCGAGGTGCTCGAGGCGATGCTCCCCTTCTTCGGCCCGCGCTTCGGCAATCCGTCCAGCACGCACCGCTGGGGGCGCGAGGCGCGGGTCGCGCTCGACGACGCGCGGGCGCGTCTGGCGCGATGTCTGGGCGCCCGCCCGGACGAGCTCTGCTTCACCTCCGGTGGCACCGAGGGGGACAACTTCGCCGTCCTCGGCCCCTGGCGCGCGCTGCGCGCGAGCGGACGCCCGGCGGTGGTGAGCACGCCGATCGAGCACAAGGCGGTGCTCGGCGCGGTGCACCAGGCGGCACGCGAAGGGGCCGAGGAGCGGCTGCTGGCGATGACGCGCCAGGGGCTGGTGGACGAGGCCTCGTTCGACGAACTGGTGGACGACACGGCCGCACTGGTGACGGTCATGTGGGTGAACAACGAGATCGGCGTCGTGCAGCCGATCGCCCGTCTGGCCGAGCGCGCCAAGGCGCACGGCGCCGTGTTCCATACCGACGGCGTGCAGGCGTTCGGCAAGGTGCCGGTGAATGCCGGCGAGACGCCGTTCGACCTGCTGACGATCTCGGGCCACAAGATCGGCGCCCCCAAGGGCGTCGGGGCCATCTTCATCCGCCGCGGCACGCCCATCGAGCCGATGCTGCACGGCGGCGCACAGGATCGCGGCCGCCGGCCCGGGACGGAGAACGTGGCCTTCGCCGTGGGGCTGGCCCGGGCCGCCGAGCTGGCGGTGGAGAAGCGGGAGCGGGAGTGGGCTCGGCTCGAGGCGCTGCGCGACCGGCTCGAGGCGGCCATCGTGGCACGCGTCCCGGATGCCGTCGTGCACGGGCGCGGCGCGCCGCGCGCGCCGCACATCCTCAACGTGTCCGTGCCGGGCGTGGACAGCGAGTCGCTGCTGATGGCGCTCGATCTGGCCGGGGTGGCCTGCTCCGGTGGGTCGGCCTGCCAGAGCGGGAGTGCGGCGCCGTCGCACGTCCTCACCGCGATCGGCGTCGCCCCCGACCTCGCCTCGGCGGCGGTGCGCATGAGCCTCGGCAGCCTGACCACCGACGAGTGCGTGGAGCACGTCGCGACCGTCTTCCCCGCCCTGGTGCAGAAGGCGCGCGGCGCGGCGATGGTCTGATGGCGGTGCGGGAGCGCGTGCTCGTCGCCATGTCGGGCGGCGTGGACTCGTCGGTGGCGGCGGCGCTGCTGGTGGCGCAGGGCTACGACGTGGTCGGCGCGACGCTGAAGCTGTTCTGCTACGGCGACGATGTTCCCGACCGTCCCTGCTGCTCGCTCGATTCCATCGTCGACGCGCGGGCGGTGTGCGACCGGCTCGGCGTCCCGCACTACGTGCTCAACCTGGAGAGCCGCTTCGGCCACGACGTGGTGCGGAACTTCGCCGAGGAGTACGCACGCGGCCGCACGCCGATCCCCTGCGTGCGGTGCAA
The DNA here is from genome assembly GCA_035761165.1 of Gemmatimonadaceae bacterium. GTDB lineage: Bacteria > Gemmatimonadota > Gemmatimonadetes > Gemmatimonadales > Gemmatimonadaceae > CALCHX01. Next base: position 24,176 of record DASTRO010000128.1, on the reverse strand, counting down.
CACCTTCACCAAGTTCCGCGACCTGGTGCGCAAGGCCGACGCGATCGATGCCCGGTGGGTCGCCACCGGGCACTACGCGCGCGTGCGCGACGGCGCGCTCTACCGGGGCCTGGACGACGGGAAGGACCAGACGTACTTCCTCTGGGGAATCGACCGGGCGGTGCTGCGCCGCATGCTGCTCCCGGTGGGGCACCAGACCAAGGCGGAGACACGGGCGGTGGCGCGCCAACTCGGGCTCACCGCGGTGGCCGACAAGGTGGAGAGCCAGGACATCTGCTTCGTGCCGGACGGCGACCACGCGCGCGTCATCGCCCGCGAGCTCGGAGCCGACACGCCCGCGCTGCTCCCCGGTCCGATCCTGACCGTGGACGGACGCACGATCGGCGAGCATCAGGGCTACGCGCGCTACACCATCGGCCAGCGGCGTGGGCTGCCGGGTGGCTCGCGCGAGCCGATGTTCGTCGTCGCCATCGACGTGGCGCGGCGCGCCGTGATCGTGGGGCCGCGCGAGGCGCTGCTGGGACGCGGCGTGGTGGCGCGCGAGGTGAACTGGCTGGCCGACCCCCTGCCGGCGGACGCGCGCGTGCAGCTCCGCGTCCGCCATCGCGGCGCGCTCGCCGCGGCCACGCTGCTGCGCGTCGACGGTGACGAGGTCGAGCTGGCACTCGATGAGCCGGTCGCGGCGATCACGCCCGGACAGTCGCTGGTGCTCTACGACGGCGACCGCGTGCTCGGGGGCGGGTTCATCGAGCGTGGGACGGGCGTGCGGGGACTCCGCGTGCTGGCGGCGTAGGGCGAAGGGAGAGGGAAAGAGCGAAGACGGTGCGGCGGACGGATCACAGCACGGGGCCCCCCCCGACTGCCACGATCGCACCGGCTGACCGCGCGAGCATCACCGAATCATCGCCCCACGTCCCCTCGTCCCTCGTCCCTCGCCCCTCAGTGCTTGAGTCCCGCCGCCTCGGCGAACTCGCGCATCTTCTGCTGCTGCTCCTCGGTCAGCCTCTCCGGCGCGGTGATCGCGACCTCGACGATCAGGTCGCCGCGCTGCCCGTCCTTCTCGATGCCCTGACCACGGACGCGGAAGCGCTTCCCCGACGAGGTGCCGGGCGGGATCCGCAGCGCCACCTTCTTCCCGTCGAGCGTGCTGACGCGGATCTTGGAGCCCAGCGTGGCCTGCACGATGTTGATCGGGATCGGGGCGATGACGTCGAGCCCGTCGCGGCGGTAGAAGCGGTCCGCCTGCACCTGGAAGGTGATGACGAGGTCGCCGGCGGTCCCGCCGCTGGCTCCGCGGCCGCCCTGCCCCTTGAGGCGGATCTTGGACCCGGTCTCGACGCCGGCAGGCACGTTGATGAGGATCTTGCGCCGGTTGCGCACCTCGCCGGTGCCGCCACAGGTGGCACACGGCTCGGACGGCACCTGGCCCCGGCCCAGGCACATGGGACAGGGGCGATTCACGGCGAAGCCGCCCTGACCGAAGGAGATCGTGCCGCGGCCGCTGCACTCCGGGCAGGTGCGCATCGTGGCGCCGGGCGCGGCGCCGGTGCCGCGGCAGGTCGCGCACTCCTCGTTGACCTCGAGCTCCACCGGCACCTTGCCGCCGCGGGCGGCGGTGCGGAAGGGGATCTCGAGCGTCGTCTCGACGTCCTGCCCACGCTCCGGCGCCCGGCTCCGGGGGCCGCGCCCCGCGCCCGTCGCACCGCCGCCGAACATGGAGCTGAAGAGGTCCCCGAGCCCGCCCAGGCCGCCGATGTCGATGTCCTCGAAGCGGAAGCTGCCGCCCCCGGGCGCGCCGTACGACGTGCCGGCGCCGCCCGCGCCGGGGCGCGCCCCGCCGGGCCGTGCGCCGGCGAAGCCGCCGAACGCGCCGAGGCGGCGCATCTCGTCGTACTGCTTCCGCTTCTCCGCATCGCCCACGACGTTGTAGGCCTCGGAGATCTCCTTGAAGCGCTCCGCCGCGGCGGGGTCGTTGGCGTTGGCGTCCGGGTGGTACTTCTTGGCGAGACGGCGGTACTGCTTCTTGATCTCGTCCTCGCTCGCCGACGCCGAGACGCCGAGGACGGCGTAGTAGTCTTTGGTCTGCGCCATCTCTGGTCAGCGGGCGGTCAGCCGTTCCACTGGCGGACCACCACGCGCGCAGGGCGCAGCAGCTGTCCGCCGAAGACGTACCCCGGCTGGTAGACCTGGGCGACGGTGTGGTCCTCCTCGGGCGAGGCCGCCGCCACCGTCGTCAGCGCCTCGTGCAGTGCCGGGTCGAACTGCTGGTCGACCGGGTTCACCACCTCGAGCCCGACGGCGCCGAGCGCCTTGAGGAGCTTGCGCTCCACCATGGCGACACCGTCGACGATGGTCTGCGACGGCGTGGTAGCCGCGTCCACGTGCGCGAAGCGGTCCAGGTCGTCCAGGACGTCGAGGAAGGAGCGCACGAGGTCCGCCTGGGCGCGCGCGCCCGCCTCCTGCCGCTCGCGCAGCGTGCGCCGGCGATAGTTGTCGTACTCGGCGGCGAGCCGCAGGTAGCGGTCGCGCTGCTCCTCGAGCTCGCGGCTGGTGGCACCTGACGCGTCGTTCACGGCAGCGCCGGCCGGCTCGGCGGCGGCCCCTTCACCGACGCCGTCGTCCCCGGGCGCGGCGTCGCCCCGCGGCTGACCGCCGGGCGGGACGGCATCCTCGGTCGTGTAGGCACTCTGGTCCGCGGACGGCGTGCCGCCCGACGGCTCATCGTCTGGCATTCTCATGCGACTCGAATCGAGAGGAATGGCGGGGCGTCGCGCGCGTCGTCCTCGCGGGCGCCGCGAGTCGCGCGGGCCGGAGTCCGATGCGCCGGCCGCGCCTGCATGTTCCGGGTAATCTCCACGCGCCCGCCGGTGGGTGCAACGCCCGTGCCCCCTGCGGGCTGCCGCTGCGACAGCGCCGCGGCGAGCACCGCGCCGCGATGGCGCGCTCAGCTGACGTCACGACCGCCGGTGCGCTCCAGGGCGCGGCGCACCAGATCGAGCGCCCCCTGTGCGGCCCGCCAGCGGATCTCGGCGCGATCACCCACCAGGTGCACGCGCGCGGCATGCGTGGCGCCGGCCGCGTCGACCGCCAGCCAGACGGTGCCGACGGGTTTCTCGGGCGTGCCACCCGTCGGGCCAGCGATGCCGGTGACGGCGACGCCGACGTCGGTGCCGAGGCGCTCGCGGACGCCGCTGGCCATCTGGCGCGCGACGGGCTCGCTCACCGCACCCTGCACCGCGAGCACCGCCGGGTCGACGCCCAACAGCGCCACCTTCACCCGGTTATCGTAGGCGATGACGCCTCCCTCGAAGACGTCGCTGGATCCGGCCGGCGTCGTGAGCCGACCCCCGAGCAGGCCGCCGGTGCAGCTCTCGGCCACGGCGAGGCGCCAGCCGCGGGTGCGGCAGGCGCCCAGGACCACGGACGCCAGGTCGTCGTGGTCCTCGCCGTAGATCCGATCGCCGACGACGGCGCGGAGCTGCGCTGCCGCAGCCTCCAGCCGGGCATCGGCCTCGGTGGGTGGCACTCCGCGCACGGTGAGGCGCAGGTCCACACCCTCCGCCCCCGGCAGGTACGCCAGGGCGACGCCCAGCGTGCCCACGTCCAGGTTGCCCAGGCGGTCGGCCAGCGCGGACTCGCCGATGCCGGTGGTGCGCAGCGTGCGCGAGCGGATGACGCGTCCCTCGCCGGCCTTGCGCTGGCGGATGATGGGCAGCAGCTCGTCGGCGAGCAGCCCACGCATCTCGCGCGGGACGCCGGGCAGCATCGCCACCCAGCGCCCCCGCTCGTCCTCCAGGAAGAGCCCAGGGGCGGTGCCGTGGCGATTGGGGAGGACGCGCGCGCCTTCCGGCACCAGCGTCTGCACCAGGTTGCTCTCCGGCATCTCGCCCGGCAGGCCGCGCGAGCGCCACCACCCGCGCAGGCGCTCGGCGATCGCCTCGTCGCGCCGCAGGGTGCGGCCGAAGAGCGCGGCGATGGCGTCGCGCGTGAGGTCGTCGGCCGTGGGGCCGAGCCCGCCGGTGGTGATCACGGCCCCGGTACGGTCGAGCGCCTCGCGCACCGCGGTGGCGATCGCCGCCGCCTCGTCGCCGACCGTCATGCGGCGGGCGACGCCGACGCCCTCCTCGGCCAGCTCGCGCGCCAGGTGGGCGGCGTTCGTGTCGATGGTGAAGCCGAGCAGCAGCTCGTCACCGATGGTGATGATCTCGATCTGCATGCGGGGGGTCAGCCGTGCGCGCGCGCCCCCCAGAAGATGCCGCCGAAGCGGCGCAGGTAGAGGACGAGTGAGTAGAGCGTGAGCCAGGTGGCACCGAGCATCGTGACGACGCCGACGATGCCGTTGAAGTGGGCGAACCAGCGCCAGGCGGGCGCGGTCCAGCCGCGCTCCGCGGCGAGCGTGGCGGCGAAGAACCAGAAGTACGCGGCACCCACCCAGGTGGACTGGAACCCCGTCTTCCACTTCGCGGGCCCGATCGCGGCGATGACGACGCCGCGGCGCGCGGCGGCCTGGCGGAAGATGGTCATGAACGCCTCGCGCCCGATGACGATGGCGAAGATCCACCAGGGGAGGCCCCAGCGGCCGAGCGGCGTGACGAAGGGGAGGAGCGCCTCGCCGTGGTCGTGCGGCACGGGGCCGAGCACCGCGCCCGCCGCCGTCGTGTCGCCCCACGGCAGGGCGGCGGCGCCGGAGACGAGCAGCATCGGCACGAAGGTGCCGACGAGGAGCAGCTTGTCGGCGGCCGGGTCGAGGAGCTGGCCGAGGCGCGTGATCTGGCTGCGACGGCGCGCCAGCATGCCGTCGTAGTAGTCCGTGACGGCGGCCAGGATGTAGAGCACGAACGCGACGAGCCGCCACTCCCACCGCTCGACGAAGGGGAGCGCCGCGACCAGCGGCGTGACGGCGATGCGACCGACGGTGAGCGCGTTGGGAAGGTTCACGGGCCGGCGGCCCCCGGGGCGTTCAGGCGAGCGACTTGAGAACGAGCTTGCTCACGGCCTTGAGCGTGTCGAAGACCCCCTCGCCGGAGACGGCGACCGCCTCGAAGTGCGGGGCACGCTCCACCCACTCCCCGGTCTCGAGCTGCCAGACGAGCTTCTCCCCCGGGCGCTGCGGGTCCGGCACCTCGCGCTGCCGCGCCGGCTCCAGCACCTCCCACCCGGGATTGAGCGCCTCCTGCAGCTCGGCGATCGAGGCCGCGTTGGGCAGATCGCGCTTGTTGTACTGGACGACGAAGGGCATGCGGGTGATGTCGTACCCGTGCTCGGCCATGTTGTCGTACAGGTTCTGCATCGCCTCGACGTTGGCCTCCATGCGCTCCATCTGGGAGTCGGCGACGAAGACGACGCCGTCGACGCCCTTCAGGATCAGCTTCCGGCTGGCGTTGTAGTACACCTGCCCCGGCACGGTATACAGATGGAAGCGCGTGCGGAAGCCGCGGATCGTGCCGAGGTCCACCGGCAGGAAGTCGAAGAAGAGCGTGCGCTCGGTCTCCGTGGCCAGGGAGATGAGCTTGCCGCGCGTCTCGGGGGAGACCTTGCCGTAGACGTGCTCGAGGTTCGTGGTCTTGCCGCCGAGCCCCGGGCCGTAGTAGACGATCTTGCAGTTGATCTCGCGGGACGCGTAGTTGATCATCGACATGGCAGTTCCTCTCGCTTACTGGAACAGCCGGTCGATCTCGTCGTCCGCGCCGGCCAGGATGTTGGGCCGGGTGAGCTGCGCCTCGCGCTCGCGCTCGAAGACGCGCTCGAAGAGCTTCACGAGCTCGTCGACGGCCTGCTTCATCTTCAGGCGCACGAGGCCGAGCGTGGTGCGGTTGTCGAAGAGGACGACGAGGATGACGCGCCGCGCGACGTCGGCGAGGTACATCGACTCCTTCTCGCCCTGGTGGAAGAGCGTGTTGAAGTCGCTCTCGCCGATGAGGCGCGCCAGCTGGTCGTTGGCGCTGAAGTCGGCGGCGGTGAGCGTCGCGAACGCGGTGGGGTCGAAGGTGGGCTGCTCGCCGACGGTGGCGACGAGCTGGCCGGTGCGGTCCACGAGCAGCGCGCAGCGCGCGTTGCTGTCGTAGAGGAACCGCTGGAGGGTCTGCGTGATGCCGTCGAAGTCGTCCTGGGTGAACGACCAGCTGGCTGAGCCTACGGGCATGCCGGGACGTCCTAGCTGAAGGTGCGCTCGAGCTGCCGCAGGAGCTGGAAGCCGCGACGGCGGAGGGTGGGCCGGGACTCCCACCCGACGTAGTCGTGCAGGAGACGGAGCGTCTCGACCGACGGCTGGGCGCGGAGCGCCGCGAGGGCGACGAGGCGCTCGTAGGGACGCGGGCTGAAGAGGTTGCGGCGATGCCGATGCAGCTGCTGGCTGGCGAGGATGACGCCGGCCGCCAGCCCGCCGAGGAAGCCCACCGCGGCCAGCCGCTGTCCTCCGCGCCGCCGCGTGACGCGCGCGCGCGCGATCGCCAGCCGCGGATCGAGGGGATCGTGGCGACGGGACCGCATCACACCATCTCCCGGCGCGCGGCGAGCGCCTGCGCGATGGTCACGCCGTCGGCGTATTCGAGGTCACCGCCCACGGGGAGGCCGCGGGCGATGCGGGTCACGGTGACGCGATGGGGCACGAGCTGTCGCTGTACGTAGAGGGCGGTGGCCTCGCCTTCGAGGCTCGGATTGGTGGCGATGATCACTTCACGAATGTTGCCAGCGTCGACCCGCTGCAGCAGCTGCGGGATCGTCAGCTCCTCCGGACCGATGCCATCGAGGGGCGACAGCCGCCCCCCCAGCACGTGGTAGAGGCCCCGGAACTCCCCCGTCCGCTCGATGGCACCGATGTCCGACGCTTCTTCGACGGCGCAGACCACCCCGAGGTCACGCCGGGGGTCCCGGCAGATGTCGCACAGCTCGTGCTCGGTGAGGTTGAAGCACCGCGCGCACGGCCGCACGCGCTCGGCCAGCGTGACCAGCGCCTCGGCCAGCCGGCGGCTCTGGTCGGGCGACTGTTTCAGCAGGTGATAGGTCAACCGCAGCGCCGTCTTCCGACCGATCCCCGGCAGCTTGGCGAACTCCGCGGCCAGGTCGTCGATCGCCGACACGTCAGAAGGGCAGCTTGAACGGGAGGTCCAGGCCGCCGGTCAGCTTGCCCATCTCCTCCTGGGCGAGCGCGGCGGCCTTCTTCTGCGCGTCGCTCACGGCGACGAGGACGAGATCCTCGAGCATCTCGACGTCCGACGGATCGACGACCGTCGCGTCGATCTTGATGCGCCGGATCTGTCCCTTGCCGTCCGCCTCGGCCGTCACCATGCCGCCGCCCGCGCTGCCGGCGACGGTCTTCTGGGACAGCTCGTCCTGGATTTCCTGCAGGCGCCCCTGCATCTGTTGCGCCTGCTGCAGGATCTTCATGATGTCAGCCATGGCTCGACGACGAGGTCAGGAAGTAGAGGCGTAACCTACCCCGGAGTCGTCGCGGGCCGCAAGCACGCGACAGGGCGCCACGAGGCGCGGCGCGCGGCGCGCCGTGAGCCGCATCACGGGGGACGGTACGCGCCGCCGGGCGCAGGGCGCGTGGCCGCGCGCCGCGTCAGTCGAGCAGCTCGAGATCGAGCGCGTCCACGGCCTCGGCGAGCTGCGGATCGCGCCGCCGCAGGTTGCCGAGTCGCTCCTCGCGGATCCCCTCGGTGGTGAGCCGCTGCGGCGGGCGCACCGCGCCCGAGCTACCGCGCACCACGACCCGCTGAATGCCGGGAAAGATCGCCCCGAGCGCCGCGAGCAGGTCGTCGCGCCCGGTCTCGAGGCCGGTGGCCGCAGCCTCGTCCTCCGCCTCGATGGTGACGACGCCGCTCGCCGAGACGGCGACGGGCAGGGTGTCGCCGAGCAGCGTGGCGAGCATGACGCGCCCCTGCTCGCGCACGCGGGCCACGACCTCGCCCCACCGCTCGACCAACCGGTTGAGATCGGGCGCCGCCGCACGGGCCGACGTGGCGGTCGGCGGCGGGACGATGGTGGCCGTGGCGCCGCGCGCGCCGCCGTCGGGTCCCGCCTCCCATGGCTTGGGCCCGTCCCACGGCGGCGGGCCACCCGCCGCCGCCTCGGACGCGGGCACCGATGGCGGCGCCACCTCGCGCGCCGCGCGCGTCGGCTGCCGCCCCGCGGAGCCGACCGACGGCGCGACGTCGCGCGCGACGGGCGTCACAGGCGCCACGGGGATCACGGGCGCCGCCGGCGGCGCGGGCCCCGAGCCGGCCAGGGAGGACGTCGAGCCCGCCGAAGGGGGCGAGAGCGGCACCACGGGGCGCGCCGGGCCGCCGCGCGGCGACGACGAGCCCCCGCCCAGCTCGCGCAGCACCGCTTCCAGCTCCACGGCGCGATCCATCAGCGCGAAGCGCACGAGGAGCGTCTCGAGGAGGAGCTGCTGCTGCCCGCTGCGCCGGAAGCGCGGCTCCAGCTCTCCCAGCGCGGCGAGCATGCGCAGCAGGTCGCCGGCGGCCAGCCGGTCGCGGCGTGCCTGAAGCTCGGCCAGCATCCGCTCGGAGACGTCGCCGGCGGCGCCGCCGAGGACGACGGCGAGCTGCGCGCGGAGGATGTCGCCCAGGCCGGTGAAGAAGAGCCCGAGGTCGACGCCGCCGTCCACGAGCCGGCCGACGGCACCGAAGACGTCGCCGGCCCGCCGCTCGGCCACCAGGTCGAGCAGGGCGAGGAACTCGTCCTCGGGCACCAGGCCCAGGGCATCGCGTACACGTTCGGCGGTGACGCCGCCGTCGCCGAGCGAGAGCACCTGGTCGGTGAGGCTGAGCGCGTCGCGCAGCCCACCGTCGGCGGCCCGCGCGATCATGGCGAGGGCATCCGGCTCCGCAGGCACCCCCTCGGCGGCGAGCACGGCGGCCAGTCGCTCGCGGATCTCGGCCGGGCCGATGCGCTTCAGGTCGAAGCGCTGCAGGCGGCTCATCACCGGCGCGGCCGTCTGCGCGATCTTCTGCGGCTCGGTGGTGGCGAAGACGAAGACGACGCGCGGCGGCGGCTCCTCGAGCACCTTGAGCAGCGCGTTCCAGGCCTCGCGGGTGAGCATGTGCGCCTCGTCCACGATGTAGACCTTGTAACGGTCCTCCGCGGACGGGGCGTACATGGCGCGCTCGCGCAGCTCGCGGGCGTCGTCCACACCGCGATTGGAGGCGGCGTCGATCTCGACGACGTCCAGGCTGGCCGCGCCGCTCCAGATGCGCTGGCAGGAGGCGCACTCGCCACAGGGCTCCCCCGCGTCGCGGGCGAGCGACGCGTCGGACGCCGGTACGTTGTCGGCGCTCCCGCCTGCGGCGGTGCCGGCGGCGAGCCCCGCGTCGATGCCGGCGTGCCGTCGCTCGCAGTTGAGCGCCATCGCGAGCACGCGGGCGAGCGTCGTCTTCCCCGTGCCGCGCGGACCACAGAGGAGGTAGCCCTGGGCCACGCGGCCGCGCGCGATCGCTCCCCTGAGCGTATTGGAGACGTGCGACTGGACGGCGACCGAGGCGAAGTTGCGCGGCCGGTACTTGCGGGCGAGGGCGAGGGCCATGGAGCGGGCAGCGGGAACGCGAGAGAGCCCGGCCCGTGGGGAGTGCGGGGCCGGGCTCTCAATGTCGGGCGCGGAGGGCGCAGGTTCAAGGCGCCGGAACAGATCGCGCGGGGGTGCCGAGCCGCCGTCGCCGGCCTCGCTCGCTCACCACCCGCGCGATACTCCAGGTCTGACGGAGCAACGTGAGACACCACATGCCGCTGCTACCTTCGGGGTCCTGACGGAGTTAGCGGGCTCACGCCCTCCGGGACCTGGAGCACCCGAAAGATAACCCCCTCGGTCCGGGGGAATCAACCGCCGGTCACTCCTCCAGGGCGCGGGCCAGCACCTCGCCGGCGCGCTCGACGTCCGCCCGCGACGCATCCAGGTGCGTCACGGCGCGCAGCCGCGTGGGCGACCACACGCTGACGAGCACCCCCTGCTCCGCCGCGGCGCGCGCGACGGCGGCCGAATCGCGGCCCGCCGGCAGGTCGATCATGAGGATGTTGGTATCGGGCGGCACGACACGGGCGCCACCCGCGCCGTCCACTCGCTCGCCGAGCAGGCGCGCGTGCGCATGGTCCTCGGGGAGCCGCGCGAGGTGGTGCTCCAGCGCGTGGAGCGCCGCCGCGGCGAGGATCCCGGACTGGCGCATCCCACCGCCAAGGCGCTTCCGCACCTCCCACCCGTCGGCCATGGCGGCGGCCGATCCGGCGAGCGCCGCGCCCACCGGCGCGCCGAGCCCCTTCGAGAAGCTGACCATCACGGTGTCCGCACAGGCGGCGAAGTCAGCCAGCGCGGTGCCGCTCGCGGCGGCCGCATTCCAGAGGCGCGCCCCGTCCATGTGCACGGGAAGCTCGTGCCGGGTGGCCACGTCCCGGATGGCGCGCAGCTCGGTGAGCGGGGTGACCTTGCCGCCAGCGCCGTTATGCGTGTTCTCCACGCAGACCAGGCTGGCGCGCGGTGCGTGGGGCGAGCGCGGACGGATGGCGGCCTGCAGCGCCGCGGCGTCCATGACGGGTCCGTCGCCGGCGACGGGGCGTGGCTGCAGCCCGGCGAGCGCCGCCGCGCCGGCCACCTCCCAGTGGATGACGTGCGCGTTCGCGTCGAGCAGCACCTCGGTGCCGCGCCGGCCGAGCAGCCAGAGCGCGCTCTGATTGGCCATCGTCCCGCTGGGGAAGAAGAGCGCGCGCTCCTTGCCGAGCAGCTCGCAGACGCGCTCCTGCAGGCGCAGCACCGTGGGGTCGCCGTCGAGCACGTCGTCGCCGACCTCCGCGTCGGCCATGGCGCGCCGCATCGCGGCCGTGGGCCGCGTCACCGTGTCACTTCGCAGATCGATGCGCATGGCGCGCAAGATGATCGCGCCACGCCGGCGATGGAAGGCGACGCGGGCCCGACGGTCGTCACGCACGCTGCCCGCCGGGAAGGCCGGCGGGCAGCGTGGCAGGAGGGGCCGCGGTGCGCACCGGCCCCAGGGGCCGGTGCGCACCGCGGCGTGCGATCACGGCTGCGGTGGCCGCGTGGTGTCGCGACGCGTGGTGTCGGTGCCGCCCATGTTCACGTCGACGTCGGGCACGGTCACCTTGGCGGTATCGGTGCCGACGTCGACGTCCGGCAGCGGCACGGTATCGGTCTTCACGTCCGCGTCGACATCGACATCCTTCGGCACCTCGGCGGAACCGCCGCACGCGGCGAGGGTCGCGATGGCAGCGGCGGCGAGGAGGGTGCTGAGCTTGCGCATTCTGGTCTCCGGGTGGTCGTTCACCCCGGAGGGAGGCAACCTTCGGGCCAGGATGCAGAGTCCGCCGCGCCCGGCGCGACAACGCACGTTTCCGCGCGCCGCGCCGGTGACGCACGGCACACGCGGTGCGCCGCGCCGGTCACTCGAACACCTCCCGCTGCAACTGCCGCACGCGCCGCAGCTCGTGCACCTGCGCCACCTCGCCGCCGAGGATGAAGAGCATGGCGGCGTAGTACACCCAGACGACGAAGACCACGAGCGCGGTGAGCGTGCCCGTGTAGATCGAGCCCGGGTTGAAGTTCGCGACGTAGATCGTGAAGAGGCTCCGGGCAGCCTCGAAGAGCACGGCGGCGAAGAGCGCCGCGAGCAGCGCGGTGCGCCACCGGATGCGGCGATTGGGCAGCGCCTTGTACAGCGCGAAGAAGAGCAGGACGATGAAGAGGAAGGCGAAGAGCCGCCCGGTGGCGTACTGCACCCAGCCCATGAAATCACGGCGCAGGCCGAGCTCGATCAGCACCGCGACGCCGCGGGAGCGCGCGATCTCGAGGTACGTGTTCACCACCGTGTAGCCGGTGAAGAGGACGGTGGAGACCACCGTGACCTTCACGTCGAACAGCTTGCCGCCGATGATGCCGCGGTCGGTCTCGATGTCGAAGACTTCCGCGAGCACGCTGCGCAGCGAGCCGAAGAGGCGCGTGCTGAACCAGATGAAGAGGATGGCGCTGTAGAGGCTCACCGGCCCACGCGCGGCGACGATCCCGTCGAGCAGCTCCTCGAGCGGCCCCTCGCCGGGCGTCACGCCGGGCGGCAGGAGGCGGTCGAGGATCTCGGAGATGACGTGGATCGCGTCGCGCGACGGCTGATCGAGGAAGGACGCGATGCCGGCCGCGAGCAGGAGAACGAACGGAACCGCGGCCAGGAGGAGGTTGAAGGCGATCCCCCCCGCGAGGAAGAAGATGTTGTCCTCGCCGCTGTTGTCCCAGACGCGCTTGGCGTAATCGCGCAGCGTCCAGCCGAGCCGCGCGACGAGGGAGCGCTGTGGCACGTGGGTGCGTGGTGGCGTGCGGCGGCCGGCCCCGGCCGGGCCGGCCGCGGGGCGGGGCTCAGCCCTCGCCGCCTCCGGTGCCGCCGGCCGCGTTGCGGCGGGTCGCGGCCCCGCGGGCCGGCTCGGTCACCGGCCGGTCGGCGGCGCCGAGGACGCCCGCCTCGGCCGTGCCGGGGACGATCAGCCCGGCGCCTCCCTCCGGCTCGCCCGGCGTACGGGTGCGCATCGCCGACGCGCCCGCCTCGTACGCGGCCTTCCCTTCGGCGATGCGACGCTCGAGCTCGGAACGGGCCTGCTGCGCCGCGGCCCGTCCGGCCTCCACCGCGCGAGCGACCTGCTGCCGGCGCACGTCCACCGCCTGGCGGGCCGCGCCGAGCCGGTCCTCCACCTGATCGCGCGCCTGCTGGATGGTGTCGGAGACGGTCGAGGTGACCTCGTCCGCCAGCCGGGCGGCGCGCTGGCGGGCGCGCCGGGCCTGGCGCGTGAGCTCGCGCCGCGTCTCGGGCCCGGACTGGGGAGCGAAGAGCAGCGCCAGCCCGGCGCCGATGGCGACGCCGACGAAGAGCGACCCCAGGCTGCCGCTGTGCTTCTCGATGATGACGAACGGTTCCGCGTCCTCGAGTTCGTACCCGCGCATGGCAATCTCCCTCGGATTCACTCTCACGGTTCGCGCCGCCAGGACGCCGCCCGCCGGCGGCGCCCCCCGCAGCGCCTTCGATCCCCTCGGCGCCCTCAGCGCCCCTTGCCCTTCGTCGACCTGCTGCCCCCGCGCGCGGCGGCGCCAGCGGGCGCCGACCGGCGAGCCCGGGAGCTCCCGGCGGCCGCGATGGTGCCGTCGGTGCCGTCGGTGCCGCTCCCGGTACGGGGCTCGTCGCCGGCCTCGTCACCCGTGCTGCCGCCCGCGGTGCCGTCCGCGCTGTCACTGGCGCTGTCAGCGCCGGCACCGCCCGTGGTCGCGCCCGACGCCGGCATGGAGGTCGCGCCACTGCCGTTCCCCCCGATCGGTCCACTCCGCAGGAAGTGCTCCAGCTCGCGTCCCAGATCCTCCGGTGCGATGCCGAGGATGCGCGCCGTCCGGCCGTGATCACCACCCGTGGAGGCGAAGGTACGCAGCACCAGCTGCCGCCGCGCATCGGCCAGCGTGGAGCCGACGGGGATCGTGACCGCGCCGGCCACCTCGCCGCCCAACCGCAGGTGCCGCGGCATGATGTCGTCCACCATGATCCGGTCGCCACGTGCCATGATGACGGCGCGCTCCACGGCGTTCTTCAGCTCGCGCACATTTCCCGGCCAGTGGTAGGAGAGGATCCAGTCCCAGGCCGCGTCGTCGAAGGCGTGGATGCGCTTGTTGTTCTTCTTGGCGAACTGCGCCAGGAACTCCTCGGCCAGCAGGCGCAGGTCGTCGGCCCGGTCGCGCAGCGGCGGCAGCGGCAGCTCGACGACGGCCAGCCGGTAGTAGAGGTCCTCGCGGAGCTCGTTGTCGGCGATGGCCTTCTGCAGGTCCTTGTTGGTCGCGGCAACGATGCGGATGTCGACGGAGATCTCCTTCTTGCCGCCGAGCCGGCGCACGGTGCGCGTCTCGATGGCACGGAGCAGCTTCACCTGGATGTCCGGCGGCATCTCGGCCACCTCGTCCAGGAAGAGCGTGCCGCCGTCGGCCATCTCGAAGTGCCCCGGCTTCTCGTTCGTGGAGCCGGTGAAGGCGCCCTTCTCGTGCCCGAACAGCTCGTTCTCCAGGATGTCTTTGGGGAGCGCGGCGCAGTTGATGGCCATGAAGGGCCCGCGGGCGCGCTCGCTCTTGGCGTGCACGGCGCGCGCGACCAGCTCCTTGCCGGTGCCGCTCTCCCCGAGGATGAGCACGCTCGCCGTGGACGGGGCGACCGCGTCGATCATCTGGTAGACGTGGCGCATCGACTCGGACTGCCCGGTGAGCTCGCCGTAGTGGGTGAGCGTCTCGAGCTTGGAGGCGAGCTCGCGGTTCTTCTGCTGGACGTTGAACTTGTCGAGCGCCTTGGGGATGAGCGCCTTGAGGCGGTTGAGCTTCTCGGCGGTGAGCGGCTTCTCGATGTAGTCGTAGGCGCCCTGGCGCATGGCCTCGACCGCCGAGTCCACCGTCGCCTGGCCGGTGACGATGATCGACTCGGTGGGCACGCTGCGCTGCTGCAGCTCCTTGAGCAGGGCGAGCCCGTCGAGCTTGGGCATCTTGAGATCGGCCAGGACGACGCCGAAGGTGTCGGTCGTCAGGCGCTCGAGGGCCTTCTGCCCGTCGGCCACCGTCTCGACGTCGTAGCCCTCGTCGGACAGGATGGCGCCGAGGCCGTCGGCGATCGCCCGCTCGTCGTCCGCGATCAGGATCTTGGCGTGCTTCATGGATGTGATGGGAGCGAGGGATCGGCGCTGGGTCTCACCCGGCGGCGGGGAAGACGACCGTCCACCCCTCCGGGCGGCCGTCGATCCGCACCTGCAGCCGCTCGGCGAGCGCCGCGACGTCCGGTGGGACGTCTGGGAGCGCACCGTTCGCACGGCGAAGCCGCAGGCACGGCGCGGCGTCGCCAACCAGGTCGCAATCTAACTCCGTGCCCCGCTCCAGCGCGCCGAGCAGCAGTCCGGCGAGCAGCGTGCGGAGCGGCTCACCGGGCAGCGCCGTGCGCACGGGTTGGCCGTCCGGCGTGACCCGGACGGCCAGCGCGCCACCGTCCGCCCGGGCCACGGCGCCGAGCAGCGTGCCGAGCCGGACGAGCAGCTGGGCGGCGTCCGGCGGGTCGGCCACCGGGCGCACCAGCGAGAGCAGCGCGTCGGTGAGCCCGGTCAGCCCTTCGAGCTGCTCGGCAGCCGCGTCGGCAAAGGGCGCCACCCCGGCGTCGGCCGCCTCGGGGCGGGCGGCGCGTCCACGCACCACCTCGAGGTTCACCGCGACGCCGTTCAGCGCGTTCCGGAGCTCGTGGGCGAGCGGCCGCCCGAGCGCGTGGAGCGTGCCGAGCCAGAGGCGCTCGATCGGCACCCCGTCGTCACACCGATCGATGCCCGTCATGCCCGGCTCACCCCAGGCTCACTCGCCGGCGTCCGGATCGTCGGGCGCGGCAGCCACCACCGGGGCGGCCGAGGTCGGCACGGGGCGATGCTGCTCGGGCGCCTGCACGTGCCGCAGCACCGCGCTCTTCGTCCCGGCCACACCGAGCTGCTCGAAGAGGAAGCCGAACTTCTCGTCGTAGGCCCGGCCCAGACGCTCGCGCACCGCCTCCGGCATCTCCCAGAGCGCGCGCTTGAAGGGCCCGATGGCCTTCTTGCGGGTCTTGTAGAAGAACTGCTCGTCGGTGTCGGTCGACTTCCGCTCCTCCTTCGCGTTCACCCGCAGCCACTCGTAGATCTCGTCCCGCAGCTCCTCGGGGAGGTGATCGTAGAGCATGTTCTGGAAGTTGGTCGCGAGGTGGATCTCGGCCGTCTCGGTCTTCGGGAAGTTGTTGAACGCGCCGTCGGGGAGCGTGGAGGCGCCGTGCTGCACCGCGCCGGCCAGCCCGTACTCCTCGCGCGCCACGCGCGAGAGGTCGCGCAGCGTGTCGAAGTCGAGCTTGACGTCGGCGATGGAGCCGTCCGGCAGGACGACGCCGCCGTGCGAGGTGCCCGACTGGACGCTGATCTTGGACAGCCCGGCCGCGCCCGGGGCGACGCGGGCCAGCGTGCGGTTGTAGCCGTCCATGAAGGCGCGCAGCTCGGGGACGGTGCTGTTCTGCGTGCCCACCTCGCCGATCTCGCCGCCCACCGAGATGGTGACCCCCTCGGGCTCGAGATCGCGGATGAAGCGCGTGATCTCGGCGCCGACCTCGTAGTTGAGGCGCTGCTGCGCATCGAGCGTGTCGTGCGCGAGATCGACCAGGGTGGAGGTGTCGACGTCGATGTTGTAGAAGCCGGCGTCGATGGCCTCGTGCGCCAGCTGCTTCACCGCCTCCACCTCGGCCGCGGGGTCGGCCGAGTACTTCTTGGCGTTCACCTGGAAGTGGTCGCCCTGGATGAAGACGGGACCGCGATAGCCCTCACGGAGCGCGGCGGCGAGCATCACCGCCACGTACTCGGCGGGGCGCTGGTCGGTGTAGGCGATCTCGGAGCGGGCGATCTCGAGCAGGAAGGCGCCGGCGTCCAGCCGCTGGGCGGTGCGGAAGATGGCGCGCGCGGTGTCGTAGGCGAGGCCGCGGACGTTGATGGCGGGGGCGGTGAAGCCGGCCACCTCGCCGCGGCCGCGGGCCAGGTAGAGCTCGTGGATGGAGGCGGCCCGCACGCCGACGGCCTGGCCGATCTCCCAGATCAGCCACCGTGCGCGGACGCGTGCCTCCTCGTCGCCGAAGACGGCATCCCTCACCAGATCGTCCATGAGCGGCGAGGCGATGGCCGCCTCGTCCTTCACGACCACGCCGCTGTCGGTGACGTCCAGGGCGGCCCCGAAGCGGGCCGATTCCTTCATCATCTGATCGAGCATCTAGCCCCCATTCTGACGGCGCCGCGGGGCATCGGGCCAGCGGCGCGAGCGAGTGAGTTGCGGGGCCCGGCGCGGCGACGTCGGGCTCGTCCGAGCGGGCCCGCCGCCCCCGGTGGGCGCGAAGACGAGCAAGGTGGGCCGGGCGCAGGGCGGAGGCAAGAGCGCCCCCGCGGGCGGCGCCGGGAGCCCCGGTTCCGGCCGCTCAGAGCTGCCAGCGCGGGTCGGGGTGCGGCAGCTTCTCCCACTCCGCGCGGGCCGCGGTGGCATCGCCGCGGCCGAGCATGGCATAGGTGAACTGCTTGCCCAGCTCCACGCCCGGCTGGTTCAGCGGGTCCACGCCATAGAGCGCGCCGGCGTGGATGGTGGCGATCTCCAGGAACATGAAGAGCGCCCCGAGATGCCAGGCATCCACCCGGTCGAGGGTGAGCGTGAGGTTCGGGCGGCCGCGGCGGGCCAGCGCGCCGGCGGTGGCGCGGCGCTCCACGTCGAGCAGCTCGAAGAGCGAGTGCCCGCCGAGGTAAGCCAGCTCCTTCACGTCCCCGTGCAGTCGCGGGATCTCGACGTCGTGCGCCGGCTCGGCCACGGCCACCAGCGTCACCGTCTTGTTGGCCGGCCCTTCCATGAAGAGCTGCACCTGGCTGTGCTGATCGGTGGCGCCGAGTGCGGCGATGGGCGTCGGGCCCACGCCCTCCCCCTCGCCGCCCACCTTGCCGAGGCTCTCCGCCCAGAGCTGGACGAACCAGGCGGCCATGTCGCGCAGCGCGTCGCTGTACGGCATGAAGACGTGGATCCCCTTCCCCAGCTCCTCGTCGGCGAGCCACTGCAGCACGGCGTAGGCGCCGGCCGGGTTGCCGGCGAGGTCGTCGCCGGCGCAGCGGTCGCGCATGTCGCCCGCGCCGGCGAGCAGCGCGGCCGTGTCGAGGCCGAGGAGCGCGGCGGGGAGGAGGCCGACCGGCGTGAGCACGCTGAAGCGGCCGCCGACGTTGGGCGGGATGTCGAGCGCCGGGATCCCCTCCTGCCGTGCCAGCGCGCGCAGCGCGCCCTTCTCCGGGTCGGTGACGAAGACCAGGTGGTCGCGTGGGGCGAGCCCGGCCTCGTGCAGCCGGCCGGCGACGACGAGGAACTGCGCCATCGTCTCGGCCGTGCCGCCCGACTTGGAGGTGACGACGAAGAGCGTGCGGCGCAGCTCCAGCTGCTGGAGCAGCGCGCCGATGGTGCGCGGGTCGACGTTGTCGAGCACGTGCAGGCGCGGCCGTCCACCGCGCGCCGCATCCGGCAGCGCGTTCCAGCCCGGCGCGCAGAGTGCGGTGCGCAGCGCGATGGGCCCGAGCGCGGAGCCGCCGATGCCGAGGACCACGACATCCGCGTACCGCCCCTCGGCCCGGGCGGCGAAGCGGCGCACCGCGTCGTGGAGCGCGACGTCGCCGGGAAGGTCGAGGAAGCCCAGCACGCCGCCCGCCCGCTGCGCGGCGACGGTGGCGCGTGCCTCGCGAAAGCGCTCGGCGGCGCCCTCCCACATCTCCTCCGAGATGCCGCCGCCCACCGCGGCGGCCATCATGTTCGAGAAGTCGAGGCGGATCGTCATGGCGTGCTGTCGATGCGGACGGTGAGGCCGTCGAAGGCCGGCATGATCCCCGGCGGCAGCTCGGCCTCGAGGTCGGCGTGAAGGTTGTCGTGCGTCAGATGCGTGAGATACGTGCGGCCGGCGCCGATGGCCCGCGCCATGGCGACGGCTTCGGGGATGCTGAGGTGCGTCGGATGCTCGGTGCGGAAGAGCGCGTTGAGCACGAGCACGCGGGCTCCCTGCAGCAAGGCCAGTGCCGAGGGGGGCACCGTCTTGGCGTCGGTGACGTAGGCGAGGGGCCCGATGCGGTAGGCGAAGACGACGACGTCGCCGTGCGGCACGACCACCGGCGTCACCTCGGCGTCGCCGATGCGCGTCGGCTCGCCCGGCCGGAGGGCGATCAGGCGCCCCTCGGGCTTCAGGGTGCCGGGGATGGGGCGCTGGTCGGCGTCGAAGACGTAGCCGAACTTCCGCTGCAGGCTGGCGAGCGTCTCGGCCGCGCCGTAGACGGGGAGCGCGGAGTCGCGGTAGCGCGAGATGGCACGCAGGTCGTCGATGCCGTGCGTGTGGTCGGCGTGCTCGTGGGTGTAGAGCACCGCATCCACACGGTCGATGCCGGCGGCGACGAGCTGGAGCCGCAGCTCGGGCGGGGTGTCGATGAGCAGCCGCGTGCCGCCGTCGGTCTCCACCACCGCGCCGGTGCGCGTGCGCCGGTCGCGCGGGTCGCCGGAGCGGCAGACCTCGCAGTGGCAGCCGATCTGCGGGATGCCGAAGCTCGTCCCCGTGCCGAGAAAGGTGAGCTTCACACCAGCTCGACCTTGAGCAGGTTCGTGGTGCCGGGCGTGTCGAAGGGGTGGCCGGCGGTGACGATGACGCGGTCGCCGGGCTGCGCGAGGCCGCGTCGCTTCACCTCCTCGTGCGCCAGCGTCCACATCTCGGTGTAGCTGTCGCAGTGGGGCACGAGCGCCGGGATGGCGCCCCAGACGAGCGCCAGCTGGCGGTAGGTGCGGGGGACGTCGGTGAGGGCGAGGATCGGCACGCCCGGGCGCCGCGCAGCCACGACGCGCGCGCTGAAGCCGCTCTTCGTGAAGACCACCGCCACCGGCGAGGAGACCATCCGCACGGCGGCCGCGACGGCGGCGGCGATCGTCTCCTCGGTGCTGGCCGAGCCGCTCACGGGGCGGCGCTCGTCGCGCATCAGCGGCATCGGGTGGTGCTCGAGCTCCAGGATGATGCGGCGCATGGCCTGCACGGCGAGGCGCGGGAAGGCGCCGGCCGCCGTCTCGGCGGAGAGCATGACGGCGTCGGTGCCGTCGAGGATGGCGTTGGCGACGTCGCTCGCCTCGGCGCGGGTGGGACGCGGATGCGTGATCATCGACTCGAGCATCTGCGTGGCCGTGATCACCGGCCGGCCCGCCTCCATGGCGCGCGCGATGATCCGCTTCTGCGCGATCGGCACCTGCTCGAAGGGGAGCTCCACGCCGAGGTCGCCGCGCGCGACCATGACGGCGTCGGTGGCGCGCAGGATCTCGCCGATGTTCTCGAGCGCGCTGTCCTTCTCGATCTTGGCGACGACGAGCAGCCCCCTGGGGAGCATGGCGCGCAGCTGCTCGACATCCTCGCCGCGGCGCACGAAGCTGAGGGCGAGGTAGTCGAGGTCGTGGTCGATGGCGAACTGCACGTCGGCGCGGTCCTTGTCGGTGATGGACGGCGCGGAGACGTGGACGCCGGGAAGGTTCATCCCCTTGTGGCTGGTGAGCTGTCCTCCGTGCACGACGCGGGCGGTGACGCGCGGGGCCGCGACGTCGAGCACGACCAGCTCGAGCAGCCCGTCGTTGATGAGGATGCGGTCGCCAGGGTGGACGTCGTTGGCCAGGTGGTAGGTCACGGGCACCTCGCCCGGACGCTCCTCCCCCTCGTGGCAGAGCACGAGGTCGTGCCCCTGCTCCAGCATGACCGGCTCGGCGAGATCGCCGATGCGGATGCGCGGGCCCTGCAGGTCACCGAGGATCGCCACCGGCCGGCCGAGCTCGTCGGCCACCTCGCGCACGAGCTGCACCGTGCGTGCGTGCTGCTCGTGGGTGCCGTGGGAGAAGTTGACGCGGGCGACGTCGAGCCCCGCCTCCATGAGATCGCGGATGACGTCACGCGACGACGAGGCGGGGCCGAGGGTGCAGACGATCTTGGTGCGGGGCAGCGGAGTCGTGGACACGGTCGGTGGCTGTGGGACGATGGGCGATATGTAGCCAGACCGGGCGGAGCGGGGCAAGCGAACGGCGAACGGCAGGCACGAGGGACCAGGCACCAGGCACCGGCATTCACGCTCCAGGCGCGAGGGACCGCGGCCCGCGGCGTTCCCTGGTTCCTGGTGCCTGGTTCCTGGTTCCTGGTGCGTGGTGCGTGGTGCCTGGTGCTTGGTCCCTCGTGCCTGGTGCCTGGTCTCAGGTGCCTGCTCCCCGTACTTTCCCCCATGCCACGCTATCAGCGCATTCCGCCACGACGACCGCTCGCCTGGAGGGCGACGCTGGGCGTCTGGGCGGGCGCGGTGGTGGTCGCGGCGCTGCTCGCGGCGCTGGTCGCGTGGAGCGAACGGCTGCCGGCGCCGCGGCCGGCGCGCGCGCCCGCCGACACCTTCTCGGCCGCGCGGGCGTGGCCCGCGCTCGCCTACCTGGCCGACACGCTGGGGCATCGCCTGCCGGGGAGCCCGGCCTCGGCGCGCGCGCGCGACTATCTCGTGGCGCGGCTGCGCGCGCTCCCCGGCGTCGAGGTGGCGGTGCAGGACGTGGTGGGCGTTCGCGCCACCAGCAACGGGCCGACGGCGTATCGCGTGCGGAACGTGCTGGCGCGGATCCCGGGGCGCTCGCGCCAGGCGGTGCTGCTCGCCGCGCACTACGACTCGCCGGCGGCGAGCGTCGGTGCGGCCGACGACGCGGTGGCCGTCGCGGCATCGCTCGAGGTCGCGCGCGCGCTGGCCGCCGGGCCCACGCTGGCGCACAGCGTGGTGCTCAACCTCAACGATGGCGAGGAGCAGGGGCTGCTCGGCGCCGACGGCTTCCTCCGGCACCCGTGGAGCCGCGACGTGCGCGCCTTCGTGAACCTGGAGAGCGCGGGGAACCGCGGGAAGGCGATCCTCTTCCAGGTGGGTCCCGGCAACGCGTGGCTGGCGCGTCGCTACGCGGCCAGCGTGCCGCATCCGTACGGCTCGGTGGTCGGCCAGGACATCTTCCAGTCCGGCCTCGTGCCGTCGGCCACCGACTTCGAGGTGTACACGCGCGGCGGCGACCTGCGCGGCGTGGACATCGCCTTCTACCGCGGCGGCTACGCCTACCACACCCCGCTGGACCGTGCGGCGGCGATCGCACCGGGCAGCGTACAGCACATGGGCGCCGACGCCCTGGCGCTGGTGCGCGCCCTGGCGTCCCGGCCGCTCCCGGCCGGTGACGACGACGCACGCAGCGTCTACTACGACGTGCTGGGCACGGTCATGCTGGCGTACCCGGCACGTGTGGCGCGAGTGGTGGCGATCCTGGCGGCGCTCGCGCTGCTCCTCGCGCTCCCGCCCGCGGTGCGGCGGAGCGGTGTGCGGGCGACGGACGTGGCCGCGGCGCTCGCCGCTTCCCTGCTCGCCGCGGTGCTGGCGGTGGCCGCGACGGTCGGCGTCGCGGCGGTGGGGCCGTACCTGCTGGGGCGCGCCCACGGCTGGTTCGCGCATCCGCTGCGCGCCGCGCTGGGCTATGGCGGCACCGCGGCCACCGTGCTGCTGCTGGGCCAGTGGTGGCTGGCGCGCCGGCGCGGCATGGCCGCGCTGGATGGCGAGGCCCGCTGGATCGCCGCCTGGAGCGGCGCGCTGCTCCTTCACCTGGCGCTGCTCGCCGTGGGCACGGCGGCGGGGGTCGGCTCCAGCTTCCTCCTGGCCTGGTGGGTGCTCGGCGGCGCGTTCGGGCTCACGCTCGCCACCGGCCCGGGGCGGGGACGGCGAGTGTTAGGCGCGCTGATCGGAATCGTGCCGGGCGCGCTGCTCACGCTGCAGACGGCGGTGCTGCTGGTGGCGCTGTTCGTGCCGGTCGCCGGGCGCTTCCCGACGCAGATCCCCTTCGACCTGGTGCTCGCGGCCATCGTCGCCGTGTCGACGGTGGTGCTGCTGACCGCCCCGGTGACGACGCTGCAGCGCGGCGAGCGGCTGGGGCTCCCGACGCTCGCCGCGCTGGGGGTGTCGATCGTGGGGCTGGCCACCATCTGGCTCGCCTTTCCGTACACGCCGACGCGCCCGCAGCGGCTCGTCGTGGTGCACGACGGCGGCGCCGGCACGTCGCAGCTGGTGGTGGACGCGCTGGACTTCGTGGGGCCGGCGCGGGCCATCGCCGCGGCCGGACTGACCGATGACGCGGCGCGGAGCGACGGGGCGTTCGTCTACCCTGCCCCGCCGCCGCCGGCTCCACCGCCGCGCATCACCCTCCTGGGCGAGCGGCGGCTGGCCGGGGGCGGGCGCGAGGTGGACGTGCGACTGGAGCTGGCCGGGGCCTACGCGGCGCGGCTCACCCTGCCGGTGGGTCGAGCCGCGCGCTGGCGGATCGAGGGGATCGCGGCGGACAGCGCCCCGGCATCGCGCCGCGCCTCGTTCGTGGCCGCGCCCGATGGCGGCTGGCAGATCACCATCAGCCTGCCCGATGCGGCGCCGGTGGTGCTCGAGGCGACGGCCTACCGGCGCGGCCCGAGCCCGGCCGCGGCGGCGCTGCTGCAGCGGCTGCCGCGCTGGACGGCGCCGTACGCGCTCGTCGTCACGCGCAGCACGGCGCAGCTCTGAGCGGCACGCGCCGCAGCGCCGCCGCTCAGGCCAGTCACTTGCTCGTGGCCACCGCCATGCCGGCCAGCTTCCGCTCGAGGCCCGCCAGCAGCGAGTCGAACGACTTCTGGAAGCTCGCCAGGCCGTCCACGAGCAGCTTGTCGGTGACGTCGGCCAGCGAGACGCCGAGCGCCTCGAGGTGCGCCAGGTCGCGGGTGGCCGCCTCGACGTCGTGGTCCACCGTCCGGGCCACCTCGCCGTGATCGCGGAAGGCCTCGAGCGTCGCCGGCGGGAGCGTGTTCACCGTGTGCGGTCCGATGAGCTGCTCCACGTACATGACGTCGCGGTAAGCGGGGTTCTTGGTGCTGGTGCTCGCCCAGAGTGGCCGTTGCGGCTGCGCGCCGCGGGCCCGCAGCGCCTCCCACCGGGCTCCCGAGAACATGGAGCGGAAGAGACGGTAGGCGTGCTTGGCGTTGGCGATCGCTGCGTGCCCCTTCAGCGCCGCGGCCTGCTCCGCTTCGTCGCCCCCTCGGGCGATGATCGCGTCCAGCCGCTTGTCCACCTCCGTGTCCACGCGGCTGACGAAGAAGCTGGCGACCGAGGCGATGTGGTCCACCGGCCGGCCGGCGGCGATGCGCGCCTCGAGCGCGGCGAGGTACGCGTCGATGACGCGCCGGTGCGCCTCGATCGAGAAGAGCAGCGTGATGTTGACGTTCACGCCGTCCTCGATCAGCTGCCGCACGGCGGCCGCGCCGGCCACGGTGCCCGGCACCTTGATCATGACGTTGGGCCGGTCCACCTCCGCCCAGAGTCGGCGCGCCTCGACGACCGTGCCCTCGGCATCGTTGGCCACCCCCGGCGAGACCTCGAGTGAGACGAAGCCGTCGCCGCCCTCGGTGCGGTCGTAGACGGGCCGGAAGATGTCGCAGGCGCGACGCACGTCGTCCACGGCGATGGCCTCGAACACCTGCCACGGCGTGCGCCCCGGCTCCATGCCCGCCAGCTGGGCGTCGTACTCGTGCCCCTCGGCGAGCGCCTTCTCGAAGATCGTCGGGTTGGACGTC
>DASTRO010000127.1:0-7487 GCA_035761165.1 Gemmatimonadaceae bacterium | reverse complement strand
CACGCCGGACGACGGGGTGGGCCTGGTACCGGGCGGGGCGACGCGGACCGACGCCGCGTCCGCGCAGGGCAGGTGCTGGCGGCGATGCCGGTGAAGAGGATGGTGAAGGTGGCCTGCTCCCCCGGCGCCAGCGTCACCGGGGGGGCGGGCTCCCCGGCCCCGGGACTGCCGTCCGGAGCAGGGATCGCGTCGTAGCGCACGCCGGGGAGCGGCCGGCCGGCGGCGTCGGCGAGCACCAGCCCGGGGTGCCCGGCCAGCGTGCAGGCGTGCGCCCCGACGTTGGTCAGGGCGTAGGTCACGCTGCGACTGCCGGCGCCGGCGTCCGCGGCCACGCGGCTGAGGGCCAGCGCGGCGCTCCCGCACCGCGTGGAATCGCCGTCCGACGCCGCGGCGGTCGCTCCCGCGGGCGCGGTGGCGGGGCGTGTCGTGTCGGTGGCGCGGTGCTGCGGCTCGTCCGCCCGGCCGCACGCGCAGAGCGCCGCGAGCAGCCACGCCAGCGCGGCGCGACGCGGCGGCCGGTGGGCAGGTCGGGTCCGGCGGGTGACGGGATGCATGGCCGCCCGGTCGCGCGACGACCGTGCCGTCGCGTCCGGCAGGCCCGCGCCTCCGCGCGCGTCGCTCGCGCCCGCTGTCAGAGCCATCGCCGCACCCGGCGCCGGTAGGCCTCGTACTCGGCGCCGAAGGCGCTGGCCAGGTAGCGCTCCTCACGCCGGATGACGAGCGCCACCAGGAGCGCGAGCACGGCCGGCAGGAGGAGCAGCGGCCACCAGCTCCGCGCCAGCAGCGCCAGTGCCACGTAGAGCGCCGTCAGCCCGACGTACATCGGGTTGCGCGTGAAGCGGTACGGACCGCGCACCACCAGCCGGCGCGCCGGGTGGTGGGGGATGATGGCGGTGCGCACCCGGGCGAAGGTCAGCAGCCCCCACATGGCCAGCGCCAGCCCGGCGGCGCCCAGCGTGAGGGCGGCCGCCTCCAGCCCCGGCGGTGCCCCGGCGGCCAGCGGGAGTGGCCAGGCGCGATGGAGCAGCCAGCCGGTCAGCCAGCCGCCGGCGAAGAGGAAGGGGGGCGGGAAGCGCACGCCCGGGTTCGGCAACGTGGTGGGCATCGGATCGTCCATGTGGCGGAACCTGCGTCGTCGGCCGGCGTAGCCCCTGGCGGGGCCGTCGGGCCGGTCGTCCCGCGCGCCGGGATTCCGGGCGCCATCGGCGCCCTGGCACGCTCAACGCGGCCCCGCACCCGTGCGTTACTGGTGCGAGCCTCCCAGAGGCGCGTCGCCGCGGGTCGCCCTGCTTCCATCGGGCGGCCCGCTCGTCTCCGCACCGCCGGCCGTCGGCCGGCGGCGTCGCGTTCGTGGCGGCGACCGCCCACCATCCTCAGAGATCAGCACCAAAGATGAACGTACCGAGTCAGGAGTGCGCCTCCCACCCCGCCCCGCGGCACCCCGCCGTCCGGCGATGGCTGGTGATCGGGCTGGCCGTCGCCGCAGCCGCGTGCAATCGCGGCGAGAGCCAGACGCCGCAGGGGCGCGGTCCGGGCGGCCCGCGCGGCGACCGCGTGATCCCCGTGGAGGTCGCCGTCGCCGCGCTCGGCACCGCCGCGCGCTCCGTCTCGGCCACCGGGAACGTGGAGCCGCTGCGCACCATCGGCGTGAACAGCCAGCTCTCCGGCGCCGTGCAGCTGGTGGGCGCACGCGAGGGGGACTACGTGGCCGAGGGCGCCGTGCTGGCGCGCATCGACGCCCCCGAGATCGCCGCCCAGCTCACCAGCGCCGAGGCGGCGCTGGAGGTGGCGGAGAGCACGGCGCAGCGCTCCGAGCAGCTCTGGCGGCAGCGGATCATCACCGCCATGGAGTACGAGCGCGACCAGGCGGCGCTGGCCGCCGCGCGCGCCACCCGCGACCAGCTCCGCACCCGGCTCGACTACGCCACCGTGCGCGCGCCGGTGAGCGGCGTGATCCTCGAGCGGCGCGTGGAGGCCGGCGACATCACCTCGCCGCAGCAGCGGCTGTTCACCATCGGTGACGTCTCCACCCTGATCGTGCGCGTGCCCGTCTCGGAGCTGGACGTCACCGCGCTGCGCGAGGGGGACATGGTGGACGTCTCGCTCGACGCACTGGAGGGGCGGAGCTTCCAGGGACGCATCCGCCGCATCTTCCCGGCCGCCGACAGCATCACGCGGCTCGTGCCGGTGGAGGTGGAGCTGGGCGGTCCCGCCGCGCGGCAGGCGCGCCCCGGCTTCCTGGCGCGCGTCACCTTCCGGCTCGACCCGCGCACCGGCGTGCTGCTGGTGCCGTCGGCCGCGGTGCTCGAGAACACGCGCGGCCCGGTGGTCTACGTGGTGCGCGACGGCCGCGCCGCGCTGCGCCCCGTGCGGCGCGGCAGCACGTACGAGGGCCAGGTGGAGATCACCACCGGCCTCACCGTCGGTGACTCGGTGGTCGTGGCCGGCAACACCAACCTGCGCGACGGCGCCCAGGTGCGCGTCGTCGACGCGCGCAGCAGCGTGCGGCCGCCGGCCGACGCGCCGCTGCGCGACACCATCGGCGCCGCCGTCAGCGCGGCGGTGGGGGTGAAGTGATGCGCGACGAGGAGCAGGGAGCAGGCACCAGGGAGCAGGAAACGGGCGAGCGGCGCTGGACGGGCGTCGCCAGCTGGGCCATCCGGCGGCCGATCGGCACGCTGACGCTGACGTCGGTGATCCTCGTGTTGGGCGCGCTCTTCATCACGCGCCTGCCGCTCGACCTGCTGCCCAAGATCGTCTACCCGCAGATCCGCGTCGGCGTCAGCAACCCCGGCGTGGAGCCGGGGGTGATGGAGGAGACGGTGGCCAAGCCGCTCGAGGCAGCGCTGGCCACCACCGAGGGGCTCGAGCAGATCGAGACGCAGATCCAGGAGGGGAACGTCAGCGTCAACCTGTCGTTCACCTACGGCACCGACATCGACATCGCGCTGCAGAACGCGTCGTCCAACCTGAACCGCGCGCGCTCGCAGCTCCCCGAGGAGGCCAACCCGCCGACGATCAGCAAGTCCGATCCGACGCAGAGCCCCGTCTTCGAGGTCGCCTTCTCCTCGCCCACGCGCGACCTGGTGTCGCTGCGCTCGTGGATCGAGGACCGCCTGCGCCCGCAGCTCCTCACCGTCCCCGGCGTCGCCTCGATCGACATCTCGGGCGGGCTGACGCGCGAGGTGCAGGTGACGCTCGACCAGGAGCGGCTGCAGTCCTACGGCATCACCGTCTCCGAGATCATCAGCGCGCTGCGCAACCAGAACCAGGACGTCGCCGCCGGCCGCATCAGCGGGCCGGAGCAGGAGGTGGTGGGGAAGACGGCCGGGCGCTTCCGCACCGTGGCCGACATCCGCAACGTGCTGCTCGACGTCGGCGGCGGCCGCCACGTGCCGCTCACCGAGGTGGCGACGGTGGAGGACACGCACCAGGAGCAGCGCCTCTGGGCGCGGCTCAACGGCGTGCCGGCCATCAAGGTCTCCATCCGCAAGCAGCCCGACGGCAACACCGTGGAGGCGGCCGACGCGGCGGCGGCGCGGCTCGAGCAGCTCTCGCGCGACAACTTCATCCCGGACGACATCGAGTACGAGGTCATCCAGAACCAGGCCGGGTTCATCCGCAGCTCGGTGAACTCGGTGCGCGACGCGGCCCTCATCGGCGCCATCCTCGCCATGATCGTCGTGCTCGTCTTCCTGCAGTCCCTCCGCAAGACGGTCGTCATCGGGCTCGCCATCCCGATCGCCATCATGGCGACCTTCCTCCTCATGGGGCTCTCCGGCCTGACGCTCAACATCATGTCGCTCGGCGGCCTGGCGCTCGGCGTCGGGATGCTGGTGGACAACTCGATCGTGATGCTGGAGAACATCTTCCGGAAGAAGGACGAGGAGGGGATCGACGATCCGGTGGAGGCCGCGCACGCCGGCGCCAACCAGGTGACCAGCGCCGTCACCGCGTCCACGATGACGCACCTCGCCGCGGTGGTGCCCTTCCTCCTCGTCACCGGGCTCTCGGCGCTCATCTTCCGCGAGCTGATCCTCACCATCTCCTTCTCCATCCTCGCCTCGCTCTTCGCCGCGCTGACGCTCGTGCCGATGTTCGCGGCGCAGATGGCCAAGGTGCGCTTCTCCAGTCACATCGACCGGATGCGCCCCTTCGTCGCCTTCGACCGCGGCATGGACCGCCTGCGCCGCGGCTACCGGCGCGCGGCGGCCGGCGCGCTGCGCCATCGCGCGCTGATCCTCGGCAGCTCGTTCGGCATGCTCGCGCTGGCCGGCTACCTGGCCAAGGACCTCGGCAGCGAGTTCCTCCCGCAGGTGGACGACGGCAACGTGAGCGCCTTCGTCTCGCTGCCGCCGGGGAGCACCCCCGAGCAGACGAACGCGCTGACGCTCGAGGTCGAGCAGATGGTGAACGACATGCCGTACGTGCAGAGCGTCTTCACCACCGCGGGCGGCTTCCTCTTCGGCGGCTCCACCGCCAACCGCGCGGGCCGCGGCTCGCTCGACATCCGCCTCGTGCCGCCCGACGAGCGCGACCTGAGCGCCGACGAGTGGGTGCAGCAGCTGCAGGCCAAGATCGACGCGCGCGGCTTCCCCGGCGCCCGCGTCGGCGTGCGCCCGCCGCGCATCCGCGGCCTGCGCACCAACCGCTCCGGCTCCGACGTCAGCGTCGCCATCCAGGGCGACGACCTGGCCGAGCTGCAGCGGCTGAGCCAGGAGGTGGCGCAGCGCGTGAAGGGCGTGCCCGGGCTGGAGAACATGGAGGCCTCCACCGAGGAGGCGAGCCCCACGCTCGCCATCCGCCTCGACCGCGAGCGGGCCGGCTACCTGGGGCTCGACGTGGCCACCGTCGGGCAGACGCTCCGCACCGCGCTCGACGGCACCGTCGCCACGCGCTACGCGGTGGGCAACCACGAGTACGACGTGCGCGTGATGCTGCCGCGCGGCCGCTTCACCAGCCCCGAGGACCTCGGCGACGTGGCCCTCTTCCCGGGCCGCGCCGGCGGCCGGCCGGTGTACCTGCGCGATGTGGCCGACGTGACCACCGCGCTCGGCCCCACCGACATCCGCCGCGAGAACCAGAACCGCCAGATCCGCATCAGCGGCGACGTCATCACCGACGTCGCCTCGGTGGGCGCGGTCACCGACTCGATCCGCGCCCGCCTGGCGTCGCTCGACCTGCCGGACGGCTACGGCCTGATCATCGGCGGCGAGTCGGAGGCGATCCAGGAGAACAACCGGCAGCTGACGATCGTCGTCGTGCTCGCCGTCTTCCTGGTCTTCGTCGTGATGGCGGTGCAGTACGAGAGCGTCATCAACCCGCTGGTCATCCTCGTCGCCATCCCGCTCTCGCTCGTCGGGGTGGGCATCGCGCTCTGGCTCACGCAGACGCCGCTCAGCGCGACGGTGCTCCTCGGCGTCATCCTGCTCGCCGGGATCGTGGTGAACAACTCGATCCTGATGGTGGAGTACGCCGAGGAGTACCGCCTGGAGCACGGGCTCCCGATCCGCCAGGCGGCGATCGACGCCGGCGCGGTGCGCATGCGCCCGATCCTCATGACGACGCTGACGACGGTGCTCGGCATGCTGCCGCTGGCGCTCGGCATCGGCGACGGCTCGGAGCTGATGCAGCCGCTCGCGATCGCGGTGGTGGGCGGCCTCTCGGTCTCGACGCTGCTCACGCTCTTCGTGGTCCCGGTGACGTACGTGCTGGCGCACACCGGCGGCGACCGGCTCAAGACCTGGCTCACCGGCCACACGCCGGCCGGCGCGGTCGGGCCGACTCCCGCAGAGGTGCCGACGGGCGACTGACGGCACCGCGCGGAACGGCCACGGCGGCCGCGGATCGATCCGCGGCCGCCGTGGCCGTTTCGCCGCTCGATTTCCCGACCTCACCCACCGTGTCGCACCGATCGTCCCTTCCGGCGCCGGGCCTCCGCTACATGGCCTACGGCGCCTTCTGGTTCAGCGTCATGAGCCTGCTCGTGAAGATCGCCGGCGCCCACCTGCCGACGGTGGAGGTGGTGCTCGTGCGGTCCGTCGTCACGCTGGTGCTGAGCGCGGCGATGCTGCGACACGCCGGCGTGGCCCCGTGGGGGCGGCGGCACGGGCGGCTCGTGCTGCGCGGCGTCCTCGGCTTCTGCGCGCTGCTCTGCTTCTACTACGCCCTCACGCACCTGCCGATCGCCGACGCGACGGTGCTGCAGTACATGAATCCCGTCTTCACCGCGCTGCTCGCCGCCGGCCTGCTGGGCGAGCGGCTCGCGCTGGGCGAGGTGGCGGCGACGGCGGTGAGCCTGGCGGGCGTGGTGCTCGTCGCGCGGCCGTCGGTGCTCTTCGGCGGCGCGGTGGCGCTGCCGCTCCATGCGGTGGCGATCGCGCTGCTCGGCGCGCTGTGCAGCGCCAGCGCGTACGTCACGGTGCGCAGCATGGGACGGGCGGAGCACCCGCTGGTCGTCGTCTTCTACTTCCCGCTCGTCTCGGTGCCGCTCGGCCTGCCACTGGTGCTGCCGGTGTGGGTCTGGCCCACGGCGCGCGAGTGGGCGGTGCTCGCCGGCGTCGGCATCGCGACCCAGATCGCGCAGGTGTACCTGACGAAGGGGCTGCAGCTCGAGCCGGCGGGACGCGCGACGGCGGTGGGCTACCTGCAGGTGGTGTTCGCCGCCGTGTGGGGGCTGCTCTTCTTCGGTGAGCGCCCGGGCCTGTGGACCGTGGGCGGCACGCTGCTCGTGGCGGCCGGCACGCTCGCCCTCACCACGCTGCACCAGCGGCGCGCCGGCCGCATCGAGCCGACCGAGCGCGCCGCGGCCTGACGCCGCGCCGCGTCAGCGCCGGCCCCCGCCGCCCCCGCCACGCCCGTCGCGCCCGTCGCGCCCGTCGCGCCCGTCGCGCTCGTGGTGCGGCGCCGGGGCCGGCTCGTCCCGCCCCGGCTCGCGTCCGGCCCGCTCGTGCTCCGTCGGGGTGCCGGAGCGGAGCGGCTCCCACCCAGGCGGATCGCTTGCGGGAAAGCTCTCCTCGCTGGCCTCGTCGACTCGATCCGCCGGACGCTCCGGCTCGCGCGACGGCTCGGGGGACGGTGTCTTCGGCATGCGGAACCTCGGCTCGACGGGGATGGCAGGCGCGCCACGCGGCGGCGCGTGCCCTCGCAACCTGCGTGGGCGCCACCGATCGTGCCAGAGACGTGCCGCGCGATCCCTCGTCCGGGCCGCGGATCACGCCATCCGTCTTCGGCGCGACCCGCCACGGCTCCCTGGTACGCCGGGGCTCCGTTTGCCGTGGGCGGGCATCTACGCTCATGAGGAGAGCGGCTGCGACGGAGGAGCCGGATGCGTCGGATCGCTCCGCGTGGCGTCTATGGCGCCGTGCGCCGGAGCTGGGAGGATGCTTGGGGGTGGGCTCCTCGGCACTCACCCCTCCGTGCACCAGGGCTGGAATGGTTAGGGGTGGGCTCCTCGGCCCCTCTGGCTCCGCGCGCCGGACCGGGCG
>DASTRO010000126.1:0-11727 GCA_035761165.1 Gemmatimonadaceae bacterium | reverse complement strand
GGGCCCGATATGCTCCGGTAGCCGCGCTTGGCGAACCGGTCCCGGACATCGATCTTGCGACACTCGATCCGAACCACGTACTCCCAAACATCGGCCCGGCGGTCGTCCGCGGCGTCTGGTTCCCGGCGCTCAACGTGTAAGACTTGCATCACGACAGCGCTAGCTAACGAGTTGTTGAAGCTGACGAGGCACTTGGGGCTGACATGTGCACGCATGGTGGGACCGCTGCCCCGACGAGTCTTCCCTCGCCTGGCGAGCGTCCGCCTCGCAGCTTAACTCTGGCGTTAGGCGACACAATGACCATCATCGACGCATGGACATAGAGAGCTCTTCTCGCAAGCCGTCATTGCGCACGAGGATGCTGCAAGGAGTGGCGCACATCGTTTTTCTTACGGTGTTCTTGCCGCTGTTCAATCCGCCTCAAGAACGTCCTCCTGCTTTGGAGCTCGCAGTAGTACTGCTCGTTGGCGCCATCGCTGGCGCGGCTGGCGGTGCGACCTACTATCTGACTGACGGATGGCGCCTACGCGGCAGCTGGCGGAAAGTAGCGGCGAACATCGGGACTCTGCTGGCGTATCTCGCCGCCGCTTCCGGGCTACTCGTCTCGTACGCACTCGTGAGTACCCCATAGGTCCGCGGTGCCGCCTAACGTGGCGTTGCAGCTGACGAACGAGCGGGGGCGAGATCCAGCCACCCGCAACCATCGCGATCGAGTCGTTGGGTAGCTTCGCCCTTAGGGGTTCGCAGCTGAACTTGAGCGTTAGATGGCGCACACGCCCTGGGTGACGCAAGCCGTTGTGGGCGTTATCTTTCCGGGAGACCCTCCTCCTGCGAGCGCGCCATGGGCCAGACTGTCGAGCTGATGGACCGGATCACCGTGAACCCCGACCAGTGCGGGGGCCGCCCCTGCGTACGCGGGATGCGGATCCGGGTGGTTGACGTGCTCGACTTGCTCGCGGCGGGGCTCTCCGCCGAGCAGGTCGTCGAGGAGCTCCCGGACCTCGAGGCGGCGGACGTCACGGCATGCCTCCGGTTCGCCAGCCGGCGACTCGACCACCCCGTCCTCGCCGCGTAGCGCCGGGCGCCGCCCGCCGTGGTCGTCTGGACCGACGCCCACCTCTCGCCGGCGCTCGCGCCGCGGCTGCGCGCGACGTTCGGCGTCGAGGCGGCGCCGCTGCGGGAGCTCGGCCTGCGAGACGCCGAGGACGCGGCGATCTTCGCTGCGGCGCGCGCCGCCGGGGCGGTCTTCGTGACGAAAGACAGCGACTTCGTCGACCTCATCTCGCGCCACGGTCCACCGCCGCAGATCGTGTGGCTGACGTGCGGCAACACGACGAACGCCGCTCTCCGCGCGATCCTCGCTGAGGCCTGGCCGCGTGTCGCTGCGTTGCTGACCGCCGGCGAGCCGCTGGTCGAGATCAGCGGACGCGCCATCTAACGTGTCGGTGAAGCTGACGGCCGGGCTTCGGAAGCGCGCGCTCCGCGCCCGCGGTGGTTGGAATCCGGCCGCAGCTTAACTCTGGCGTTGCCTGGCGCGCACTGGCGCCAGGTATTGCATCGATGCAGATTGCGTATGACGCACCCCGCATCGATGGAGGCTCCGTGGACGTCGTCACGATCTCGCCCAAGTTCCAGGTCGTCATTCCCCGCACCGTCCGCGAGCGCCTCGGCCTCAGCCCCGGGCAGAAGGTACAGGCGCTCGTCTACGAGGGGCGGGTCGAGCTGATCCCGCTCCGGCCTGCCAAGGCGCTCCGGGGCTTCCTGAAGGGGATCGATACCACCGTGGCGCGCGATGCCGATCGGGGCTGACGCCCGAGCGGGTCAGGGGAGCGCGGTGCCGTGGTGACGCGGGCTCGCCCGAACGTGGTGGACTCCTCGGCCTGGCTCGCCTACTTCGCGGACGAGCCGAGCGCCACGGAGTTCGCGCCGGCGATCGAGGAGACGCGGCTGCTCGTCGTGCCGGCCGTCTGCCTCCTCGAGGTGTTCAAGGTCGTGGCGCGACAGCGCGGGGACGGGGATGCACTGCAGGCCGTCGCGCTGATGCAGCAGGGGCAGGTGGTCGAACTCGACGCATCCCTGGCGCTGAGTGCGGCGCGGGTTGGGCTGGATCACCGGTTGCCACTGGCCGACAGCATCGTGTACGCAACGGCGCGGGCGGTGGGCGGGACGGTATGGACACAGGACAGTGACTTCGAGGGGCTCCCCGATGTACGCTTCGTGCCCATGGTCGGGTCGCGATAGGCAGCATCGCACGAGCGCCACCTAACGAGGCATTGCACCTGACGGGCCGTCACGCATCGTTGTTCACGCCCGACGAAGCGCGTACCGCGGAGCGACCGGCCGGGCACCCGGCGGTGTAGGTCCCCGCAGGCGAACCTGGGCGTTAGCTCGCAGCAGGACGTTGTCGACGGGAGGGAGCATGAGCGCGAGCAGCCGATGGTCACCGCTGGACGACGAGCCGTCGCCACGAGAACCGGATGGCGTGTGTACCGCGTGCGGCACGCTCGGGACCGTGGCACGGGCGCGGCGCGCCACCGCGTCACGGGACTAAGCATCGGACGTGCGACGGTACTGCGGGGCGTGCTGGCCCGCAGCGAGCGCACGCCTGGAGGCCGAGGGCGGCTGGAACACGGCGTCGCGCTCGTGGCACGACATGGCCGACTTCCTCCGCTTACTGGCGACCGTGCCGCCGGAGAGCCCCCGTCTGCAGCCGGAGGCACTCGCGATGCTGGTGGCCGAGATCCTCAGCTTCGTACCTGACATGGAGGGTCCCATGCCGGCCGGAGTCGCCGCTTTCGTTCGACAGCATGGCGCGCCCGCGAGCTGACGCCGCGGTGCACCTGGCGGGGCCGCACGCAGCGGGTTGTGCGCCTGGCGAGCCCCGGCCGCGGAGCATACCCGCGGCTCGCCTGGTGAGTCGAGGCCCCGCAGGTGAACTCTGGCGTTAGGCCGCGATCGCACGAGAATCACCTGAACGTGCTTTGGCGCGCCGGGTGCCCCGGCTTCGACATGGCTCGTCGGGACCAGGATGTGCCGTGGCGCGCGTCAGGCTGGCCGTCATATGGCCCGCAACCGGGCGAGCCGCCGCAGCCACGCAGCGGCCTGATGGGTCGTGGCAGCTGACGACGCGGCCCAGGGGTCGTACGGGATCCATGGCTCCGAGTGGGCCGCATCACAGCTGCACTCGGGCGTTGACCTGGCCCACCCTTCACCGGAGATCTCCGCATGCGGCGGGTGCGATATCGGGTGGCGGCGAGCCTCGACGGCTACATCGCCGGGCCGAATGGGGAGATCGACTGGATCGTCCCTGATCCGGCCGCGGACTTCGCCTCGCTGTACGCCGGCATCGACACCGTCCTGCTCGGGCGCCGCACGTACGAGCTGACGCGACAGCCGGGCGCCCCGGCCTGGCCGGCGGGCTGGCGCGTGTGCGTCTTCTCGCGGACGCTCGACGCGGCCGCGCATCCGGCCGTCACGGTGGTGCGCGGGGACGCCGGGGCCGCCGTCGCGGCGCTGCGCGCCGAGCCGGGCCGCGACATCTGGCTGTTCGGCGGCGGGAGCCTCTGTGCGAGCCTGCTCGCCGCGAGCGTCGTCGACCGGGTGGAGGTGGCCGTCATGCCCGTCCTGCTCGGCCGCGGCGTACCGCTGGTGGCGCCCGGGGCGCCACGTGCTCGGCTGGCGTTGACCCGGTCGGAGGTGTCCCCCAGCGGCATCGTGAGTCTCCACTACGACGTCCGGGGCGCGGCCGGCTGACGAAGCGGTGCCGCTGACGAGCGGGCGGTGGATGGCGGCGCCCACCGCGCCGCGCTAGCATGTCCGCTCGCAGCGCGGCTCCGGCATCGAGTCGCCACCGAGCCCTCGTGAAATCGGAAGCCGTCGCACATGACGTCAGAAGATGCCAGCAGCCTCCTCGCCGGAGCGTTCGCTGCCCGCGCGACCGGATCGCGCGTGGATTACCGGATCCTGCTCCCGGCCCACGCTCGCCCCGGCGAGCGCCTGCCGCTGATCCTCCACCTGCATGGCGCGATGTCGTCCGCGGCCCGGTCGCTCGAGGCGGCGAGGCCCATCTACGAGGCCGCCTGGAGCCGGGGCGAGCTGCCCCGGGCCGTGGTCGCCTGCGCGACCACGCCGACCGTCGGCGGCTTCTACATCGACCAGGCGGACGGCCCTCGGTGGGAGACGCTCGTCGCGAGCGAGTTCCCGGAGGTCGTCGCCCGGCGGCTCGACGTCGGCGACGTCCGTGCCGTGATCGGGTCCTCGATGGGCGGCTACGGCGCGTTGAAGCTCGCGTTCCGTGAGCCGGAGCGATACGTCGCGGTCGCCGCGCTGTGCCCCGCCATCTTCCCGGCCGAAGCGGCGGCCGACGTGCCCGAGCGCAATCGACCGTCGGTGCTGGGGGACCTCCACCGGGCGATGGGCGAGGACGAGGCGACCTACCGCAGCAACTCCGTCCACGGCATCCTGCGCGCGAACCTCGACCGGATCCGGGCCGCCGGGCTCGGCGTGTACGTCGACTGCGGCGACGCGGACGAGTTCGGGCTTCACGACGGCGCGCTGTTCCTGCATCGGCTGCTGACCGAGTGCGCCGTGCCGCACGAGTTCCACTCGGTCGTGGGGGCCGGCCACGCGGACGCCGCGGCCAGTCGCCGCCTGGCCGATGCGGTGGCGTTCGTGGGGCAGCGGATCGCTGCACGCTGACGCCGCGTGGGTGCGGCGGATGACGTCGGCCGCGAGACTCCACCGTCCTCCGCTCCGCCCCCACGCGCCCCCGTCCGCAGGATCGTCGCGCCGTACCGCCGGCCAGCTTCGCCGGGTGACTCGCCGAACGCCCCCGCGCGGCTATACTCACCGAGCAGCTCCCCGCTCGTCCCCGGTTCCCTGACGTCCTTCGAGGAGGCGTTCCCCGTGCGGATCTCCCTGCCGAGCGTGACGCTCGGCCTGCTGCTGCTCGCACCGCCGCCGCGCGTCGCGGCGCAGGCGCCGACGCCGACGTCGGAGCTCCGCCTCGACATGCACTGGCGCTCCATCGGGCCCACGCGCGGCGGCCGCGCCCGCGCGCTCGACGGCGTGCCCTCGCAGCCCAACGTCTTCTACGTCGGCTTCGACAACGGCGGCGTGTGGCGCTCCACCGACTACGGCTCCACCTGGCACCCGCTCTTCGACGATCAGCCGACGAGCTCCATCGGCGCCATCGCCGTCGCCCCGTCCGACCCGAACGTCATCTACGTCGGCAGCGGCGCGGGGATCATCCGGCCGGACCTCTCCACCGGCGACGGCATGTACAAGTCCACCGACGCGGGGAAGACGTGGACGCATCTGGGGCTGCACGACAGCCAGATGATCGCCAACATCGCCGTCGACCCGCGCAATCCGGACCGCCTCTTCGTCGCGGTGCTCGGCCACCCCTACGGGCCCAACGAGGAGCGCGGGATCTTCCGCTCCACCGACGGCGGGCGGAGCTTCCAGAAGGTGCTCTACCGCGACGCGTACACGAGCGGCAACGACGTCCGCCTCGACCCGTCCAACCCTGATATCGTCTACGCCACGCTCTGGCAGCAGCAGCAGGGCTTCCGCGAGGGGGCCGAGTTCGGCGGCGCGGGCAACGGCATCTTCAAGTCCATCGACGGCGGCACCACCTGGAAGCCGTTGACGCAGGGGCTGCCCAGCGTCATCGAGGCCAACCTCGCCATCGCGCCGAGCGACCCGCGCGTGATCTACGCCATGGTGGCCGGCACGCCGGCCGCGGCCACGGCGGGGGGCGGGGGCGGGGCGGGGCGCGACGGCGGCACCACGGGCGTCGTCGGCTTCTACCGGTCGAGCGACGCCGGCGAGCACTGGACGGCGGTGGACGTGCCCGCCGGGCCCGTGGGCGCGGCGACGCCGCACGTGGATCCGCGCCCGCTCGCCCGCATCGGCGGCGGAGATCTGCCTACGATCACCGTTGATCCCAAAGACCCGAACGTCGTCTACAGCGCCACCGTCGTCATGTGGCGCACCACGGACGGCGGCGCGACGTGGTCCGCGGTGCGCGGCGCGCCGGGGGGCGACGACTACCAGAAGATCTGGATCAACCCCACCGACCCGGACATCATCCTCGCCGTCGCCGACCAGGGCGCGGTCATCTCGGCCAACCGCGGCGTGTCGTGGAGCAACTGGTACACGCAGCCCACCGCCGCCATGTACCACGTGACGACGGACGACGCCTTCCCGTACCGCGTCTGCGGCGGGCAGCAGGACGCCGGCTCCGCCTGCGTGGCCAGCCGCTCGATGGACGGCGAGATCACCTTTCACGACTGGCATCCGGTCAACATCCAGGAGTACGGCATCGCCGCCCCGGACCCGAGGAACCCGGACCACGTGTACGGCAGCATGCGCAGCGACGTCTCCCTCTACGACCGCACTACCGGCCAGACGACGCGGGTGGGGCCGGACATGGGCGGGCGCGGCTCGCCATACGCCCGGAACGTGCGCACGATGCCCATCCAGTGGTCCCCCGTGGACCCGGACCTGCTCTTCTACGCCTCCAACGTGGTGTGGAAGACCACCGACCGCGGGCGCAGCTGGACGCGCATCAGCCCCGACCTCGCGCGGCAGACGTGGGATGTGCCCGACAATGCCGGGAAGTACGCCGCGACCGTGACCCCGGAGCCGCTGGGCACCATCACCGCCCTCTCCGCGTCGCCGCGCGACGTGGACGTGATCTGGGCGGGCACCGACGACGGCAACATCCAGGTCACCACGGACGGCGGCGGCCACTGGGCCAACGTCACGCCCCCCGCCATCCGTCCCTGGACGCGCATCTTCAACATCGAGGCCGGGCACTTCGACGCCGGCACGGCGTACGCCGCCGCCAATACGATGCGGCTGGACGACATGCGCCCGCACTTCTGGCGCACGCACGACGGCGGCCGCACGTGGACGGAGATCGACGCCGGCATCGACAGCGGCGCCGTCGCCAACTCCATCCGCGAGGACCCGCGCACGCCGGGGCTGCTCTACGCGGCCACCGAGACGCAGGTGTGGTTCTCGCTGGACGACGGCGACCACTGGCGCTCGCTGCGCCTCGACATGCCCGCCGTCTCCGTGCGCGACATCCAGGTCAAGGACGACAGCGGCTGCCTCTGCGCGGACCTGGTGGCCGGCACGCACGGCCGCGGCTTCTGGATCCTGGACGACGTCACGCCGCTGCGGCAGCTGGCGAAGGCGGAGGCGGCGCGTCAGGCCTATCTCTTCGCGCCGGTGACGGCGGTGCGCGTGCGCGCCGGCACCAACGACCCGACGCCGTGGGCGCCGGAGGTGCCGGCCGGCGAGAACCCGCCCCCGGGCGGCATCATCGACTACTACCTCGCGGCCGATGCGCGGGGCCCGGTGACGCTCGAGATCCTGGACGCCGACGGGCGCGTGGTGCGCCGCTACGCCAGCACCGATCCCGCGCTGGATCCCGATCCCGCGCTGGACCCGGAAGGCTACGACCGCATCTGCCGGGAGGACCCGCGCGCGCCGCACTGCGCGCTCCCGCTCTACTGGCCGGCGCCGCAGATGCGGATCTCCACCCGCGCGGGGATGCACCGCACGAGCTGGGACCTGCACTTCGACCCGGTCGGCGAGCGCGGCCGCGGCGGCGAGGGGGGCGCGACCGGCGCCGTGCCGCACCACACCTACCCGTCGGTGGACGCCCCGTGGGCGCCGCCCGGCGCGTACACGGTGCGCCTGACGGTGGACGGCGCGACGTACACGCAGCCGCTCACCCTGCGCCTCGACCCGCGCGTCACCACCCCGGCCGCCGACCTGGCGCAACTGGCCGCGCTGACGCGCGAGATGTACGACGGCGCGGTCGCGCTGCACGCGGCGTACGACCAGGCGCGCGCGCTGGTGGCGGCGCTGGCGGAGCTGCAGGGCGCGGGGGTGGACTCGCTGCGGAGCCGGCTGGAGGCGCTGGCGCCGCCGCCGCAGCCGGCGGCGCGCGGCTTCCGGGGCAGGGGCGGGGCGTCGGCCGCGCCCACGCTCGAGGGGGCGAGCCGGGCGCTGCTCGCCGCCGCGATGGCCATGCAGGCGGCGGACGTCGCGCCCACGGCGCGCCAGGTCGCCGCCTGCGACGCCGCGCGGGCAGGGGCGCGCGAGATGCTCGCGCGGTGGACGGCGTTCCGGACGACGGAGCTGGAGGCATTCAACGCCAGGCGACGGGCGGCGGGGCTGCCGCCGGTGACGCCGCCGGGGGTGGAGCGATGAGACCGTTGCTCGCGACGCCACCCTTCCGCGCTCCCCACCACGCTCCCGGAGCCCTCGTGTCCCGGATCCCCCTGATCGCGGTCGCCGGCGCGGTCGCCGGACTTCTCGCCGCTCCCGACCTGCTCCAGGCCCAGCGACCGACCTCCATGGCCGGCCGTTCGACGGTCTACGCCCCCCACGGAATGGTCGCGACGAGCCAACCACTCGCCTCCACCGCCGGCCTCCAGGTCCTGCGCGACGGCGGCAACGCCATCGACGCCGCCGTCGCCGCGGCCGCCGTGCTGAGCGTCACCGAGCCGCACATGACCGGCATCGGCGGCGACATGTTCGCGATCGTCTGGCTGGCCAGGGAGCGGAAGCTCGTCGCGCTGAACGCGAGCGGACGCGCGGGCTCGCTCATGACGCGCGAGACGCTCCAGGCGCGCGGCTTCCGACCCGGATCGCAGCAGGGCGCCATGTCGGTGACGGTCCCCGGAGCCCTGGCAGGATGGGAGCTGCTCGTGCGCACGTACGGGCGGCGCACGCTCGCGGAGGCGCTGCAGCCGGCGATCGCCTACGCACGCGACGGCTTTCCCGTCTCGCCGATCATCGCCGCGCAGTGGGCGGACCAGACGGACTTCCTCCAGCGCGACTCGGCCGCCGCCGCGACCTTTCTCCCGGGCGGTCATGCGCCGAAGGCGGGCGAGTGGTTCCGGAATCCCGACTATGCGCGCACGCTCCAGGTCATCGCCGACAGCGGCATCGGGACCTTCTACGGTGGCTCCATCGGCCAGCGCATCGTCGCGCGGCTCGCCGCGCTGGGCGGCTTCCTCACGCTCGACGACCTCCGCCGGAACGCGCCCGACTGGGTCACCCCCATCTCGGTGCCGTTCCACGGCTACCGCGTCTGGGAGCTGCCGCCGAACAACCAGGGCATCGCGGCGCTGGAGATGCTGCGGATCCTCGAGCCGTACGACCTAAAGGCGATGGGGCACAACTCGCCGGCTTACCTGCACCACCTCATCGAGGCGAAGAAGCTCGCCTACGCGGATCTCGACCGCTTCGTCGGCGACGCGGACCATCTCGACATGCCCGCCGAGCAGATGCTCAGCGACGAGTTCATCGCCGAACGGCGCAGCCACCTCGACCCGACCCGGGCGCAGGCGCGCATGGATCCGGGACCGCTGCGCACGAAGAGCGAGACGGTCTACCTCACGGTGGCCGACGCCGAGGGGAACATGGTGTCGTTCATCAACTCGAACTACGACTACTTCGGGTCCGGGATCGTGGTGCCGGGCACCGGCTTCGCGCTGCACAACCGCGGCGCCGGGTTCACGCTCACGCCGGGCCTGCCGAACACCGCCGCGCCGGGCAAGCGGCCGTTCCATACGCTGATCCCCGGGTTCGTCACCCGCACGGTGGACGGACGCGACGAGCCGTACATGAGCTTCGGGCTCATGGGCGGCGGCGTGCAGGCGCAGGGACACGTGCAGTTCCTGCTCAACTACTTCGTCTTCGGCATGGACCTGCAGGCGGCGATCGACGCGCCACGCTTCCGCCACTACGACGGCCAGCGCGTGGCCTTCGAGGCGCCGATCGGCGACGACGTGCGCGCGGCGCTCACGGCGATGGGGCACGTGATCATCGAGCGCCCGACGATCGTCTTCGGTGGCGCGCAGGCGATCGTGCGACTTCCCCGGGGGTACGCGGCGGGGAGTGACCCGCGGAAGGACGGGATGGCGGTGGGGTACTGACCGGGGCGGCCGCGCCGCGGCGCACCGGGGGCGTCGGCGCCCAGGCGGCGGTGTCGGCGGCGCTCGCGGGGCCGATCTTCCCCTCCACCGCCTTCATCAGCGCGTCCGGGTGGTACACGCGGCCCGCCTTGACGACGAGACGGGGCTGGCGCGTGCGGCGGATGTCCGCCAGGGGATTGCCACGGACGACCACGAGGTCGGCCCACTTCCCGACCTCGATCGATCCGAGCCGGTCGCCGAGTCCCATGGCGCGTGCGCCGTTGATCGTCGCGATGCGCAGCACGGCGGCGTTCGGGATCCCGGCACGTGAGAGCGACAGGAGCTCGCGGTGGACCGAGAACGGCGTGAAGAACTCGCCCCAGCTCGGATGGTCGGTGCCGAGCGTGATGAGGTCGCCGCCGCCGGCATCGTAGAAGGCCTTGATCTCCTTGCGCTTGGTCCAGTAGATGTTCTCGAACTGCTGGTTCACCGGCCGCGACGGACGCGCGTCGACGACCGAGCGCATGTAGGGCGTGAGGAACTTCTTCTCGTCCACGAAATACGTGAAGACGTCGGGATCCCGCTTCCCGTAGTAGCCGTAGGCGCTGAGCGTCGCGTCGAAGTAGGTATGCTCCCGCCGGTACAGCTCGGCGATGCGCGCGAACTCGGGCGTGTCGAACGTCATGTGCTCGTACGACGCGTACGCCGACCTGTCCGGCGTGAACGCGTCGCCGCCCATGAAGTGCTCGATGCGATCGATGCCCATCAGGATCGCGTCGCGCGGGTTCACGCTGTTGCGGCGACCGGAGTCCAGGTGGCCGGTGACCGTGAGCCCATGCAGGTGCGCGCGCTCGATGAGCGCACGCAGCTGGTCGGGGGTGATGCCCTTCGCCTTGAATCCCCTGACGCCGAGCTCCGCCCAGTGATCGACTTCGGCGTAGATCTGCTCTGTGGTGATGTCGCGATCCCATCCCGGCCGCGCCGTGCCGAAGTACGGGCCGGAGTTGAGCAGTCGTGGCCCGGGCTCGACGCCGTTCTCGATTCGGATGCGCAGCTGGCGCATGACGTCCGGGTCCATCTCGCCCGCCGGGAAGGTGGACGTGACGCCGTTCGCCAGGAAGAGCGACGGGTAGGCGGCGGTCTCGTCCTTGCGGCCGGCGTCGAAGAGGTCCACGGCGTAGTGCGCGTGGAGATCGATCAGGCCGGGGATCACCGTCTCCGTGTCGGCGAGCGCGATTCGCTCGGCGTCCGGCGCGGCGATCGACACGTCGCCGCCGACGCGCAGGAACTTGCCGGCGCGGATCACGATGCCGGGATTGCGGATCCGGTCGTCGCCGGTCGAGGTGAAGAGCCAGCCGCCCGTGATGACGACGTCGCGCTCCTGGGCGGGCAGCGCGGTGGCGAGGAGTGAGAGCAGCAGGATGGCGATGCGCAGCGTCACGAGACGGACCTCGGGTTGAGCGGCTGGCGTCAAGAGTACGGCTGGTAGGGGCAGATGTCGAACCGACGGGGTCTTCCGGGCGTCGTGGACGCCGCCCCTGTATGCATCCTGAACGATGGGTGAGCGAGTGCGCACGATGCTCTGGCGTCGCCTGGACGTTCCGGGACACGACGCCTGCCGGCTGGAGCGCGCGGCCGGCGGCTGGCGGCTCGACGGCGCGGCCACCTTCCGGCACGACGATGGGCCGGCGTGCCTCGCCTACCGGGTGACGTGCGACGAGGGCTGGCGGTCGCGCGAGGGCGTCGTGCACGGCTGGCTGGGCGCCCGCGCCATCGATCTCCTGGT
>DASTRO010000125.1:0-5035 GCA_035761165.1 Gemmatimonadaceae bacterium | reverse complement strand
GTGGACCATCGCGGCGAGTCGCTCCCGGTCCATACGCGGCTCAACGGTGTTCACTGGGTGCATGCCATCCTGGCGGCGATCGCGACGGGGCTCGCGCTCGGCCTACCCCTCGCCGAGGCAGTGGAGGCGGTCGGGACGGTGCAGCCGTGGGAGGCGCGGCTCAGCGAGCTGGAAGTGGACGGGGTCACCTTCCTGCGCGACGACGGCAAGGCGCCGCTCTGGACCGTGGAGGCCGCGGTGGAGGTGCTGCGCCGCGCCCGCGCGCCGCGCCGGGTGGCGGTGTTCGGGACCATCTCCGACTACCACGGCCGCGCCTCGTCGGTGTACGCGGGGGTCGCCCGTCGCGCGCTCGACGCGGCCGACGAGGTGATCTTCGTCGGTCCGCAGGCCCGACGCGCCGAGGGCGCGCGCTCGCACCCCAGGGGCGCGGCGCTCCGCTGCTTCGAGTCGATCGCGGCCGCCGCCGAGCATCTCGGCCGCACGCTGCGCCCGGGCGACGTCGTCCTGCTCAAGGGTTCCAACCGCGCCGACCATCTGCTTCGGCTCGCGCTCGCCCGCGGAGGGCAGATCGGCTGTTGGCGCGGCGAGTGCCGTCGCCTCAAGTTCTGCGACGCCTGCCTGCTGCGCCGGGTACCGGTGCTGCCGCACCTGCGGCTTCCCGGACCCGCGGTGCGGAGCGCGCCGCTGGATGCGTAGCTTCGCGCGGCTCGCCACCGCGGTCGAGGAGCGGCTGCTCGTGCCGACCTACGCCTCGCGCTGGCCCGCCGCACCGGTCGCGGCGCACCGGGGGCTCGCGCTCCCCTTGCAGCTTCGCGGCCCCGTGCGCCGGCTCCGGGCCGAGACCGAAGCCGGTCCGCTGCGCATCGCGGCGGCCGGCCGGGCGAAGCTGCTCGCCCCGATGGTGGAGCGCTGGTCCGGGCAGAGCGCGCCGGTGGCCGCCGAGGCGGCATGCGGCCTCTGGCGGCCCGGCACGCTCGGCCGTCTCGACGCCGATCTCATCCTGGCCGAAGTCCACCGCTGGGCGGCGCCGCGCTTCCGCCGTGCCGGCTGGATGGTCGTGCCCGACGCGGTGCGCTGGGTTGGGGCGTTGTCGGAGGTGCCCGGGCCGTCACCATGCCACAGCGTGCGGGAGGACCGCCGCAAGGTGCGCAACGCGGGCTTCACGCTGGTGCCGGCCGGGTCGGCGGCCGATTGGGAGCTGTTCACCGGCCGGATGCTGGCGCCGCAGGCGCTCGCCCGGTTCGGCGACGACGCGTGGGTGCCGTCCGCATCGCTGCTGGCCGAGCTCCGCCGCGCCGGGTCGCTGCACCTCGTCCTGCTCGACGGCCGTGCGGTGGCGGGAATTTGCGCGGTGCGGCGAGGCCACTCGGTGTGGTTCCCGGTTTCGGGCGTGCTGGACGGCGATCCCACGCTCTTCCGCCGCGGCGCCAGCCTCGCCGCGTTGACCCTCGGC
The DNA here is from genome assembly GCA_035761165.1 of Gemmatimonadaceae bacterium. Classification (GTDB taxonomy): domain Bacteria; phylum Gemmatimonadota; class Gemmatimonadetes; order Gemmatimonadales; family Gemmatimonadaceae; genus CALCHX01. The sequence continues at coordinate 3,582 of DASTRO010000125.1, read as the reverse complement.
TTCGAGTGGGCCCGTGCCGCGGGCTGCCGGCGCGTCGATGCCGGGCGCACCGGCCCCTTTCTGCGCGATGGTGTGCTGCGGCTCAAGCGCAAATGGGGCCTTCGGCCGGTCGTGGATCCGCTCGCTCACGTGGTCGCGGTGCGGGTTCGCTCTCCCGTCGCGCGCGCGGCACTCCTCCGCGATCCGGTGCTGATCGAGACGGCGCAGGGGATCGCGGAATACCACGGGGTGGGCGGGTGACCGTCCTCGCGCCGGCGCCCGGGTCGCGTGCCGACGTGCTCGCTCTGGGCGCGGCGGCGCAGGTCTCGCCCGGTGACTGGGATCGGCTCGCGCGCCGCGGATTCCACGCGCACGCCTGGTGCACTGCGGCGGAGCGGTGCGGCTGGGTGCCCCGCCACGTCGCCGTTCGCGACTCCGGCGGGCTCCGCGCGATCTTCCCCGCATACCTGACCGGCGACGGCGTCGCCCACGACCTGCACGACCGCTGGCTCGGCCCGCTGCGCACGGCGGCGGAGCGCGCGGGCCTCGCGCTGCGGCCGGTGCTTTCGGTGCAGTCCCCCTTCGCCCAGACGTCGGAGCCGATGGCCGCGCCCGACCTGCTGTCCGAACCTGTGCTTCACGACGTGTTCGCGGCGCTGGAGTCGGAGGCCGAAGCCGCGCACGCCAGGGCGGTATGCTGGCCCTGGGTGGGCGACCACCGCGAGGACCTGATTCGGGTGGCGCGCGAGCGCGGATACGCCGTCGTGTATGCCGGGTCCGCGGCCGTGCTTCCGGTGGAGTGGGGCTCGTTCGACGACTATCTCGCGAGCCGCAGCAAGCAGGTGCGCCGGACCGTTCGTGCCGATCTCCGCGCGCTCGAGGCGGCGGGGCTGACTTTCGTGTGGACGCACGATTTCCGTCGCGAGGCCGCGGAGATGGACCGGCTCTACCGGGACGCGTTCCGCCGCCGCAACGGCCGCCTCCCGCCCACGCCGGCCGACCTGTTCGTCCGCCTGGGCGCGACGCCCGATCCGGCCGTCCAGGCGCAATTGACCCGGGACGGCGAACGGCTGGTGGGCACCAGCCTCAACGTGCACGCCAACGGCGTGCTCGACGGCACCTTTGCCGCCTTTGCTTCGGAGAGCACGGCCGGACCCGTGTACTACAACGATCTCTGCTACGCACCGGTCCGCCTGGCCTGTACCCTGGGATACTCCCGCATCGAGCTCGGCGCCAGCGCGCTTTATGCCAAGGTGCTGCGCGGCGCGGTGCTGCGTCCCCGGGTATCGCTGGTGCGCGGGACCACCCGCGCGGTGCACGAGGTGCTGCGCCGCCTCGGAGCGCTGACGGCGCGCCGGGTCGAGGCCAAGGAGCGCCTGGCCCTGGGCCCCCTGTGGGAGCGCGCGTGATGCTCCGCAAGTACCTCGACGATCTGAGGACCTTCCCGGGCGATGCGGCGATCGGCTGGCAGCGCGAACGCTGGCGTGGCGTGTGGGACGCGCTCGCGGTGCGCTCGGTGTATCGCGTCTTCCGGCGCGGCCGCTTCATCGTCTACGCGCAGCCGCTCGACGCCGCGCGGGAGCTCCCGGCGCCGGCCGGTGTGCGGCTCGCGCTGCTGACCGAGGCCGACTGGCCCGCGCTCGAGCAGCTGGTGGGCCGGCGCGACCTGAGGCGGTTCCGGCTGCTCCACGAGCGCGGTCACCTGTGCGCCGTCGCCTGGCGCGGCGAGCGGCTCATCGGCTACGCCTGGGTCGCGCTCAGGATGGAGCCCGCCGTCACCGAGTGCGCGCTCCCGCTGCCGCCGCGCGCGGCGTACCTCTGGGACCTCTTCGTCGTGCCGGAGGAGCGCGCCCGCGGCGTGGGCTCGGCCCTCGCTCGCGAGCGCCTGCGGCTGGCCCGCGAGCACGGACGCGGCGACGGCTGGCGCATGATCACCCCCGACAATCACGCCTCGGTCAAGACGCTCGCGCGGAGCGGACACACCACGCGCGTCGTGGGCGAGGTGCGCTACGTGAAGCTCCTCTCCCGCGTGCGCTCGCGCTTCGTGCCCGCGTGAGCGCGGTCCTGCTTTCGCTCGCCCGCGACCGGCGCCAGGGGGCGCTGCTCCGGCGCGTGGCCGCGTACGCCGTGTCCCGGGGCGCCACCGAGGCGCTGATCGCCGCCCGGGGCGTGCTGCTCGCCGCGCTGCTCGGCCCGGCCGCGTTCGGCAGCTGGGCGATGCTCCGGCTCGGGATGCGCTACGCCGCGCTCAGCGGGCTGGGGATTTCCCGCGGGCTCGAGTTCGAGCTGCTCCACCCGGCCGCGGTACGCGGGCGCCGCTGGCAGGTGCCGGCGGCCGCCGCGCTCGGTTTCGTGCTGCTCGTGGCGGGCACGCTCGCCGCCGCGGCGCTGGCCGCGAGCTTCGCCGTGGCCGACGGCGATCTCCGGCTGCTGCTGCGCGGCTTCGCGGTGGCGGCCCCGGCCGAGGCGCTCTACGGCTACGCGCTGGTGTGCACCCGGGTGCGCCGGAGCCTCCGCCACTACGCCGCGCTCGAGGCCGGTACTGCGGCGGTGCATCTGGCGGCCGCCGTCGGCCTCGCCCACCTGTGGGGGCTCGCGGGCGCGTACATGGGGCTCGCGCTCGCCAATCTCGCCGGGGTCGCGGCCGCAGCGCGCTGGCTCACGCTGCGGCCTCGCTGGCGTCCGGCCACGCTCGGCCGGCTGCTCGCGCTGGGCTTCCCGGTCGCGCTGGCGAATGCGGTGGCCACGCTCCTGCTCACCGCCGACCGCTGGCTGGTGGCCGCCTGGGGTGGTGCCACGATGCTCGGCTACTACGCCTTCGCCGGATCGCTCGCCACCGGGGCTGCCGTGCTCGCGCTGGTGGTGCGGACCGTGGTGTTCGCCGACGTGTACGGCCAGGCGCAGGCGGGGCGGACCGATGCCGCCGTGCGCGCCCACCTCGAGCGCGTGGTGCGGCCGTTCGCCCGCCTGCTTCCCCCGCTGCTCGGCGCGGTGGGTATTCTGCTGGGGCCGCTCGTGGCGCTGCTCCTCCCGCGGTACGAGCCTGCCATTCCGGCGGCGCGGCTCTTCGTGCTGGGCGGCGCGCTGATGGGGACGGTCAATCTCGCGGCGGTGGGAGCGGTAGCCGCGGGGCACCAGAGGCGGCTGCCGCTGTACGGCGTCGCGGGGCTCGCGGCGACCCTGGCGCTCGCCGCCGGCGCGCTCGCCGCCGGACTCGGCCTGGAGGGGGTGGCCGGCGCCTCGGTCGCGGGACTCGTGGTGTTCGCCGCCGGCGTGCTCCGGCTCGATGCGCGCCAGGCGGGCCTGGTCCGACCGGGCCGATTTGCCGCGGCCACCCTGCTGCCGGTGGTGTGGTGCGCGCTGGCCGTGGCGCTGGCGGGACAGGTCGCGGCGACGGACTTCCAGGCGACAGCGGAGGCACTCGGGCTCTACGCCGTGCTACTGCTCCCGCTCGTCCCCGCCTGGACGGCCGACTGGCGGAGGGTGCGGGCGTGAGCGGATCGCTCTCGGTGGTGGTACTGACCAGCGGCCGGATCGGTATCCAGGTGGCCGCGCGGCTCGCGGAATTGCCGGAGGTGCGCTCGCTGGCCGTGGTCACCACCC
>DASTRO010000124.1:0-2480 GCA_035761165.1 Gemmatimonadaceae bacterium | reverse complement strand
CCGCTCGGCGGCGGCGATGTAGAAGGCGTAGAGGATGACCGCCGGCCCGTTGATCGTCATCGACGTCGACACCTGATCGAGCGGGATGCCGTCGAAGAGCACCTCCATGTCGGCCAGGCTGGAGATGGCGACCCCGGTCTTCCCGACCTCCCCCTCCGACCGCGGATGGTCGGAGTCGTAGCCCATCAGCGTCGGGAAGTCGAAGGCCACCGAGAGCCCGGTCTGTCCGTGGGCGAGCAGGTACTTGAAGCGCTGGTTGGTGTCGCGCGCGCTGCCGAAGCCGGCGAACTGCCGCATCGTCCACAGCCGGCCGCGGTAGCCGGTGGGGTGGATGCCGCGGGTGAACGGGTAGGCGCCCGGCACCTCGCCGACCACCGGCGAGTCCACGGTGTCGAGCGCGGTGTAGAGCGGCTGCGGCTCGAAGGCCGAGTTGACGAAGGCGATGTCGCGCTTGGTGCCGCGCTCGTAGCGCGCGCGCCACTCGGCCACCTCCGCGCGCAGGCGATCGAGCTCCTCGCGCAGCTCGCGCGGGCTGGCTTCCAGGTCGTGGGTCGTGGTCATGATCCGGTCCGCGTGAGAAGGTCGGCGCTGCGGGCGAGCAGCCCGTCCGCCACGGCGAAGGGGGTCGTCGTCCCGGCCTCGAGGTCGGCGAGGCGAGCGTCCACCCAGGCGTTGGTCGCATCGTCCCGCCAGAGGCGCGCGCGCAACTTCTGCTCCACCACCTCGACGACGCGCTCGCGGAGGCGCGCCCGCCGCCGCCGGCCGAGCTCGCCGCTCTCCTCAAGATAGCGGCGATGGCGGCCCAGCGCTGCGAGCAGCTCCGCCACCCCCTCGCCCTGCGCGGCGACGGCGCGCAGCACCGGCGGTGTCCACCGCGCCGCGTCGTCGTGCGCGGCCGCCTCGCGCGCGGCGCGCGCCGGGTTCATGAGGCGCTTCAGGTCCACCCCGTGGTGCGCCGGCACGTTGCCGTACGACGCGCCGCCGCGCATGCCGAGCATGACCTCGATGTCGTGGCGCACGCGGTCGGCCCCCGGCCGATCCGCCTTGTTGACGACGAAGAGGTCGGCGATCTCCATCAGCCCGGCCTTGAGCGTCTGGATCGAGTCCCCGGACTCGGGGACGAGCACGACGAGCGTGCTGTCGGCCGCGCGGGCGACATCCAGCTCGCTCTGCCCGACGCCCACCGTCTCGATGAGGATCCGGTCGAAGCCGAACGCGTCGATGACGTCGGCCACCTCGCGCGTGGCCGTGGAGAGCCCGCCGAGCGAGCCGCGCGTGGCGAGGGAGCGGATGTACACCCCCGGGTCGAGTGCCACCCGCTCCATGCGGATGCGGTCGCCGAGCAGCGCCCCGCCGGTGAACGGCGACGTGGGATCCACGGCGATCACCGCGACGCGGAGCCCCGCCTCGCGCATCGCGGCGACCATGGCCGTGGTCAGCGTGCTCTTGCCGGCGCCCGGCGGCCCGGTGATGCCGATGCGGTGCGCCCGGCCGGTGCGCGCGTGCAGGGCGGCGAGCAGCGCGTCGAACCCCGGACGGTGGTTCTCGACGATGGAGACGGCGCGGGCCAGCGCGGCAGGCTTGCCCGCGTCGAAGTCGGCGAGCAGGCGGGCGATCGGTGCCGGCGTCGTGTCGGGTGGGGCGGACGTCACGGGCGGGGCGGAGTGCGGAGTGGCGGGGTGGCGGCGGCCGGCGCGACGGGGAGCTCCGGCTCGTCGTGCTCGTCGCGGATGTCGCCGACGAGCTCCTCGAGCAGGTCTTCGAGCGTCACCAGGCCGACCACGGTGCCGTCCGCGCCGCGCACGAGCGCGAGATGCCGTTGTCCGCGCAGCATGCGGCCGAGCAGCTCGTTGCAGCGGGTATCGGGCGGCGCCTCGGCGAGTGGCCGCCAGCGCAGCGGCCGCCCGTCGGTGGCCTTGATCAGGTCGAAGACGTGCACCATGCCGACCGGGTGGTCGAGCGTCCCCTCGTACACCGGGACGCGGCTGTAGCCGCTCTGCGCGACGCGGCGCGCCAGCTCGTCCTGGGGGAGCGCCGCATCCACGGCGACGATGGCCTCGCGCGGCGTCATGACGTCCACGGCGCGCTTGTCGCCGAACTGCACGATGCCGCTGATGATCGCCGCCTCGTCGCCGACGCTCACCCCTTCCAGCGCGCCCTCGCGCAGCAGGTCCTCCAGCGCGTCGCGCTGCTCGTCCTCGGGCGCGGGCTGACCGGGCCCGCGGTGGCGTGCGGCAAGGCGCCGCACGGCGTCGGCCGTCGGGCCGAGCACGATGTCCACCAGGCGGAGCCCGGGCACGAGCAGCGGGACGAGCCGCAGTCCCCAGCGCCGCCCGACGGCGCGTGGCAGCAGCTGGCCGAGCAGCAGGAGCGCGAGCGCCGCGGCGAGGACGCGCAGCGTATCCAGCCAGAATCCGTGCGAGGCCGCCGCCCCGAAGGCGAGCCCGGTGAGCACCGCCGCCAGCATCACCGTCGTGCCG
>DASTRO010000123.1:0-3341 GCA_035761165.1 Gemmatimonadaceae bacterium | reverse complement strand
CTCACCTCGGTGCGCGACCTGCGCCGCTACGGCGACACCACCGCCGTCGCCATCGCCGCCAGCCGCGCCCGCGGCTCGTTCCTCGGCACCGACGTGGGCTTCGAGCGGGAGCGCTACATGTCGGGCACGCTGACGCTGGCGCCGGTGCTCGCCAGCTGGTTCCGTCCGCGCGCCGAGCTCCGCGCGCGCTTCGACCTGCTCCGCGACCCCAACCGGCGGCCGCTGCTCCTCGCCGGCCCGGCGTGGGACGACCCGGGCTCGCTGGCCACGGTCTCGCTGCTCGACTCGCTGGCCCTCGACTCGCTGGCGCGCGACCCGCTGGCCGTCGATCCACGTACCGGGCTGCCTTACGCCGCCCTGCTGCGCCTGCCGCGCCGCCTGGGCAACGAGCGCGTCACCACCACCGGTGCCCAGCTGGACTACGCGGCCGCGCTCCGCGCCTACGCCGACACGACCAACGCCCTGGCGCGCTGGTTCGCGGACGCGCTGCAGCCGCTGGACGTGAGCCTCACGCGCAGCGTGCGCTCGGCCTACGACGCCTCGCCCTTCTCCGCGGGGCTCGGCTTCCAGCTCGGCCTCGGCGGCATCGGGGAGCTGCGCCACCTGAACGGCCTGCCGGCCACCAGCGCCGGGGAGGGATCACAGCTGGCGGCGACGCAGGCGCTGTCGCTCCCGGGCGGCGTGGCGCTCGTCGCCCGCCTCACGCGCAGCCAGGCGCGCACGTGGACGCGGCAGCCGTTCACCAACGATGCCGACGGGCAGCGTGTGGACGAGGGCGCGCAGACGGGCTTCCCCGACCTCACCCTGCGCTGGAGCTTCCACCCCGCCGTGCCCGGCCGCGTCGTGGCCGACGCCACGGCCAGCGCGCGACTGCTCGTGACGCGACAGGAGAACGTGACGCTGGCGGACGCCGGCCCCGGCGTGCGGCAGACGCGCCACACGCACGTGCGCAGCTATCCGGTGAGCGGGAGCGTGACGTGGGCCGCCCTCGGCGACGTCACCACCGGCGGCGGCTACGCCCTCACGCAGCGGGTGGACACCATCCCGGGCACGGTGCTGCGCTCCACGACGCGCGACGCCAGCGCGGAGATCGGCCGGCCCTTCACGCTGCCGGCCAGCTGGGGGCTGCGCAGCGCGCTGCGCACGCGCGCCACCTACCAGTACAGCCGCTCGCACAGCACGGCCGCCGCGCTGGACGACGAGCAGCGCGACAGCCGTCTGCTGGACAACGGCCGCTGGTCGTTCACGCTCAACGCCGACACCGACGTGGCCGAGAACCTGACCTTCGTGCTGCAGGGCGCACGGATCGTCACCTTCGACGAGAACCTCGGCCGGCGCTTCGTGCAGACGGTGCTGACGGCGGCGCTGCAGCTGTCGTTCTACTCCGGGGAGCTGTTCTGACGGCGAGGGAAGAGGGAAGAGGGAAGAGGGAGGAGGGAAGAGGGGCGCCTATCCGCGGATCACGGCCGCCTCGCCGCCACCTGAGGTGAGGGGTGAGCGGGGGCGCCAGGCGGCGAGCAGCGCGACGAGGAGCAGGAGCGCGTTGGCGCCCCACATGCCGACGACCGGTGAGACCACCAGCCGGTCGGCGAGATCCTCGCCCGCCATCATCACCACGTAGTACGCGCCGAGCACCGCGCCGCTCGCGCCGATGACCAGCCACACGCCGCCACGCGGGACGCGGAGCGCGATGGCCATGCCGGCCAGCGCCAGCACCACGCACGCGGCGGGGAGGGCGAGCTTCTTCTGGACCTCGACCTCGTACGCGGCGGCGCGGGCGACGTTCTCCTCGCCCGGCCGCACGCGCCGCGCCGCCTCCCGGAGCTCGCCGATCGTCATCGTGCGGTCGCTCGGGGCCGCGGTGGCGCCCACGAGCACCGCCGCCAGCCGCTCGTTCGTCCGCGGGACGATCTCCGCGGTCACCACGAACGCCAGCGCCGCGACGCCGGCGGCGGCCGCGAGCACGGGGACCATCAGGCGGCGGACGCCGTCGTGCTCCCGGCGGGCGGCGGCGAGCGTGCCGTCCGCTCCGAGCCGGGTGAACTCGATGAGCACGGCGACGAGGACGGCCATCGGGATCGTCATCGCCGCGATGAAGGGCACCGCGAGCAGCAGCGTCTGGGCGACGGTGCCGGCCGACGCGCCCCGCGCGCTCAGCGCCGGCACCTGCTTCGTCGCGAAGAGAGCGAGCAGCACGGCGGTGAAGGCCACGAACGCGATGACGAACGCGGCGGCGTGGCGGCGCAGGAGCTGTCGGGTCGTGGGCTGCGGCATCGGCGGACCTCCGAGGTTGGCGCCGGCCGCGTGCGGTCCGTGCGCGTCCATGCTCCATGCTTCCGGTGACCCGTGGTCGCGGCGCTCGGCCGCGGTGTCCCGCGCCGCGCACACGTGCTCGTAGGCGCCCCGCCGGATCACGTCCCAGATGCCCGCCGCGCCGGCGAGCGCCCCGTGCAGTCGCCCGCGCGCGCGGGCCCGACCGAGCTCGCGTGCGAAGAGGGCGACCATCGCGGGACCGTGCTTGCGTCGCAGTCCGGCCGGGAGCAGCTGCAGGGCCAGCCGGTACGTGCGGATCCAGCTCATGCCCCACCGAGCGCGAGACGCGTGCGCGCGACGCGGGCGAGCGACTCCAGCCGCGCGGCCTCGCGTTCCAGGGCGAGGCGGCCGGCGCGCGTGATCCGGTAGAAGCGCTCGCGGCCGGAGATCCCCGCGGGGCGCTCGTCGTCGGCGACCTCCTCCAGCCATCGCTGCCTGACGAGCTCCTCGAGCGAGCCGTACAACGTCGCCGGCCAGAGGCGCACGCCGCCGCCACTCAGCTCGCGCACGTCGTCCTGGATCGCCGTGCCGTAGCGCGGCGCGGCGGAGACCGAGAGGAGGATGTAGAACCAGTGCGATTTCACGAGGTGGCCGATGTCGGGACGCCGGAAGGGCGCGAACTACCTGGTCATACTATTATCGAATAGTATGTGTCGCAAGGCCTCGGGAGCGGAGCCAGGCTGCGTGGACCCCGCCAGTACGTGACGGTGGATGCATCGCCTGGCACAGCGCCTGCCGCACTGCATCGCCCCCGAGTGCAGGAGGGCAGTACGATGGCAGAGCAGCGAGACCGCACGCCGCGCGATGACGGCGCGGACGACCGCCCCTCGCAGCAGGGCCCGCGACGGCAGGAGCTGATCGATCAGCAGGCCGCCGAGCGGTCGCGCGACTCGCTCGGCGGGGCGGCGCCCTACCAGGCGCAGCCCGAGCGCGACCTGGCCGAGCGGGCGCGCGTCACCGAGACGGGCACCGCGGCCCGCGCCGAGGAGGCCGCGGGGGAGGCCGCCGACCCGTATCACCACGACGAC
>DASTRO010000122.1:0-3431 GCA_035761165.1 Gemmatimonadaceae bacterium | reverse complement strand
CTGGTGCAGATCTTCAGCCGCGGCTTCACCGGCGGGATGTACGGCGGTCGGGTGGGCCGCGACTACATCACCCGCAGCCAGCCCGACAACTACGGCGCCGTGCTCGGCGTCGTCGTCGGGCGCGAGGGCGACGAGCTGATCGTGGAGGTGGCGCGTCCGATCGTGGTGGGCGACGGGTTGGGGTTCGAGCCGGCTGACGCCGAGCCCGGACGGCCGAGCATCGGCTTCGCCGTGACGCGCGTGCGTACGCTCACCGAGGGCGTCGGGCGGGTGCGTCAGGCCGTCGAGACGCGCGCCGGCGTGCCGGTCGGGTGGCGCGTCGTGCGCAGCTCCAGCGCCGAGCTGCTGCGCCGTGCGCGCGAGAGCTACGCGGCGCTCCCGGCCGAGGTACGACTGCGCCGCACGCGGCTCGACGCGCGCGTCTTCGGCAGCGCGGGTGCGCCGCTGAAGGTCGTGTTCACAGCCGACGGCGAGACGGTCATCATGCGCAGCGAGGTGACGCTGGCTCCCGCCCAGAAGCGCTCGCTGAGCCGCGACGTCCTGCGGGAGCACCTCGGCCGCCTCGGGGAGACGCCCTTCGCCCTGGCCGCACTGGACGATGCGGGGCTGGCCCCGGGGCTCTTCCTGCCGCTCAGCGAGCTCAATCACATCCGCCAGCAGGGCGTCGACGAGCTGCTGCTCCGCCGCGACTGGGCGGAGCAGGCGCGCCTGGCCGAGCGCGAGGCGGTCGTGGATGCGGCAGTGGGTGAGATCGCGGCGACGACCGACGCGACCGGCGCCGGGGGAGACGCCGGTCGCCGTGCGGCCGTGGGGGGCCCCCCCCGGCGATACGATGCCGCGCCCATCGCGCCGGTGCGTCATCCTGCCGTCGCGCTCGTCGTCGATCCACCGCCGGAGGCGCTGCCCACCGAACGGGGGTTCGTCCTCGCCGCCGACGTGCACCGCCTGGAGGACGCCCGGGCCGCCGCCGATGCGGGGGCTACGGAGATCACCTTCGACCCCTTCCTTCGCCACCCGGTGCCGCCGGTGGCGCGCATCCGCGCGCTGGCCGCGGAGCTCGCGCAGTGCGGCGTCGGCTTCCGGCTGCGCACGCCCACCATCCTGCGCCCCGACGACCGCCGGCTCGTCCGCCGCTGGCTGGAGCTGGACGTGCCGCTGCTCTCGGGCCACCTCGGGCTGGTGGCGGAGATGGCCGCGGTCGGGCGCGACGTCGTGGCCGACTACGCCGTCAATTGCTTCAACCAGCACGCCGCGGCCGAGCTGTTCCACCTTGGCGCGCGGCGCGTCGTGCTCTCCGTCGAGCTGACGGCCGACGAGATGCGCGACGCCGCGGCGCCGTGGAACGGGGAGGGCTTCGACGTCGTCGTCTTCGGTCGGCCCGAGGGGATGACGATCGAGCACTGCGTCCTCTCCGCGGCCTTCGATCGCGTCGCCACCACCTGCCGCGACCTCTGCGTCCAGCAGCACACGCAGGTCGAGCTGACCGACCCCGCCGGCTACACCTTCCCGGTGGCCACCGACTTCGCCTGCCGCAACCGCCTGCTGCACTCGCGCCCGATCGACGGGTCCGAGTACGTGCCGCGGCTCTGGCGCGCCGGGCTGCGCAACTTGCGCCTGCTCTTCAACGTGCCCGGCGACGACGTGGCGGGCGTCACGGCGGCCTACCGTACGCTGCTCGCAGCGCTGCAGGCCGGGGAGCGGGCAGACGTCGAGCGCGTGCGCGCGCTCCTCCGCGGTCGATTCACGCGCGGCCACTTCGCGCGTGCGGTCTGACGCGCCGGCATGCCGAGCGGGGATGTCGCGGCGCGGGCGGGATCGGAGTATGGTGGGCGCATGAGCGCTCCCACCATCGAGCAGGCACGCCAGGCGCTGCACCGCGCCTTCGGCTACGAGGCCTTCCGGCCGGGGCAGGAGAAGGCGGTGCGCAGCGTGCTCGCCGGCCGCGACACGCTCGTCATCCTGCCCACGGGCGGCGGCAAGTCCCTCTGCTATCAGGTGCCGGCGCTGCTGCTCCCGCGCCTCACCGTGGTCGTCTCGCCGCTCATTTCCTTGATGAAGGACCAGGTGGACGCGCTCACCGCGCGTGGGTTGCCGGCCGCCTTCATCAACAGCACCCTCTCGGCCAGCGAGGTCGCCGATCGCATGGCCCGCGTCCAGCGCGGCGAGCTCAAGCTGCTCTACGTCGCCCCCGAGCGGTTCGACCAGGGGAGCATGGCGGAGCGGCTGCGCCGGATCGGCGTCTCGCTGCTCGCCGTGGACGAGGCGCACTGCGTGAGCGAGTGGGGGCACGACTTCCGCCCCAGCTACCTGCGCATCCACGACGTTCGCCAACAGCTCGGCGCACCGCCGACGGTCGCCCTCACGGCCACGGCCACGCCGGAGGTGCGGGCCGACATCGCGCGGCAGCTGGAGCTGCACGACCCGGTCACCGTCATCACCGGGTTCGATCGGCGGAACCTGCACTACCACGTGGAGCCGACGCGCACCGAGGCGGAGAAGGACGCGGCGCTCGTCCGGGCGCTGCGGTCGCGCGAGGGGCAGGCGGTGGTGTACGCGTCCACGCGCCGCGCCGTCGAGCGGATCACGCAGGTGGTGGAGCGCGCCGGGATCCCGGTGGTGGGATACCACGCCGGCCTCGACGACGCGCACCGGCACGAGGTGCAGGACGCGTTCATGAACGAGGACGTGCGCGTCATCGTCGCCACCAACGCGTTCGGCATGGGGATCGACAAGCCCAACGTGCGCCTCGTGGTGCACCATGCCATGCCGGGCACGCTGGAGGCGTACTACCAGGAGGCGGGGCGCGCCGGGCGCGACGGCGAGCACTCCGACTGCGTGCTCCTGCACGCCTTCCCGGACCGCTTCACCCACGAGTTCTTCATCAAGGGCGCGCACCCGGAGCGGAAGCTCGTCGAGCAGGTGTACGCGCGACTCGGGCGCGACGCCGACCGCACGGGACTGGTGCGGCACACGGCGCGCGAGCTCGCGGGCACGCTGCCGGGCAAGGTGGGGGAGCGCGAGGTGGAGTCGGCCATGCGCGTGCTGGTGCGCGCCGGGGCGCTGCGCACCGAGCCCGAGTCCTCGGCCCGTGTCTTCGTACGGCTGCTCGCGACGCCCGAGCGCATCAAGCGCGAGCTGCCCGCCGACCGTGGGATGGAGCGCGAGCTGCTTCGCGCGCTCTGGCGGGCGGTCGGCTCGGCCATCCAGCGCGGCGCGGCCGTCGACCTGGACGGCCTGCCCCCGGGCTTCGGTGGGGCCGGCGGCGTGGTGCCGATGCTGGAGGACCTGCAGGCGCGGCAGTTCGTGGTCTGGGAGCGCACGGGCGGCGGCACGCGGCTGGTCCGCCCCGGCGCGCCCCTCGAGCAGTTCCCGGTCGACTGGGAGGGGCTCGAGCGCCGCCGGCGCGCCGAGCTCTCCAAGCTCGACGCGAT
>DASTRO010000121.1:0-16250 GCA_035761165.1 Gemmatimonadaceae bacterium | reverse complement strand
CCGCCCCGTGGTTCCCTCCTCCCTCTTCCCTCTTCCATCTTCCCTCGCCCCTCCTACATCAACCGCCCGATCGTATACAGGATCAGCCCCACCAGCCCGCCGACGATCGTGCCGTTGATGCGGATGAACTGCAGGTCGCGGCCGATCGCCAGCTCGATCTTGCGCGAGGTGGCGTCGGCGTCCCACGACTGCACGGTGGTGGCGATGAAGTGGGCGACGCCCTGACGGTACTCGTCGACGATGTAGAGCACCGCGGCGGTGATGGCCCGGTCGCCCTTGGCGATCAGGGCGGGGTCGGCGAGGATGGTGTGGCCGGCGGTCTGGAGCCCCTGCTCCAGCGCGCCGGGGGCGGCGTCGGGGTTCTCGGCGCGGCGCAGGAGGGCCGCCTTGACGTCGTCCCAGAGCGAGGCCGAGAACTGCCGGACGATGGGATGGGCGAGCAGCTCCTCCTTGATCGTCTCGGCACGGGCGATCACGTCGTCCGAGGTGCGCAGTGACTCGATGAAGTCGTGCACCGCGCGGTCGAAGCGGAGGCGTAGCGGGTGCTCCGGATCCACGCTGATCTCCTGCAGCGTGCGCTCGATGCCGGCCACCACCTTGTTGTGGATGCGCTCGTCCACCAGCTCCGGCACCCACCACGGCGTCTCGGCCCGGATGCGATCGCGGATGAGGTCCTCGTTCTCGTCCACCGCGCCGGCCACCAGGCGGAGCGCCTCGTCGAGCAGGCGCTGGTGCCGGTTCCCGGCGGTGACCAGGGCCAGCGCGTTGCCGAGCAGCGGCGCGACGCGGGTGCGCCGGATGCGGGCCACCAGGCTGCGGTCGATCAGCTCCTGCACGTCCTCGTCGCGCAGCACGCGGGCGGCGCCAGCCACCGCCTTGGCGGCATGGTCGGCGATGAGGCGGGCGTGCTCCGGCTCGGTGATCCAGCGCGCCAGCCGCTCCGTCACGTGCAGCGTCGCCAGGCGCGCGGTGAGCACCTCGGCGGAGAGGAAGTTGGCCTGCACGAAGCCGCCGAGGGTGCGGCCGATGCGGTCCTTGCGCGACGGGATGATCGCCGTGTGCGGGATCGGCACGCCGAGCGGGTGGCGGAAGAGCGCCGTGACGGCGAACCAGTCGGCGATGCCGCCCACCATCGCCGCCTCGGCCAGCGCGCGGAGGTAGCCGAGCCACGGCCAGCGCGGCTCGAGCAGGCGCGTGACGACGAAGAGCGCGCTCATGCCGACGAGGAGCGCCGCGGCGAAGCGCTGCATCCGCACCAGGCGGCGCCGGCGCAGCTCCTCGTCGGCCAGCCAGGCGGCGCCGGACGCGGGCACCGGCGCCGCGGGCACGGGAGGGGCGCTGGCCGCGCCCGGGGGAGCCGCGCCCGGGGGAGCCGCGGCGGGCGCGGGGCGGCTGTCCCCGTCGGGCGGCGGAGACGGCAGGGGCGGGACGGACACCCGCGGCGCCGGGTCGGAGGTCTGTCCCTCCGGGTGCGTCATGCCGTGGGTCAGTGCCCGCCGCCGGCGGTGGCTGCACTGGCGGTGGCCGCTGCGCCCTCGTCGAGGCGCACGGCACCGGCGTCGATCACGTCGTCGGTGCGCGAGCCGCGCGGCATGTCCACGAGGAGCACGGCCGGGCGCCCCTGCACCTCCACGGCGGTCAGCCGCAGCGCGCGGTCGCCGCCGGTGTAGCGCCGCTCCTGCGGCCCGAGGGACTCGCTGCGCAGGTCGCGGAAGCGGCGCGCCAGCGCGTCGTCGACGATGTTGAAGAACTCTCCCGCGTCCACCGCCGAGTCCCACACGGTGAGCCAGGCCGCGCCGTCGCCACCCGGCGTGTGGAGGAGGACGTAGCGATCGCCGTCCCAGCCCGCCGCCCCGCGGATGGCGGCGTTCTGGTCGCGCAGCCACTGGTAAAGCACGAGCCGCGTCTCGAACTCGCCGAAGCCGTTCTCGTAGAACGCCTCGCCGGTGCGCGGCGCCGGCAGCGTGACGCGCGTCGGCACGTCCGGCGTGGGCGCGTACGCCTGCACGTGCAGCACCTGCTCGGTGGACGCCGGCAGCGGATGGCGCAGGATCGGCGTGGAGTCGCGTGCCTTCAGCGCCCGCACGAACTCCGCGCCGCTCAGGTACGGGAAGAGGATCGTCTCCTGCAGCACCATCGGGGCGGCGGAGAAGACCGGCATGTTGGTGGACTGCTGCCGGATCTCGCGGCGGACGCGGTCCCAGCCGCCCGGCATCGCGGCGGCGATGTCGCCGAGACCGAGATGCAGCTGCAGCTGCTCGTAGGTGGCCTCGCCCTCGATCACCGCCTTGGCGGCGGAGACGCGGTCGTTCTCCCCCTGCAGCCGCTGCAGCGAGTCGAGGTCCACGTACTGGTCCTGCAGCGCGTGCACCAGCTCGTGCTCGATGGTCATCGCCCGCAGCTCGTCGGGCGCCTCGTCCACCACGTAGAGCACCTCGGTGGACGGATCGTAGAAGCCGATGATCTGCTCGGTCAGCAGGTCGAGCAGCAGGGCGCGCACGTCGAGCGTGTCGGCGAGCAGGTCGAACAGCTTGTAGGCGGCGATCTGCCCCGCCATGTCGCGCGCGGCCGCCTCGTCGGCGAACTCGCGCTCGAGGAAGGCGCGCACCTCGGCGCGCGAGCGGCGCTCCACCTTGGGCGGCTGCTTGAAGGGAAGCCCCGCGGCGCGCTCGATCTTCGGAATCGCCTCGCGCACCACGTCGGCGAAGGGACCGTCGTAGGCCACATCGGCGGCGCGCTCGCCGCGACAGCCGACGGCCGCGCCCAGCGCGAGGGCGGCGGTGAGCGCCGCGCGGGCCGCGACCGCGCGGCGGCCGGTCGTCCTGCGGGCGGCCGCGGCGCGGCCGGCGGGTCGTGCGAGATGCGCGCTGTTCAGTCCACCCATGTCACGGTCTTGCCGGTGATCAGTCCGACGACGCGCGCCACGTCGTGGCCGCGCACCACTGCCCCCTCGTCCATCAGTCGCCGCCGCAGCTCGGCGCGCCGCTCGGCACGCAGCTCGGAGGGACGCGCGGCGCCCCGGTCGTCGGACCGGTCGGCGGCCGCCCGCGCTGCCGCCGATGCAGACGGCGCGCCGGCGGCCGCCGCGGGGTCCGGTGGGCGTCGCCGCGGCGGCGGGGCGACGCCGAACATCGCGTCCAGCTCGGCGCCGAGGCGCTCCAGCGCCGCCACGCCGTCGCGCGCGAAGTTGCCGAACGTGTCCTCGTCGGTCTCCTCGCGCTCCGCCCGGAGCTCCGGCGCCGGCTCGGCGTCGGCGCCCTCGCCCGGCGCCTCGGGCGCGGCCCGCCCCGTCACGCGGGCGATGAGCCGCACCGTCTCGGGCGAGTAGCGCGCGACGGCGTGCGCGTGGGCACAGGCCTCGTCGAGGACGTCGATGGCGCGGTCCGGGCGGCGGCGGTCGGTGACGAACAGGTCGGTGAGTCGCACGGCCGCGAGCAGCGCGGCGTCGGCGATGACGACGTGGTGGTGCGCCTCCAGCTGGTCGCGGCGCACCTGGAGGATCTCGAGCGTCTCCTCCGACGTCAGCTCGCGCACGACCACGGGCTGGAAGCGGCGCTCGAGCGCCGGGTCGCCGCGGATCCAGCGATCGTACTCCTGCTGCGTGGTGGCGCCGAGGACGCGGAACTCGCCGCGTGCGAGGGCGGGCTTGAGCATGTTCGCGGCGTCCATCGCGACGCCGATCGCCGTCCCCTGCCCGATCAGGTTGTGCAGCTCGTCGATGAAGAGGACGACGTCGCCGGCGTGCTTCGTCTCCTCCACCACCCCCTGCAGCCGCTCCTCGTACTGGCCGCGGTACATGGCGCCGGCCAGCAGCCCCACGTGGTCGAGGGCGAGCAGGCGGAGCCCGCGGAGCGAGAGCGGCACGTCACCCGAGGCGAGGCGCTGGGCGAGCCCCTCGGCGATGGCCGTCTTGCCGACGCCGGCCTCGCCGACGAGCACGGGGTTGTTCTTGTCGCGGCGCAGCAGGACGTCCACCACGCGGTCGATCTCGGGGGCGCGGCAGCGGATCGGGTCCAGCCGGCCGGCGCGCGCGTCGGCCGTGAGGTCGCGCGTGTAGCGGGCGAGGGCACCGTCGGAGGGACGCAGCATGACGCGGGCGGTCGGAGGGGGAGCGGGGCCGCCGTCGGCGCCAGGCGCGGGCGGTGCGTCAGGCGGTGAACCGGCCGAGGTACCAGCTCAGCAGGTCCGTTCCCCAAAGCAACGTGAGGAGCGCGGCCGGCGCAAGGAAGACGCCGAAGGGCACCTGCGGCATCTCGAACGCCCGGCCGGCGGCCCGGCTGCGCAGGTAGGCCACCGGCGCGACGACGAGCGGGAAGAGCACGGCGGCCAGGGCGGCGCCGGCGAAGACGGTGAGCAGGGCGCGCCACGGCCCCACGGCCGCCCCCACGACGGCCATCAGCGTCACGTCGCCGAAGCCCATCGCCTCCTTCTTGAGCGCCACCTCGCCCAGCCAGCCGATGATGGAGACCACCCCCGCGCCGGCGCAGGCGCCGAGCAGCGCGTCGGCCGGCGCGGCGAAGGGGGTGACGTCGCCGCGGTAGACGGCGACGGCCGCCGTGACGAGCACCCAGAAGAGCCCGAAGACGGTGAAGCCGTCCGGGATCAGGTAGTGCTTGGCGTCGGTGACGGCGATGCCGAGCAGCACCGTGCCGAACACCGCCACGCGCAGCGCGGTGAACTCGGGGCCGTAGGCCAGCAGGGCGCCCACCCACCCCAGCCCGACGACGAGCTCGACGAGGACGTACTGCGGGGAGATGGCGCCCTTGCAGCCGGCGCAGCGCCCACGCAGGGCGAGCCAGCTGAGCACCGGGACGTTCTCGTACCAGCGGATGGCGTGGCCGCAGGCGGGGCAGCGCGAGCGCGGCGCGACGACCGACTCCCCGGCCGGCCAGCGTCCGATGCAGACGTTGAGGAAGGAGCCGATGGAGGCGCCGAGGAGGAAGACGACGACGAGCGTCACGATCGCGAGCGGATCGGTCATGCGCACAGCCGGTGGAGGAGGATGCCGGCGGCGACGGCGACGTTGAGCGACTCGACGTCGCCGTCGATGGGAATGCTCACCAGGCGGGCGGCCAGCGCGCGCACCGGCGGGGTGAGCCCGGCGCCCTCGTTGCCGACGGCCAGCGCCAGCCGCGCCGGCGGGGTCAGCGTCGCCACCGGCGCGCCGTCCGCGTCGGCGCCCCAGAGTGTGACGTCGCGCACGGCGAGGAAACCCGCCAGCGCCTCGGCGGTAAGAGAGAAGGTCGGACGGTGGAAGAGGGCGCCCATGGCACTACGGACGACTTTGGCGTTCCAGAGGTCAACGGTGCCGGGGAGCGCGATGGTCGCCGCCACCCCGAACGCCGCCGCCGTCCGCAGGAGGGTGCCGACGTTGCCGGGATCCTGCACCGCGTCCAGGACGAGCAGCCGGAGTGGGCCGGCCGGCAGCGCGTCGAGGTCGAAGCGCGGCACCTCGGCCACCGCCAGCACCCCCTGCGGGCTGTCGGTGTCGGCGGCCGAGGCGAAGTCGGCGTCGCTCACCGCGAGGACCGGGACGCGGCGCGTCTCGGCCGCGGCGAGCAGCGCCGCGCCGCGCGGCGTGTGCGGCAGCGTCGGTGCGGTCAGCAGTCCGCGGACGTCCAGGCCGGAGGCGAGCAGCTCCTCCACGCCGCGCACGCCCTCGGCCACGAACAGCCCCTGGCGCTCGCGCGCCTTGCGACGGCGCAGGTCGCGCGCGAGCGAGAGCAGTTTCACGAGACGGGGGGGCGGGAGAGATTTCCCACCGGTCGTACGATCACGATGTCGATGTGCATGGATGGTCACCACTCACCCGGGGCGTGGAACGGCACTTGCCCTCCTGCCCCGCCAACCGGCCCTTCGCAGGAGCACGCATGATGCGCCTATCCCTCGTCCGCCTGAGCTGCGCGATCGCGCTCGCGGCGACGCTGTCGGGGTGCATGGCCTCGACGCAGCAGGAAGTGGAGCTCGGGCAGCAGTACGCGGCGCAGATCAATCAGCAGCTGCCGATCGTCACCGACCCCGAGATCAACCGCTACATTAACGTCCTCGGCGACTCCATCGCCACGCTCTCGGACGACCGGGGGCTGCAGTGGCACTTCTACGTCGTCAACGACCGGGAGCTGAACGCCTTCGCGGTGCCGGGCGGCTACATCTACGTCAACCGCGGCATCATCGAGGCGTCGGACAACCTCAGCCAGCTGGCGGGCGTGATGGGGCACGAGATCGGCCACGTGCTCGAGCGCCACTCGATGGAGCAGATGCGCGACATGGAGCGCGCCAACGCCGGGGTGAGCATCCTCTGCATCTTCACCAGCGTCTGCGAGAGCCAGGCCGCCGGGGCGGCGATCAACCTCGCCGGCAGCGCGGTGTTCGCCAAGTTCAGTCGCGAGGACGAGGCCGAGGCGGACGCGGTGGGGATCCGCAACGTCGTCCGCGCCGGCATCGACCCGCGCGGCATCCCGGCGATGTTCCGCAAGCTGCTCGACGCGCGCCAGAGCGACCCGAGCGCGGTGAGCGCCTTCTTCTCCACGCACCCGCTGGAGGAGGACCGCATCGCCGCCACCGAGGCGCAGATCGCCCAGATCGATCCCGCCATCCTGGAGTCGCTGACGCGCGACACGCCCGCCTTCCAGGCGTTCAAGCGGCGCGTCGCGGCGCTCCCCGCCCCGCCGCCGCGGAAGTGAGACGACGGGCTCCAGGCTCCAGGCTCGACTGCGCGTCACGCTGATCGGGCGACCCCGTCATCCCGCAGGAGCCCCGCCGCAGGTGGGGCGAGTGTCGGGATCCACTCTCACGTGCTGGTGGCCAGCCACCGGGTACGGACAGTAGATCCCGACACTCGCTCGCTGCGCTCGCTCCTGCGGGATGACAGCGGCGCCGTCGAAAGCCCGCCGGGGATGGTGGCACAGCATCCTGAGGGAGCATTCAACAGGGCTGGTGACAGGGTCACCCGATCCCGTGACGCGCGGCAGGGGACGAGCAGGAACCGTCCCGCGCCGGGCGCGTCGGGCCTGCCGGTCCGATAACTTTCCCCTCGTGCCCTCCCCCGATACCGCCGCCCCTCCGATCGCGCTGACCATCGCCGGCTCCGATTCCGGCGGCGGCGCGGGCATCCAGGCGGACCTGAAGACCTTCCACCAGTTCGGCGTCTTCGGGACGTCGGTGATCACCGCCATCACGGCGCAGAACACGCGCGGCGTGACCGCGTGGAGCGCCGTGACGCCCGAGCTGGTGGCGGCGCAGCTGGACGCCGTGGCCGAGGACCTGCGCCCCGCTGCCGTGAAGAGCGGGATGCTCGGCGACGCCACCGTGGTGCGCGAGGTGGCCGCGGGGCTGCGTCGCCACGCCCTGGGGCCATATGTCCTGGATCCGGTCATGGTCGCCACCTCGGGGGACCCGCTGCTCACCCCCGACGCGGTGGCCGCCATTCGCGAGGAACTGCTGCCGCTCGCCGACCTCGTCACGCCCAACCTGGACGAGGCGGCGATCCTCGTCGGTGCGCCGGTGCGCGACGTGGCAGCCATGGAGTGGGCGGCCCGTCACATCGTCGAGGCGCTCGGCGCGCGGGCCGCGCTCGTCAAGGGCGGCCACCTGGAGGGCCAGGCCACGATCGACGTGCTGTTCGCCGACGGCGAGCTGACGCACACGCGCCACCGCCGCATCGACACGACGAGCACGCACGGCACCGGCTGCACGCTGTCGTCCGCCATTGCCGCGGGGCTGGCGCGCGGCGCCCCGCTGACCGCCGCCGTACGCTCGGCGCTCGACTTCGTGCATCGCGCCATCGCCAGCGCCCCGCGGCTCGGCAGCGGACACGGCCCGCTCGACCACTTCGTCGCGCCAGGCTGAGGCGCTCGCCGGCCGCGGGCAGGTGGGCGTCCTCGCCCGCGTTCAGAGTCGCGCGACGAGCGTCTCGACGAGCTGCTCGAACTGCGTGGCCACGCGGGCCGTGGTCGCGATCACCTCGGCGTGGTCGAGCGGCGTGGCCGAGATGCCGCAGGCCAGGTTGGTGATGCAGCTGACGCCCGCCACCCGCATGCCGAGCGCGCGGGCGACGAGCACCTCGGGCACGGTGGACATCCCCACCGCGTCCGCACCGAGGCGCTCCAGCATCCGCACCTCCGCGGGCGTCTCGTAGGACGGGCCGAGGAGCGCGGCGTAGACGCCCTCCACCACCGGTACGCCACGCTCCACGGCCGCCGCCTGCAGCAGCGCCAGCAGGCCCGGGTCGTAGGGCGCCGACATGTCGGGGAAGCGAACCTCCCCGGGCTCCACCGGCCCGATGAGCGGGTTGCGCCACATCAGGTTCACGTGGTCGCGCATGAGCATCAGGTCGCCGCAGCGAAAGGTGCGGCGGATCCCCCCCGCGGCGTTGGAGACGACGAGCGTGCGCGCGCCGAGCGCGTGCAGGACGCGCACGGGGAAGGCGGCGACCGCCGCGTCGTGTCCCTCGTAGAGGTGGAAGCGGCCGGCGAGCAGCAGCACCTCACGCCCGGCGAGCGTCCCCGCCAGCAGCGCACCGGCGTGCCCGACGACGGTGGCCGGCGGGAAGCCCGGGATCTCGGCGAAGGGCACCCGGCGCGCGTCGACCAGGCGCGCCGCCAGTCCGCCCAGCCCCGAGCCGAGGATGATGGCGGCGGCCGGCCGGCCCACGTCCAGGCGCGCCCGCACCGCGTTGGCCGCGGCCGCGGCGGCCCGCGTGCCGGACGGCGTGGCGCCTCCGGTCACGCCGCCCGCTCCGTGCGCAGGGCATCGATCGCGGCGCGGGCCTTCGCCGCCAGGGCGACCCGCTCCTGCCAGTGCAGGAAGGCGCTCTCGAAACCGTTCATGGCCAGCGCCGCCAGCTCGTCGAAGCCGAAGCCGAGGTGCTCGGCGGCGGCCGCGTACTCGTCGGTGAGCGTCACGCCGCTCATCATCCGGTTGTCGGTGTTGAGCACGACGTCGAGCCCCAGATCGAAGTAGCGGCGCAGCGGGTGCGCCTCGTACGACGCCACGGCGTGCGTCTGCACGTTGCTGGTGAGACACACCTCCACCGTGATCCGTCGGTCGTTCACGTACTGCGTGAGCGAGGGATCCTCGATCAGGTGGGTGCCGTGGCCGATGCGGTGCGCGCCGCAGACGTGCACCGCCTGCCGCACCGACTCGGCGCCGAACCCTTCACCGGCGTGGCAGGTGCACGCCAGGTCGTGCTCGCGTGCGTAGCGGAAGGCGTCGGCGAAGCGCGCCGCCGGATGTCCGCGCTCGCCGCCGGCCAGGTCGAAGCCCACCACGCCGGCGTGGCGGCAGCCCACCGCCACCTCCGCCGCCTCGCAGGCCAGCCCGGGCTCCATGTTGCGGATGGCGCAGACGATGACGCGGCCGATCACGCCGTGCTCCCGCTCGGCGCGCCCCAGGCCGCGCAGCGCCGCCTCCACGGCGTCGGCCATGGACAGCCCCTCGCGCGTGTTCAGTACCGGCGCGAAGCGCACCTCCAGGTACCACACGCCGTCGCGCGCCGCGTCCTCGGCCAGCTCGTAGGCGATGCGCTCGATCGCCTCGGCGCGCTGCATCACCGAGAGGGTGATCGCGAACCGCTCGAGGTAGTCCTCCAGGTGGCGCGCGTCGTCCACGCGCATGAACCGGCGCAGGGCGTCGGCGTCGTCCGCGGGCATGGGCGCCCCATACTCGCGCCCGAGTTCGAGCAGGGTCTCGGCGCGCAGCGAGCCGTCCAGGTGGCAGTGCAGCTCGGCCTTCGGCAGGCGGCGCAGCAGGTCGCGATCGATCGTCGGAGACATCCGTCCGGTGACTACCAGCGAGGAGCGTTCGGAAGGGCGCGGCCATGGGATGGTGCGGCGCGCCGCGGTGGGCAGGAAGCTACACGCATCACCGGCCGCGCCAAAACGCGCAGCGTCGTGCCGCCTCGCGGGGCGGCGTTGACGGCGCCACCGGGCGCGCCGAGCTTTCGGCGGAGCCCACACGTCGCCGCCAGTCGCCACCCGCGGGTGCGGCGATACGAAACCGTGACAGCCCGCCGCTTCTCCCGCGATGTCCCTTCCCGCAACGTCCCCTCCCGGGCGGCCGGCACCCGCCACCGGGGTGAAGCCGCTGGTCATCGGCATCGCGGGCGGCACCGGGTCGGGGAAGTCCACCGTGGCGCGCCGCGTGGCCGAGGCGCTGCGCGCCAGCTCGTCGGTGGCGTTCCTCGACATGGACGCCTACTACCGCAGCTTCGGGCACCTCTCGCTCGACGAGCGGCGGCAGGTGAACTGGGACCATCCCGACGCGCTCGACCTCGACCTGCTGGTCGCGCAGCTGGCCGAGCTGGCCGCCGGGCGCGCGGTGGAGAAGCCGGTCTACGACTTCGTCACGCACCTGCGCGCCGCGCGGACGGTGCGCGTGGAGCCGGCGAACGTGGTGGTGGTGGACGGCATCCTGCTGTTCGCCGACGAGCGCGTGCGCGCGCTCTGCGACGTGAAGGTGTTCGTGGACGCCGACGCGGACGTGCGCCTCATCCGCCGTATCCGGCGCGACATGGCGGCGCGCGGCCGCCCGCTGGAGGAGATCCTGAACCAGTACCTGTCGACGGTGCGCCCGATGCACCTGCAGTTCGTCGAGCCGAGCAAGCGCTACGCGGACGTCATCATCCCGCGCGGCGGCCACAACGCCGTGGCCGTGGAGATGATCGTCGCCAAGATCCAGCGGCGGCTCGCCGCGCGGCCGTGACGGCGTCCCCCGCCCCGCCGGCCGCCCACGTGCTCGTCGTGGACGACGAGCCGGACATCGTCGCCCTGGTCGCCTACCACCTGGCGCGCGCCGGCTACCGCGTCTCCACCGCCGCCTCGGGGCCCGACGCCCTGGCGCTGGCCCGCCAGGAGCGGCCGGCGCTGGTGGTGCTCGACCTCATGCTGCCGGGGCTGGACGGCTACCAGGTGCTGGAGCAGCTGCGGGCCGACGAGGCGACGCACGACGTCGCCGTCCTGCTGCTCACCGCCCGTCGCGAGGAGCCGGACCGCATCCGCGGCCTCGCCCTCGGCGCCGACGACTACCTCGCCAAGCCCTTCAGCCCGCAGGAGCTGGTGCTGCGCGTCGGCGCCATCCTGCGCCGGATGGCCGCCGCGCCGCCCGCCGATCGCGACGTGCTCACGGTGGGGCCGCTGGCGGTCGACCGCGCGGCGCATCGCGTCAGCGTCGAGGGCCGCGACGTGGAGCTCACCCCCACCGAGTTTCGCCTCCTCCTCACCCTGGCCGAGCGGCGCGGCCGCGTCCAGGCCCGCAGCCACCTGCTGGAGACGGTGTGGGAGGCGGCGCCGGACATCCAGACGCGCACCGTGGACATGCACGTGCAGCGGCTGCGGGCCAAGCTCGGCGCGGCCGGCACGCTGATCGAGACGGTGCGCGGCTTCGGCTACCGGCTGCGCGCGCCGCAGCCGGCGGACAGGGTGGCCCCTCCCGGCGCGGCGTGACCCCGTCGCGCTGGCGGACCGGCCGGGGCGCACCCATCGTGTACGCGTGCGACTGACCCGGCGGCTCCTCCTCGCCTCCCTGCTCGTCATCGGCCTGCTCGTCGTCTTCATCCTCGTCGTGGTGGACCTGCGACTGCGCGAGGAGCTGCTGGCCGAGGCGAGGCGCGAGCTGGCGCGCGAGGCGTGGACGGTGGCCGCGCTCTGGGGCGAGGACGCGAATCCGCAGCTCGTGGCCGCGGCCGCCGGGCGCGCGCTCGGCCACCGGGTCACCCTGCTCCTCCCCAACGGGCATCCGCTCGGCGACTCCGAGCTGCCGCTCGACGTCGTGGGCGCGCCGGGGGACCTCACGCGGCTGCCGGAGATCGCGCAGGCGCTGCGCGACAGCATCGGCTGGGACATCGACCACTCGGCGCGCGGCGGCCCCGAGCTGCGCGTGGCCGTGCTCGCACCGCAGGGGATCGTGCGGCTCACCTACGACCTCTCGCAGGTGGGCGGCGCCTTCGACACGACGCGACGGCAGCTCGTGCTCGCGGGGCTGCTCGCCTTGGCCGTGGCCGGGGTGACGATCTGGGCCTTCGCCCGCGAGCTGTCGCGCCACGTCGCCGAGCTCGGCGACGTGGCGCGCGCCCTCGCCGCCGGCGACCTCACCCGCCGCCCGCGCCTCGCCGCCCCGGGCGAGATCGGTGACCTGGCGAGTGCGGTCCATCGGCTGGCCGAGCAGCTCGCGGCACGCGTGGGCGCCCTGGCGCGCGAGGAGGCACTGCTGGCGGCGTTGGAGGAAGCCCTGAGCGAGGGGATCGTGGCGGTGGACCGCCGGCAGCAGGTGGTGCGCATCACCCCCACGGCGCGCCGCCTGCTCGGTGTCCGCGCCGACCCCCCCTTCCCCACCGAGCACCTGCCGCGCGACCGGGCGCTGCGCGACGCGCTGGCGGCCGCGCTGCGCGGGGAACGCGCCGACGCGGCGGAAGTCGTGGTGGGGGGCCGTACGCTGGTCCTCGCCGCGCGCCCGCTGCCCGAGGGTGGTGCGGTGATCGCCGTCTACGACCTGACCCAGCTCCGCCGGTTGGAGAGCGTGCGCCGCGACTTCGTGGCCAACGTGTCGCACGAGCTGAAGACGCCGCTCACCGTGGTCGGCGGGTTCGCGGAGACGCTCGCCGAGGACGACGTCGAGCCCGAGCAGCGACGCGCGTTCGCCGAGGCGATCCGCGCCAACGCGCAGCGCATGCAGCGCATCGTGGACGACCTGCTCGACCTCTCGCGCATCGAATCTGGAGGGTGGGTGCCGCAACCGCGCGCGCTCGCCGTGCGCGAGGTGGCGGGCGAGGCACTGGCCGCGGTCGCCAGGGTGGCGGCGCGGAAGGGGCTCGCCCTGCACGTGGACGTCGCACCGGGCGCGGAGACGGTGTGGGCCGACCCGACGGCACTGCGCCAGGTGCTCGACAATCTGCTCGACAACGCGGTGCGGCACACGGCGGCCGGCGAGGTGCGCGTGATCGCCGCGCCGGCGCCCGACGGCGTGGCGCTGACCGTGCGCGACACCGGGATCGGGATCCCGACCGAGCACCTGTCGCGCATCTTCGAGCGGTTCTATCGCGTGGATCCGGCGCGCTCGCGCGCCGCTGGCGGCACCGGGCTGGGGCTGGCCATCGTGCGCCATCTGGTGGAGGCGCACGGCGGCCGTGTGCACGCCGAGAGCGCGCCGGGCCGCGGCACGTCGGTGGTGGCCGTCTTCCCGGCGGCGGTGGCGGCGGCCGCCGCGTCGCGGGCCGCCGGCACCCCGACGGAGCCCGCCACGGACCCGTGACAGAGCCGTTACCGGATCTCCGAGCGCGGTGGGAGCCGAGTGCGCGAACTTTCCCTGCACACTCTGACCTCACAGGAGCGACTCGTGAACCTTCGATCCGTGATCACGCTCGCCGCGGGGCTCGGCCTCGTTCTCACCGCCTGCGGCGGTGGGGAGACCAATGCCGCGGCGAGCGACAGCACGCGGGCGGGCGACGCCTCGGCGACGCTCACCGGTGCCGGATCCACCTTCATCTATCCGATCCTCTCGCGCTGGACGAGTGACTACGCGGAGCGCACCGGCGTGCGCGTGAACTATGCGTCGCTGGGCTCGGGCGCCGGCATCCGGCAGCTGTCCGAGCGGACGGTGGACTTCGGTGCCACCGATGCGCCGATGACCGCCGAGGAGATGGCTGCGGCGAAGGGGGGCGCGGTGCTCCACGTGCCGATGGTCCTCGGCGCCGACGTGGTCATCTACAACCTGCCCGCCGTCGCGCAGCCGCTGCAGCTGACCGGCGACGTGATCGCCGACATCTTCCTCGG
Source organism: Gemmatimonadaceae bacterium (assembly GCA_035761165.1). Lineage (GTDB taxonomy): Bacteria > Gemmatimonadota > Gemmatimonadetes > Gemmatimonadales > Gemmatimonadaceae > CALCHX01. Next base: position 2,484 of record DASTRO010000121.1, on the reverse strand, counting down.
CCGCATCACGAAGTGGAACGACGCACGCGTCGCCGCCACCAATCCCGGCGTCGCGCTGCCCGCCGAGGACATCATCGTCGTGCACCGCACCGACGGGAGTGGGACGACCTACATCTTCACCGACTACCTCGCCAGCGTCAGTCCGCAGTGGGCCAATGGCCCTGGCCGCGGCAAGCAGGTGAACTGGCCGGTGGGTCTGGGCGCCAAGGGCAACGAGGGCGTCTCGGCGCAGGTGAAGCAGACGCCGGGCGCGATCGGCTACACCGAGCTCGCCTACGCCACGCAGAACGGGCTGCCGGTGGCCGCCGTCCGCAACCAGGCCGGCAACTTCGTCGCCCCGACGACCGAGACCATCCAGAACGCCGCCGCCGGTGCGCTGTCCGATCCCTCGGACTCGACGGACTTCCGCATCTCGATCGTGAACCCGCCGGGCCCGCAGGCGTATCCCATCGCGTCGATGACGTGGATCCTGCTCTACCGGAACCAGACCGACGCGACGAAGGCGCGCCAGCTGCTCGACTTCCTGCGCTGGACGCTCACCGAAGGCGGGGACGAGGCCGCCGCGCTCGACTATGCGCCGCTGCCCGAGCCCGTCGTGCAGCGCGTGCTGCAGCGGCTGGACTCCGTGCAGGTGGCCGGCGTCCGGTGAGCCCGACCCCGGCCCCGACCCGCGAGGCTCCCCTCCCACGCGCCTCGAGCACCTGGGTGGAGGGGCGCTCGCTCGCCGACCGGATCTACCGCGGCACGATCACCGCGTTCGCGCTCTGCATTCCGCTCCTCCTCGTCCTCATCGCCGTCGAGATCGGCGCCGCCGGCTGGCCGACCTTCCGCGAACATGGCGTCGGCTTCCTCTTCGAGCGCACGTGGGATCCCGGCAACGGCCAGTTCGGCGTGCTGCCGGCCATGTACGGCACGCTGGTCTCGTCGGGGCTCGCGCTGCTCCTGGCGACGCCGCTCGCCCTGGGCGTGGCGATCTTCCTCTCCGAGTTCGCGCCGCGCTGGCTGCGCGTGCCGGTGGGCTTCCTGGTGGACCTGCTGGCGGCCATCCCGAGCGTGATCTACGGGCTCTGGGGGATCTTCGTGCTGGTACCGCTGCTGCGGGAGTACGTGGCGCCGGCGCTGAAGGCCATCCCGGTGCTCGGCTCGTCCGCGCTCGTCGAGGGGCCCGCCTACGGGTTCAGCCTCCTGGCGGCGGTGCTCATCCTGACGATCATGATCCTGCCCTACATCTCGTCGGTGGCGCGCGAGGTGCTGCTCGCCGTGCCGCGCTCCCAGCGCGAGGCGGCGCTGGCACTCGGGGCCACGCGCTGGGAGACGATCCGCGATGCGGTGGTGCCCTACGCGCGCTCGGGCATCGTCGGCGGCGTCATCCTCGGCCTCGGCCGGGCCCTCGGCGAGACGATGGCGGTGACGATGCTCATCGGCAACGTCGCGCAGATCAGGGCCTCGCTGCTCGCGCCCGCGTACTCGATGGCGGCGCTCATCGCCAACGAGTTCAGCGAGGCCACCGGCGAGCACCTCTCGGCGCTCATGGCCGTGGGGGCGGCGCTCTTCGTCATCACGCTCGTCGTCAACGCCATCGCCCGCTGGCTCGTGTGGCAGGTGTCGCGGGAGCGCGCCACGTGAGCGCGCCCGCCGCCGCACCGCCGCGCCGCGAGCCGCCGCTCCCCGCGCGCCCGAGCAGCCACCAGCGGGCCGCCGCCGAGCGCACGGTGCGGACGCTGCGCCGCCGTCGCGCGACGAGCCGCATCATGGTCGGCGTCATGTACGTGGCCACCGTCGTGGCCACGCTCCCCCTGCTGTTCATCGTCTACCACCTGCTGCGCGAGGGGAGCGCGGCGCTGACGCCGGACTTCTTCATCCGGTTGCCGGCGCCGGTCGGCGAGCCAGGCGGCGGGTTGGCGAACGCCGTCGTCGGCACGCTCATCCTCATCGGCCTCGCTGCCGTCGTCGGCCTGCCCGTCGGGATCGGTGCCGGGCTCTATCTGGCCGAGCACCGCGGGACGCGTCTGGCGCTCGTGACGCGCTTCCTCTCCGACGTGCTCAACGGGCTGCCGTCCATCGTCATGGGGATCTTCGCCTGGCAGTTCCTGGTGCGCCCGTTCGGCGGCTTCTCGGCCGCATCGGCGGGCGTCGCCCTGGGGGCCATGATGATCCCGCTCGTCACCCGGGCCACCGAGGAGATGATCCGCCTCGTGCCCGTCTCGCTGCGCGAGGCGGCGCTGGCGCTGGGCTACACGCGGGCCCGGACCTCGCTGACCATCGTGCTGCGTACCGCGCTGCCGGGGATCGTCACCGGCGCGCTCGTCGCCGTGGCGCGCATCGCCGGCGAGACGGCCCCTCTGTTGTTCACCGTGTTAGGCAACCAGTTCTGGTCCGTGTCGCTCCGCGAGCCGATCGCGGCGCTCCCGCTCCAGATCTTCACCTTCGCGATCAGCCCGTACGATCAGCAGCACGCGCTCGCGTGGGCTGGCGCGCTCGTCC
>DASTRO010000120.1:0-13204 GCA_035761165.1 Gemmatimonadaceae bacterium | reverse complement strand
GACCGGGCGGACGGGTGCGATCGTGGAGTTCGGGGGGGGGCCCCCGCGCGGATTCTCGGTCGCCCCTCCTCGCCGCTCCCCGCTCGTCGCTCATCGCTCATCGCTCAACTCTCGTACACCCACCGCCCGCCCACCATCGTCCGCTCCACCGGGATGTCCACCAGCGTCCCCGGGTCCTCCCGCCGCGGGTCGCGGGCGAGGACGACGAGGTCGGCGAGCTTGCCCGGGGTGATGGAGCCCTTGAGCCGCTCCTCGAACGAGGCGTGGGCGCCGTGGAGCGTGCCGACGCGGATCGCCTCGTCCACCGTGATCCGCTGCCGCGGGCCCCACGGCGTGCCGCGCAGGTCGGTGCGCGTCACCTCGGACTGCAGCGCCATCATCGGCTCGAACGGGCCCGGCGGGTAGTCGGAGGCCTGCGTCGCCGGGATGCCGGCGTCGAGGAAGGTGCGCAGCGCGAACATGCGGTCCAGCCGTGCCGCGCCATACTCGCGCATCTTCTCGCCGTGGAAGTAGACGTAGGTGGAGAACGGCGTCGGGATCGCACCGATCGCCTTCATGCGGCGCACGAGGCCGTCGTTCACCACGGTGCAGTGCTCGATGCGGAAGCGCGGATCGCGGCGCGGCGCCTCGCGCTGCAGCCGCTCGTAGATGCGCAGCACGAGGTCGATGGCCACGTCGCCGTTGGCGTGGATCCCGATCTGCCAGCCGGCGTCGTGCGCCTTGCGGGCGATCGGGTAGAGCACCTCCTCGTCGGCCACCAGGATGCCGACGTCGTTCGGGCGCCCGACGTAGGGGTCCGAGAGCCGCGCCGTGCGCTCGGAGATCGAGCCGTCGCACGTCGCCTTCACCGCGCCGACGCGCACCCACTCGTCGCCCAGGCCGGTGCGCACGCCGGCGGCGATCATGCGGTCGAGCGCGCCGTGGCCGATCAGGCAGTAGACGCGCGTCAGCAGCTCGCCGGCGTCGCGCCTCCTGGTAGGCCCGCAGGTCCCGCGGGGTGCCGTAGGCGTCGTGCACCGAGGTGATGCCGCACTTCGCGAGCATGTGCGAGATGAGCCGCACCCCGTCGCGGTAGTCGGCGGCCGTGTAGCTGCTCGGGATCACGCGGTCGAACGGAACGGTGGCCGCCTCGAGCACGCGGCCGGTCAGCCGCCCCGTCGCGTCGCGCTCGAAGCGGCCGCCGTCGGGATCCGGCGTCCGCTCGGTGACGCCGGCCGCCGCGAACGCGGCCGAGTTCACGTAGGCGCTGTGGCCGCCGCGATGGCTCACGTACACGGGGTGCGCGCGCGAGACGGCGTCGAGATCGTCGCGCGTGAGGGCGCGGCCCTCGACGCTCTTGGTGTCGTCGTACTTGAAGCCGAGCACCCACTGGCCCTCCGGCGTGCGCGCCGCGCGCTCGCGCAGGGCCTGCTGGATGGCGGCGATGGAGGGCCGCTCGCAGTCCACCTGGCGCAGGTGCATGCGCCCCGCCACCGCGGGGTGGGAGTGCGCGTCGATGAACCCCGGCACCACCGTGCGGCCGCCGAGGTCCACCAGCCGCGTCTCGCGCCGGGCGAGGGCCCGCATGGCGGCATCGTCGCCCACATCGAGCACGCGGTCGCCGGCGATGGCGACGGCGCGGGCGAGCGGCCGGGCGTCGTCGACGGTGACGATCGATCCGTTGTAGAGGACCACGTCGGGGGTCCACCGCCGGTCCCGCCAGCCGCGCGCGAGCGGGGCCAGCGGGGCCAGCGGGGCGAACGCGGCCGCGCCGAGCTGGCCGAGGAACGCACGACGGGACGTCGACATGCTGCGGCTCCACGAGAGGGTGGCCGACGGGCGTCGCGCCGGCCCTGGGGCAGGCGGGCGCCCACAGACATACCACCACGCCCCAGCGCCGGCAATGCGGACGTGCCCGCGCCGCCGGGCGTGACGCCGCACCTCACGCACTCGTCCCTGGGTCGACACGGCCGGTGGGCGCGCCACGAGCATCCATGGTCCCCCATGCCGCGCACCGCCACCGCACGACCGTGGGCCTCCGGGCCCGGCAAGCGTCGTCATTCCCCCGCTGACGCGGCGCGGACTGGCGGCGCTTCGCGCGTTCGCTCCCCTCGTCCGTCGGCGCGCTGGGTCTGGTGACCCATATGCTCCGCGCGCCGTGTCGTCGTACCGTCGTGGCAGCCCGGCCGACGGGCCGGCGCCCACCATCACGCCACGACTGGAGATGCTCGATATGCGTACGCTGCGCCGAATCGCCGTCGCGGCGCTGGCCCTCGTGCTCGGCGCCTGCGTGTCCACCAACGCGGTGAAGCTGGGTGTCGGGCCGGCGCGGCCACCGGTGCCCGAGGACGCGGTGGCCATCTACCGCACGGCCGACCAGGTGCCGGGCCGGTACGAGGAGGTCGCACTCCTCAACGCCAGCGGGGAGTCCATCTGGACGAACGAGGCGAAGATGCTGAACGCGATGCGCCGGAAGGCCGGCCAGATGGGCGCCAACGCGATCATCCTCGACGCGATCAGCGAGCCGGGCGCCGGCGCGAAGGTGGCCGCCGCGGTGCTCGGCGTCGGCGCGGAGCGGAAGGGGAAGGCGATCGCGATCTACGTCCTGCCCGCCGCGTCGCCCGTCGCCGTGCCCGCCGACACGGCGTCGCGCTGACGCCCGCCGTCCGTGACGGGCGCGTGACGCGATCGCGATGACGCGCCGCGGACGCGCGGGGTGATCGTGGGAGCGCGCCGAGCGCCGCCGGCGCGCGTCCCCGCCCCCCTCACCGCCCCACCGTGTACACACCCCAGACGGATCGCTGCTTCGTGGCACGCGACGGCCGGCAATGGCTGGTACGCGAGTACCACGTCCGCCCGCTCGACGGCAGTCCCGCGCACGACGTGCTGCTCTTCGAGACGCGGGCCGTGCTGCGCTGGCTACGCGACTACCCGCGCGACTGGCGCCGCCTGAGCGACGACGAGCTCGAGTCGCTGAGCTGGCGCCGCTGAGCCGCCGGCGCGGGGCGGGCGGCGCGGAGCCGGCGCCGCAGAGCGACGGCAGCGCACGCGCGCCGGTCGCGCGGCGATAGATTGCGGGCAGGTGCCGCGCGCGACCACTGGTGCGACGGCGCCCCCCGCTCGCCGTCAGCCCATGCGCATCGTCTCGCTCTGCCCCAGCCTCACCGAGCTGGTCTTCGACCTCGGCCGCGGCCCCGACTTGGTGGGTCGCACGAAGTTCTGCGTGCATCCGCCAGACGGGGTGGCAGACGTCGAGTCGGTGGGCGGGACCAAGAACCCGAAGGTGGCGCGCATCGTCGCGCTGCAGCCCGACCTCGTACTGCTGAACGCGGAGGAGAACCGCCGCGAGGACGCCGAGGCGCTGCAGGCAGCGGGCGTGCGCTGCCACGTCAGTATGCCGCGCGACGCCGGCGAGACGGCGGCGATGGTGCGCAGCATCGGGGCGGCGCTGGAGCGCCCGGCCGAGGCGGAGGCGATCGCGCGCGACATCGAGGCTCGCGCGGCACGCGTGCGCGCGGCGGCGCGCGGCCGGCCCCCGGTTCGCTACGCCTATCTCATCTGGCGCGAGCCGTACATGACGGTGAGCGACGACACGTTCGTCGCCGCGCTGCTCGCGCTCCCCGGCGGCGAGAACGTCTTCGGCGCGCACGCCGAGCGCTACCCGACGATCACCCCCGAGGCGCTGGCCGCGGCAGATCCGGCGCTGGTGCTGCTCTCGAGCGAGCCCTTCCCCTTCCGCGCGAAGCACGCCGACGAGCTGGCCGCGCGCACCGGGCTGCCGCGGGAGCGCTTCCGGCTGGTGGACGGCGAGCTGCTGAGCTGGCACGGGTCGCGGACGCCGGCGGGGATCGACTATGCGGAACGGGTGGTGCGGGGAGAGTGAGGAGCCAGGAGATCCGCCCGACCCCGGTGCCCACTCGTCGCTCGTCGCTCATCGCTCGTCACTCCCCATGCCCGATCTCCCCCGCCTCTTCGCCTACGACGCCTGGGCCAATCGCGAGGCCCACGCCTCCCTCGCCCGCATGTCCGCGCCCCCGGTCCAGGGCGTCCGCTGGCTCGCCCACGTCGCCGCCGCCCAGCTCCTCTGGTGGGAGCGCATCCACGGCATGCCGCAGTCACGCCCCGTCTGGCCCGAGCTCTCGCTCGACGAGACGGCGGCGCTACTCGAGGCGATGGGCGAGCGCTGGACGGCGTTCCTCACCGACGCCGACGAGAGCGAGCTGGCGCGCGAGGCCGCCTACGTCAACTCCCGGGGCGAGGCCTTCCACAGCCGCGTCGACGACATCCTGCTCCACGTCGTGCTGCACGGCGTCCATCACCGGGGCCAGATCGCGACGGGCGTGCGCGCCGCCGGCGGCGAGCCGGCCTACACCGACTTCATTCACGCCGTGCGGACCGGGCGTGTAGAATAGAGGAGCCGGACACCCGCCACGCCCCGCTCTGCTCCGCCCCCGCCCCAACGCGCCCATGGCCCAGGACACCATCTTCGCCAGGATCGTCCGCCGCGAGATCCCGGCCGACATCCTCTACCAGGACGACCTCGTCACCGCCTTCCGCGACATCCGGGCGCAGGCGCCGACGCACGTGCTCATCGTGACCAACAAGCCGATCCCGACGGCCGCCGACGTCACTCCCGAAGACGAGCCGGCGCTCGGCCGCCTCTTCACCGTCGCACGCAAGCTGGCGGAGCAGGAGGGGATCGCCGAGTCCGGGTACCGGCTCATCGTCAACTGCCGCGAGCATGGCGGGCAGGAGGTGGACCACCTCCACATGCACCTCGTCGGCGGGCGCCCGCTGGGCCGCATGCTCCCGGGGCGCGTCGACTGATGGGCGGCGAGCACCGATCGGGCGCGCGCCGGGCGGCGGCGCGCGCGTTCGGCGCGACCTCCCTCGCGCTCGCCGCAGCGGCCCTCGCGCTGGCCGTGGCCTGCGGCGACGACGGCGCCAGCGACGCGGGAGGCACCATGCTGCCACCGGGCATGCAGCAGCCGGTCGACGATCCGCCACCGGCGCCGGCGGTCCCCTTCTCCCCCGCCACCCCCGTCTACGACGCCACCGCCGCGCAGAGCTTCCCGCACGACCCGCAGGCGTTCACCGAAGGGTTCCTCGTCCACGACGGCAGCATCTACGAGAGCACGGGGCTGGAAGGGCGCTCCAACGTGCGCCAGTGGACGCTGGCCGACGGCACGGTGCAGCGCCGGCTGGAGCTCGCGCCGCAGTACTTCGGCGAGGGGATCGCGATCGTCGGCGACCGGCTCTACCAGCTCACCTGGAAGCACCACAAGGGCTTCGTCTACGACCTCGAGACCCTCGCCCCGGTGGACAGCTTCACCTACACCGGCGAGGGGTGGGCGCTGACGACCGACGGCACGAAGCTGTACATGAGCGACGGCACCAGCCACGTCCGCGTCGTCGACCCGAACGGCTTCCGCGTCGAACGCACGATCGACGTCACCGAGGCCGGCCGCCCGGTGCACTACGTCAACGAGCTGGAGTGGGTGAACGGCGAGCTGTGGGCCAACATCTGGCTCACCGACTGGATCGCCCGCATCGACCCGGCCACCGGCCACGTCGTCGGCTGGGTCGATCTCGGCCCGCTGGCCGACCAGGCGCAGCGCGAGAACCCGAACGTCGACGTCACGAACGGCATCGCCTACGACGCGGCCAACGACCGCCTGCTGGTGACGGGGAAGTACTGGCCCAAGGTGTACGCCATCGAACTGAAGCGGCGCTGAGGGCGCACGGCGAGAGCGTGGCGGGGGTGTGACGCCAGGCGCGCGCCTGGAGCGTCCGGAGCATCGCCCACCACGCCCTCCTCGGCAGCGCCCTCCTCAGCGCATCAGCGCCTCGATCGCGCCCCACGGCGTCACCGGCAGGTGCATCGCCGCCAGTCGCTCCGGCGCCAGCCCTGCCCGATGCACGGCGGCGATCACCTCGGCCGTGTACTGCGCCGGCCGCTTCGCCGTCTGCACGAAGTCGCCCGCGTAGAGGAAGCGCTCGGCCGGCAGGTACACCATCAGCGCGCCCTCGCTGCCGATGCCGCCGATGGTGTGCAGCCGCAGCGCGCCGCCCCCGAGCGCCAGCGAGTCGTCCACCGCGCGGAAGCGGAAGGGCGCCGCGGCGCGACGGCGCTCGCGCAGGTCGGGGGCCAGCGTCCAGCGCCGCTCCACCACCGCGCGCAGGAAGGGCTCCGACGCGCGGTGCGAGATCACCGTGGCGCCCGCACCCACCCAGTAGCGCACCCCGGCCACGTGCGGCCAGGCGAGGTCGGTGACGACGACGGCGACCGGATGCGGGCCCGGAAAGAGCCGGCCGATCCACGCCGAGTCCTGCCGCGCGCGCTCCACCCCTTGCGTCGCATCGAGCACCCAGACGGTGTCGCGCGCCAGCACCACCGCGCTCGTGTAGTAGCGGTTGTGGAGGAGGAAGGCGTGCGCCCCGATGCGCACCGTGTCGGTGGGGAGCGGCTGGACGAAGGCGGCCTGCGTGACCGGCATCGCCGGCGCGTCGGCGGGCAGGGCGAGCGACGGCGCGCTGTCGGGCGACACCAGCGCCACGTCGCCCACCGTGCGCGTGACCAGCGTCGCGCCGTCCACCAGGCGGAAGCTGCTGAGCGGGACGAGCACGTCGTCCGCGCGGTCCCAGTTGGACCAGACGTACTCCACCCGCACGTCGCCCCAGAGGTAGTGCGGCTCGCGCCGGTCCAGCTTCACCGGCAGCGCGCTCTCCGGGTCCAGGTACAGCCGCTCCACGCCGCCCGTCGTCGCGCGCTCGAGCACGAGACGCGGGAAGTCGCGGTAGTCGCAGCGTCCCACGACGCGGACGTCCGGCGCCGCGGCCCAGTCGTGCAGCACCAGCCAGGCAGCGAGCGGCCGGGTGCGCTGCGTGGCGGCATGGACGGGCGGCGCGGGGACGAGCGTGTCGCGCAGCAGGTACGTCGCGCGCGCACTGGCCAGCGTCGTCACCGCGGGCATCGGCCCCTGGCCGGGGTAGGTGAGCGCGGTGGCGGCGCGACGCACGCCGCTGGCCGCGTCCAGCCACAGCTCGGACGAGGTCATCGTCGCGAGGTAGGGCGGGTACGTCCGGTCGGACTGGAAGTCGTTCGCCTCCACGTCGATGGCGCGCAGGTGCAGCACGCGCCCCGCGGCGCGGTCCATCCCGGTGGCCTGCAGCGCGCGCGTCAGCAGGGCGCGCGCGTCGCCGTCCGCGGCGGTGCAGCGCTCGGCCGGCGGCGACGACTGCGCGGCCGCGGCGGCAGCCGCGGTCGGTGCGAGGAGGAGCGAGGCGAGTGCGACGGCGGCGCGCGACGCGCGCCGCATGCGCGCGCGTCGGGGCGCGGCGAGGTGTGTGGTCATGAGCATGTCGGGTGAGGCCGGAGGTGCGCCGATGCGGCGTCCCACGTGCGGCAACCTCGGGCCGGCGGCCCGCGCCCGGAACCGGTGGTGCAGCGAGCGGGCGGATGGTGCAGCGAAGCGCGCGCGCGGCGCGGCGACGGACGGCCGGCGGGGGGCGCACGATCGTCCTCCGCCCGGCCGCCCGGACGCTCAGCGCGCCCGCTGCAGCGCGGCGGCGAGCGCGGCGCGGCGGCCGCGGCTGATGGGCAGGCGGGTGCCGTCGTGCAGCACGACGACCTCGCCGCGCGCCGCCCCGCTCAGCTCGCGCACGCGGGCGACGTTGACGATGGCCGAGCGGTGCACGCGCACCCAGCGCGCGGGGTCGAGCCGTCGCTCGAGCGAGGCCATCGTCTCGCGGTGCAGGTAGCGCCGTGCGCCGACGTGGAAGCGCACGTAGTAGTCGGCCGCCTCCACCCAGTCGGCGTCGTCCACGCGCAGCGGCACGGTGCGCGCGCCGACGCGGATGAGCAGGTGCGTGAGCGGCTCCCGCCCCGGGCGCACGGCGGGGGCATCGGCGCCCGCGGCCTCGCCCCGCCCCGCGGCGGGCGCACCGCGCGTGGTCTCGAGCAGCGCCGCCAGGCGCCGGCCCAGCGCGTCGATCTCGCCGCGTCGCACGTGCGCCTTGGCGCGCTGCAGGGCACGCTCGAAGCGCTCGTCGTCGAACGGCTTGAGCAGGTAGTCCACGGCGTGCACGTCGAAGGCGCGCACGGCGAACTGGTCGTACGCGGTGACGAAGACGATGGCCGGCGTGGCGGTGGGGCCGAGCGCCTCGAGCACGGCGAAGCCGTCCATCTCCGGCATCTGCACGTCGAGGAAGAGGAGCTCGGGGGCGAGCTCGCGGACGAGCCGCACGGCCTCGCGCCCGTCGCCGCAGTCGCCGACGACGGCGATCTCGGGGTCGGCGGCGAGCAGGCGGCGGATGCCGCGGCGCGCCAGCGGCTCGTCGTCGACGACGAGGGTGCGGATGGGCGGTGGCGTGTCGCGCATGCCGGCGCGGTCAGGCGGGCGGCCGCATCGGCGCGCCGGCGGCGGTGCGGGAATCCGGTCCGTCGAGCGTGGGAAGGGTGCCGGTGGGGGACGCGTCCGGTGGCATCGTGTCGTTGGGGGGGGCCCCCCGCAGCGGCACCACGACCCGCGCGACGACCCCGCCGTCCGGCCGCGCCGCGATCGACAGCTGCCCCGCCGCGCCGTACAGCTGCGCGAGCCGGGCGCGCGTGTTGGCCAGCCCCACACCCGTCCCGTTCGGCCCCGCGCTGAATCCCGGGCCGAGCCCCGGCCCGTCGTCGCGCACCTCGAGCACCAGCCGGCCGTCCTCGCGCCGGGCGACGACGTCGATCGCGCCCGCCGCCGCGCGCCGCGCGATGCCGTGCCGGATGGCGTTCTCGACGAGCGGCTGCAGCACGAGGTTCGGCACCCGCACCTCGGCCACCTCGGCCGCGACGTCGATCCGCACGCGCAGGCGGTCCGCGAAGCGGACGCGCTCGATGGCGAGGTAGCGCTCGAGCAGCGCGATCTCGTCACGCAGCGGCACCTCGTGCGTGCCGTCGCCGTCGAGCGTCTGCCGGAGCAGGTCGCTGAGGCCGGCGATCATGCGCACGGCCTGCCGCGCGTCGCCCTCGCGCACGAGCATGGCGACGGAGTTGAGCGCGTTGAAGAGGAAGTGCGGGTGCAGCTGCATGCGCAGCGCCTGCAGCCGCGCCTGCGCCAGCTGCGCCTCCAGCCGCGCCGCGCCGCGGGCCCGCTCCTGCGCCTCGCGGTAGTAGCGCACGGCCAGCACCACGCCCAGCACCGCCCAGTAGGTGATGACGTCGAAGACCAGATACGCCATCAGGTAGCGGCCGGCCAGCGCGCCCCAGGTCAGCGGGATCTCCGCGGTCGACTTGCGCAGGGTGACGACGAAGGCGACGTGCGCCACGGCGGCGGCGATCGCGGCGACGACGTGCACGGGCACGCCGCGCCGCCACGCGCCGCGCTCCAGCGGCGCGCGCGCGCCCAGCCAGGCGATCACCGGCGTGGCCAGCGCCCAGAAGTACCAGCCGGGCAGCTGCGTCAGCAGCGCGCGCCCCCACGTCACCGGCTCGCCTTCCAGCCGCATGGAGACGTAGCTCTGCGCCGCGCTGAACACTCCCGGCACGGTCCACAGCGCGAGCAGGAGCAGCGCCGTCGACCAGGGACGACGCGCGGCGTCATCCCGGGGCGGCGCATCGGCGACGACGGTCGGCCTGATGGCGGAAGGCGTGGGCATCACCCGAAAGATCGCGCCGGCGCGCCCCGAGGGCGATGGCGGTGCAGCGGACCCCGCGATCGGTGCAGCGGGGGCCCTCCTCTCCTCGCCGACCGCTGATCGCTCACCGCTCCCCTGATCGCTGGCCGCTCGTCGCTGATCGCTCGCCGTCCCCCCTTGCGCAGCACGCGCCGTCTGTCGATTATCCGGTCACCATGACGCGCCCGCTCTCCGTCGCCAGCTACTACTTTAGCTACTACTTCCGCGGCACCCCCTCGGGGAGCCTCGGTGGCGCACGGTCACGTCCATAGGCAGACGTCGTCGAGCGAGCACCAGCGGCCCCCGAGCAATCGGGGGCCGCTTTCGTTTTGTCCACTTCCCCGCCCCGAGCCCCTCCATGTCCCCCGCCGTCGCCGATCGACCGTCCGAGCCGGACCTCGCGCCCGCCCCCCGCCCGCTCCCCATCCGTGCGGGCCACGTCACCATCGGCGGGCGCGCCCTCGCCCTCGTCGCCGGCCCGTGCGCGGTGGAGGGGCGCGACATGCTCCTCGCCACCGCGCACGCCGTCCGCGCCGCGGGCGCGGCGATGCTGCGCGGCGGCGCCTTCAAGCCCCGCACCTCGCCGCACGCCTTCCGCGGCCTGGGCGACGCGGCACTCGAGCTGCTGGCCGAGGCGCACGCCGAGACGGGGCTGCCGATCGTCACCGAGGTGATGGATGCGCGACAGGTGGAGCGGGTGGCCGGCGTCGCGCACGTGCTGCAGATCGGCGCGCGCAACATGCAGAACTACACGCTGCTGGCCGAGGTCGGGCAGAGCGGCGTCCCCGTGCTGCTCAAGCGCGGGCTGAGCGCCACGGTGAGCGAGCTGCTCCACGCCGCCGAGCACGTGACGGTGCGCGGCAACGCGCAGGTCATCCTCTGCGAGCGCGGCATCCGCACCTTCGAGACGGCCACGCGCAACACGCTCGACGTCTCCGCCGTGCCGGTGCTGAAGGCGGAGACGCACCTGCCGGTGCTCGTCGACCCGAGCCACGCCGGCGGCCACGCGCACCTCGTCACCCCACTCGCCCTGGCCGCGGTGGCCGTCGGCGCCGACGGGCTCCTCGTCGAGGTGCACCCGGACCCGGCGACGGCGCTCTCCGACGGCATGCAGTCGCTCACCTTCGACGCCTTCGCCGACCTCGTGCGGCGCGTGGAGCCGGTGGCGCGCGCGGTGGGCCGCACGCTGCATCATGCGCCCGCCCTCGACCGGCGCGCCGAGCTGCGGGAGGCCGCGTGCAGCGCCTGATGGAGCGCCTCACGGAGCGCGCGCCCGAGGCGGCGCCGTACGCCACGCCCGGGGCCGCACCGCGCGTGGCCTACCAGGGCGAGCCCGGCGCCTTCTCCGAGCAGGGGGTGGCGCTGCACTGGGCCGGCGCCGCCGAGGCGGTGCCGCTGCCCACCTTCGGCGCGGTGGCCGACGCGGTGGCCGAGGGCACCGCGACGTACGGCCTGCTCCCGGTCGAGAACTCCATCGTCGGCCCGGTGCACGAGGCGGTGATCGCGCTCGGCTCGCGCCCCCTCGCCATCGTCGGCGAGCTGCGCCTGCCGATCCGCCAGTGCCTGCTCGCCCCGTCCGGCAGCACGCTCGACGCCCTGACGAGCGTCGAGAGCCATCCGGTCGCGCTGGCGCAGTGCGGCCGCTTCCTGCGGGCGCATCCGCAGCTGCGGCCCCGCGCCGTGCTCGACACGGCCGCCGCGGCGCGTGCCGTGGCCGACGCGGGCGACCGCACGCGCGCGGCGATCGCCAGCGCCGCGGCGGCCGCGCGCTACGGGCTCGTCGTGCTCGCCGAGGACGTGCACGACCCGGTCGACAACACGACGCGCTTCGTCGTCGTCGCGCGCGCCGACGCGCCGGAGGGCCGATGGTGACGCATCCCTCGCTCCTCTGCGAGCCCGCCACCGCGCGCCCGGTGCGCGCCATCCGCGGCGCCATCACCGTCGCCGCCGACGACGCGGCGCTCGTCCGCCAGGCCACCATCGAGCTGCTGCAGGCGATGCTGGCGCACAACGACCTGCAGCCGGCGCAGCTGGTGAGCGCGATCTTCACCGTCACCCCGGACCTGACGAGCGAGTTCCCGGCGCGCGCCGCGCGCGAGCTGGGCTGGCGCGAGGTGCCGATGCTGTGCGCCCAGGAGGTGGCCGTGCCGGGCGCGCTGCCGCGCTGCCTGCGCGTCCTCCTCCACGCCGAGACCGGTCGGCCGCGCGCGCTGGTGCGCCACGTCTACCTGCGCGACGCCGTCGCCCTGCGCCCCGATCTCGCGCCCGAGGGCCCCGACATCACCGGCGGCGAGGGCGTCCGCTCCCTGCTCGACAGCGCCGCCGCGGCGTGGCCGGAGGAGCGATGACGACGATCCCCCTGCCGTCCGTCGCGCCCTGCGCCCCCATGCCGCCGGGCACCCCCTGCACCGCCGCCGACGTGGCCGCCGCCGCGCGCGCCCTCGAGGCGCAGGGCCGCCGCATCCTCCACCTGGAGGTGGGCGAGCCGGACTTCGCCACGCCCGCGCACGTCGTGGCCGCGGCCGAGGCGGCGATGCGCGACGGCCAGACCCGCTACGCGCCGCCGGCCGGCATCCCCGAGCTGCGCGCCGCCGTGGCCGCGCACGTGGCCGAGCGCGGCGTGATGGCGATGCCGGAGCAGGTCGTCGTGTCGCCGGGCGCCAAGCTGCTCATCGTCTGCACCGCGCTGGCTGCGCTCCGGCCGGGCAACGAGGTCCTCGTCCCCGACCCGGGCTACCCGGCCTACGCCGAGGCGGCGCGCCTCGCCGGTGCGCGCGTGCGCCACTATCCGCTGCGCGAGGACGGCGGCGTGGACGCGGCCGCGGTGGCGGCGCGCGTCGGGCCGCGCACGCGGATGCTCGTCCTCAACTCGCCGCACAACCCCACCGGCGGCATGCTGGACGAGGGCGCGCTGCACGCGCTGGCGGCGCTGGCGGCGCGGCACGACCTGCTCGTCCTCGCCGACGAGATCTACGCGCGCCTCGCCTTCGACGACGCGCACCGGAGCATCGCCGCGCTCCCGGGCATGGCCGCCCGCACGGTGCTGGTGGACGGCTTCTCCAAGGCGTACGCGATGACGGGGTGGCGCCTCGCCTACGGGGTGCTCCCGCCGCCGCTGGTGCCGGCGGTGGTGCGCCTGCTGGCCGCCACGGCCTCGTGCGCCGCGCCCTTCGTGCAGCGGGCCGGCGTGGCGGCGCTCGCCGGACCGCAGAACGTCGTCGAGGTGCGCGTGGCCGAGCTGTGCGCGCGGCGCGACGCGTTGGTGGACGCGTTGAACGCGGTGGAGGGCGTGCACTGCCCGCGGCCGGCCGGGGGGCTCTACGTCTTTCCCAGCGTGGCCGGGCTGCTGGCGCGCACGGGGGGCGACGAGGGCGCGCTCGCGCGCGCGCTGCTGGAGCGCGAGGGGGTGGCGTGCGTGCCCGGCACCGGCTTCGGCCGCGGCGGCGCGGGGCGGCTCCGCTTCGCGCTCACCGCGCCGGCGGCGGTGCTGGCGGCGGTGGGGGAGAAGGTGCGGCGGGCGGCGGCGCTCGGGTCGCTCGCGCCGTGAGCGTCCTCTACGTCGGCGCGC
>DASTRO010000119.1:0-23904 GCA_035761165.1 Gemmatimonadaceae bacterium | reverse complement strand
GTACGCCTTGATGATCTCGCGCACCAACCGGTGGCGGATGACGTCCGACTCGGTGAGATACTGGAAGCCTATGCCGTCTATTCCCCTCAGGATGCGCTCGATCTCGATCAGACCCGACTGTTCCCGGGAGGGGAGATCGATCTGCGTCTTGTCGCCGGTGATGACCGCCTTCGAGTTCACGCCGAGGCGGGTGAGGAACATCTTCATCTGCGCGTTCGTCGCGTTCTGCGCCTCGTCCAGGATCACGAAGGCGTCGGCGAGGGTGCGGCCGCGCATGTAGGCGAGCGGGGCGATCTCGATCGTCCGCGTCTCGAGCGCGCGCTGCACGCGCTCGGGGGGCATCATGTCCTCGAGCGCGTCGTAGAGCGGGCGGAGGTACGGGTCGACCTTGGCCTGCAGGTCGCCGGGGAGGAAGCCGAGGCTCTCCCCCGCCTCCACCGCCGGCCGCGCGAGGATGATGCGGCGCACGCGCTTGCGCGTCAGGGCGTCGACCGCCGCGGCGACGGCGAGATAGGTCTTGCCGGTGCCGGCGGGTCCGATGCCGATGACGATGTCGTGCTCGAGCACCGCCTGCAGGTAGGCCGCCTGCCCCGGCGTCTTGGGCTGGATGACCTTGCGCACGCCGGGGAGCGCGATGCGCGCGCCCTCCCCCGCCGTGGCCGGCTCGGCGGCCGGCTCGAGGCTCATGCGCAGCACGTCGTCGGCGTCGAGCGGCTGGCGCTGCCGCGCCGCGTCGATCATCCGCTCGGCCACCGCCGCGGCCCGGTCCACCGCCTCGGCGGTTCCGGCGAGCGACATCGCGTCGCCACGCAGGGCGACGCGCGCGCCGGTCTGCTTCGACAGCTCGAGCAGGTTGGCGTCGTTCACGCCGGCGAGCGTGAGCAGGTCGGCGCCCGCCACGTCGAGGCGGCGCGTCACGGTATCGTCGGCCACCCCTCTACTCCTTCACCTGCAGGTGCAGCTCGTCCAGGTCGGCGGCGGGCACCGGCGTCGGTGCCCCTTCGAAGAGCGCGCGCGCCGCCGTCGTCTTGGGAAAGGCGATCACGTCGCGCAACGACGACGCGCCGGCCAGCAGCATGGCGATGCGGTCCAGCCCCAGCGCGATGCCGCCATGCGGCGGGGCGCCGCTGCGCAGCGCCTCCAGCAGGTAGCCGAAGCGCTCCTGCGCCGTCGCCTCGTCGATGGCGAGCAGCTCGAAGACGCGGCGCTGCAGCTGCGGCTCGTGGATGCGGATGCTCCCGCCGCCGAGCTCCAGGCCGTTGAGCACCACGTCGTAGGCGAGGGCGCGCGCCGAGGTCGGGTCGCACTCCAGCCGCGGCACGTCGTCCGGATGGGGCGCGGTGAACGGGTGGTGCACCGCCCCCAGCGCCCCGCTGGCCGGGTCGCGCTCGAACATCGGGAAGTCGGTGACCCAGAAGAAGTCGCGCACGTCCGACGGCACCAGCTGCAGCCGGTGCGCCACCTCCTGCCGCACACGGTCGAGCGCGGGACTGGAGACGTGGTCGGGCGCCGCGACGTAGAGGCCGAGCTCCCCGTCGGCCAGCCCGAGCCGCGCCGCGCCATCCGGGCCGAGGAACTTCGCGGCCGGACCCTCGAGCGTGCCGCCGACGTTCTTGAGGCGCAGCAGCCCCGCGGCGCCGGCACCCTTCGCCAGCGCCTCGAGCTCGTCCACCTGCTTGCGCGAGAGCGCGGCGCCGCCCGGCACGCGCAGGCCGCGCACGCGCCCGCCCGCCGCGAGCGCGTTGCGCACGACCCCGAACTCGGTGTCGCGGAAGACGTCGCTCACGTCCTCCAGATGCAGCGCGTAGCGCCGGTCCGGGCGGTCGCTGCCGTAGCGCTCCATCGCCTCGGCGTACGTGAGCCGCGGGAAGGGTGTCTGGATCTCCACGCCGCCCTCGCGCCACAGCGCGGCGAGCAGCCCTTCGGTCACGCGGAAGACGTCGTCCGGCGCGACGAACGACGCCTCGATGTCGATCTGCGTGAACTCCGGCTGCCGGTCCGCCCGCAGATCCTCGTCGCGGAAGCAGCGCGCGATCTGGAAGTACCGGTCATAGCCGGCGGTCATGAGCAGCTGCTTGTACACCTGCGGCGACTGCGGCAGCGCGTAGAACTCGCCCGGGTGCACGCGGCTCGGCACGAGATAGTCGCGCGCGCCCGACGGCGCCGACTTGGAGAGGATCGGCGTCTCCACCTCGAGAAAGCCGTGCGAGGCCAGATAGCCGCGCGTGGCCTGCATCAGCCGGTGCCGCAGGACGAGGTTGCGCTGCAGCTCGGGGCGGCGCAGGTCGAGGTAGCGATGCCGCAACCGCAGCTCCTCGGCGGGCAGCTTCTCGCCCTTGCCGCGGGCCACCGGGATCGCGGGCGTCTCCGCCGGGCCCACCACGCGCAGCCCGCGGGCCCGCACCTCGACGGCCCCGGTGGCCATCTCCGGGTTCACGCCCTCCGGCGGGCGCGCGACCACGTCCCCCTCCACCAGCACCACGCTCTCCACGCCCACGCTGCCGGCCGCCTCGACCACCGCTGGCGGTGCCAGCCGCGGGTCGATCGAGACCTGCACGATGCCGGCCCGGTCGCGCAGATCGATGAAGACGAGTCCGCCGAGGTTGCGTGCCCGGTGCACCCAGCCACCCAGCCGGACCGACTGGCCGACGTGCTCCGGGCGCAGCGCGCCGGCCAGATGCGTGCGCAGCGCGGTCGCCGCCTGCTGCGGCTCGAGACGTTCTTCGATCAACGAGTAAGCTCCCGACGCCGCCACATGGCGGCACTGACGAGTAAGGCGAGCCCGGCCCCGACCACGTCGGCGATCCAGTCTGCCGCGGACTCGCTGCGGCCGGGGATGTAGCGCTGGTGGATCTCGTCCAGCGCGGCGACCGCCGCCGTGACGGCGAACGCCATGCCCAGCCACGCCATGCGGCGGCGACCGGGCGCCAGCGCGTAGGCCACGAGCGCGGCGAGCACTCCGTACATCATGGCGTGCGCCACCTTGTCGCCGCCAGGGACGTCGGGGACGCGGGGATTCGGAATCGACGTGAGCGTGAAGACGATGGCGGCCCAGACGAGGGCGGGGATCCAGCGCAGCCGGCTCAACCAGCCTCCGACTCGGCGATCACCCGCAGGAAGGCCGCCGCGTCGGGCGCGGCGCGCAGCGCCTCGCGCAGCGCCGGCCGGCGCAGGACGCGCGAGATCCGGCCGAGCGCCTTGACGTGTGCGCTGGCCGCGGTTTCCGGACCGAGCAGCATGAAGAAGAGGTCGGCCGGCGCGCCGTCGAGCGCGTCGAAGTCGATCGGCCGCGCGCTCACGCCGGCGGCCATGAGGAGCTCCGTGACGGCCGGCGTCTTGGCGTGCGGGATCGCCACGCCGTCGCCGATGCCGGTGCTCAGCACGTCCTCGCGGGCGCGGAGCGCAGTCATCACGGCGTCGAGCGTGGCCGGATCGCGGCCGGGGAGCGCGGTCGCCAGCAGCTCGCGCATGACCGCCTCCTTCGTCTCGCCCTGGAGCGGCACCTTGACGCGCCCCGGGGCGAGCAGGTCAGTGAGCAGCACGGCAATCGCACGGTCGCATGGTCGGCGCAACTTAACCCCGGGCCGGGCCCGCTGGAAGGCGCGGCGGCCGCGCCGCGAAGGGGGCAACATCACGCGGCACAAAGGCTTCTGCCCGCGGTCCGGGTCGAGCACGGCGGCGCGACCGGCCCGCCGTCTGCTTAGATTCCCCGTCGGGCGCCGCGCGGCGCCCCGGCCCTCACCCAGCCCTGCCGTGTCCGAGACCGAGCGCGAGAACCTGCTGAACCTGGAGCCCGCCGCCGCCGCCGAGCGGCTGCGCGCCTGGCTCGCCGAGCGCGGCCAGCCGGCCTACCGCGCCACGCAGATCGTCCGGCGGCTCTGGCTGAATCCGGCCCCCGACTTCGCGGCCATGACCGAGCTGCCGGTGTCGCTGCGCGAGGAGCTCGACCGCCACTTCGCGCTGCCGCGGCTCAGCTGCGTGACGCGCCAGCTCTCGGCCGACGGCACGCAGAAGTTCCTCTTCCGGCTGCGCGACGGCCAGGCGGTGGAGACGGTGGCGATCCCCGACGAGGGGCGCCTCACGCTGTGCATCTCGTCGCAGGCCGGCTGCGCGCTCAAGTGCTCCTTCTGCGCCACCGGCGTGATGGGTTTCGCGCGCAACCTGGATCCGTCGGAGATCGCCGGCCAGGTGCGCGAGCTCCGGCTGCTCGACCCGCCGCTGGTGGCGACCAACATCGTGTTCATGGGGATGGGCGAGCCGCTGATGAACTGGAAGGCGGTCTCCCCCACGCTCACGATCCTCAACGACCCGCTGGGCTTCGGCATCGGCGCGCGCCACATCACCGTCTCCACGGTCGGCGTGCTCCCCGGCATCGTGTCGCTGGCGGAGCGCCCCGAGCAGTTCCGGCTGGCGCTCTCGATCCACGCCCCCACCGACGAGCTGCGCCGGCAGCTGATGCCGATCAACATCAAGTATCCGCTCGCCGAGGTGATCGAGGCAGCCGGGCGGTTCGACCGGCGCGTGACGTTCGAGTACGTGATGCTCGGCGGGGTGAACGACAGCGACGAGCACGCGCACCAGCTGGCGGCGCTGGCGCGCGACTGCCGCGCCTTCGTCAATCTGATCCCGCTGCATCCCGGCGGCGCCGTCGGCTTCACCCCCACGTCGCCGCAGCGCATCGCCGCGTTCGCGCGGCGCGTGCGCGAGCGCGGCGTGGAGGTGGCGATCCGCAAGAGCCGCGGCGTGGACATCGCCGCCGCGTGCGGGCAGCTACGGGCGGAACGGACCCGGCGGCGGCCGCCAGCTGCCCCCGACGAGCACGGTGACGTCCAGGTAGCGTAGACTGTCGAGGCGCTCCTCCACGCGCGCCCCGCCCATCGCCCGCGCCACCCGCTCCGCCCAGGCGCGCCCGGCGTCCCGCCGGACGAGCACGACGGTGCTGTCGTGCCGCTCGCGCGCGTTGCCACTGCCCACCACGTCATAGCCCAGATCGCGCAGGTAGCCGGTGGCGCGGTGGGCGAGCCCTCGCACCGTCGACGCGTTCAGCACCTCCACCTGGATGCGCACGCCGGCCGGAGCGCGGAGGCTGGTGTCCGCCGCGGGCCACGACGCGGACGCCGGGGCGTCGCCCCGAGCGCTCGCCGGCCGCGTCGCCAGGTAGGCGGCGCCGGCGGTGGCTGCCAGCACCACCATCGCCGCGATGGCGATCCGACCGCGCCGCCTCATCGCACCAGGTTCCAGAGCGCCACCGTCTCGGCATGGAGCCGCTTCCCCTCGCGCAGCGTCCACTCCAGGCGGTGGCGCAGCACCTCGCGGAAGACGGCGTCGAAGTCGTGCGGCACCATGGCGGCCAGGAAGGCTCGCTCGGCGCGCGCGAAGGACCGCCCCGGCTCGAGGTAGTCGGCCATGAAGAGCGCGCGCCCCATCGGCGCCCAGTCCGGATATCCGAGCGTGTGCCACTGGATGGCGTCGAGCAGCGCCTGGCGCGCCTCGCCGTCGGCGCGGAGGCGTACGGCCGCCGCCGGACCATGCAGGATCTCCACCGGCGAGCGCTCGTCGCCGGTCAGGCGGCGCAGCTCCGCCTCGGGCGCGTCGCGCAGCGCGTCGTGCAGCAGGCCGGCGTCGCGCCACGCCGACCGCTCGGCGTCCGGCAGGGCGAGCAGGTGGGCCCAGCGGACGAGGAGCGCGGTGACGCGGGCGATGTGTGCGCGCCGGCGCTCGCTGACCTGGGCCCAGGCCGGCAGCTCCGTCAGGGGCACGGGCGGCACGACGTCCACCACGCGATCGAGCTCGCTCATTCGCCGCCGCGGCGCGCGAACGGCTCGAGCACCGCCTGGTTGCGCACGGTGGTGCGGATGACCGCGTTCCAGCCGGAGAGCTCGACCCCGCGCCCCACCGACGCCTCGACGACGCGCGAGTAGGGCCCGATGACGCACTCCGCCCCGATCACCGTCGAGCCCTCGAGCACGACGCCGGGATAGATCACGGTGTCGGCGCCGATGCGCACGTCCACGTCCATCCACACCGTGTCCGGCAGGAGGAAGGTGACGCCACGCGCCTGGTGCTGCTGCACGAGGCGGTCGCGCACCGCCGCCCCGGCCTCGGCCAGCGCGTGCCGGTCCACGACGCGCAGCTGCTCGGCGCGCTCGCTCGCCGCCACCCAGGCCGCGCCGTGCGGGTGCCGCGGGTCGTCGGCCGAGGCGAGTGCCGGACCCTCGCCGGCCACGGCGAGCCGCGGCAGGTGCTCCGACTGCCCGCCGATGGCCGCCGTGCCGCTCTCGGCCGCGCGCAGCAGGCGCGCGATGGTGGCCGGCGTGAGCAGCGCGGCCGAGCCGTCGGCGAGCAGCGTGAGGCCGGCCGGCGTGACCGCGGCACGCAGGGCCCGCTGCTCGCTGCCCGGCGTCACCGCACGGTAGCGCACGTGGGGCGGCAGGTCGGGGAGCAGCACGGCGACGTCCGCGCGATGGAGCACCAGCACCTCGCTCGGCGGGGGCAGCGTCTGCAGGAGCGCGGAGACGACGTGCCAGATCACCGGCCGCCCGGCGAGCGGGTGCAGATACATGCTGACGCGCGACCGGAACGCCTCGCCCTCGTCCAGCGCGGCGACCACGGCGCGCCAGGTCACGGCGCCCCCAGCACGAGGTTGTCGAGGAGCCGCGTGCCGCCCACGCGCGCGGCCAGCAGGATCACGTCGCCGTCGGCCGCCTGGACGACCGGCTCGAGCGTCGCAGGGTTCACCACGACAAGGTAGTCCACGGCGATCGCCGGCGCGGCCTCGAGCACCGCGCGCGCTGCCGACTGCAGCACGCCGGCGTCGCGCTCCCCCTGGGCGAAGGCCGCGCGCCCGGCGTCGAGCGCGCGCGACAGCCGGGTCGCCTCGCGTCGGTCGGCCTCCGCCAGGTAGCGATTGCGGCTGGACATCGCCAGCCCGTCGGGCTCGCGCACGATGGGGGCGACGACGAGGCGGAGCGGGAGGTCCAGGTCCTCCACCATCGCGCGGACGATCGCCGCCTGCTGGAAGTCCTTCTGCCCGAAGACGGCGAGGTCCGGCTGGACGATGTGGAACAGCTTGAGCACGACGGTGAGGACGCCGGCGAAGTGGCCGGGGCGCAGGGCGCCCTCCCAGCGCGCGTCGAGCCCCGCGGGCGCGACCGTGACGCGCGGCGGGTGTGGGTAGAGCTCCTCCGGTGTCGGCGCGAACAGCACGTCCACGCCCGCCGCGCGAGCGCGGGCCGCGTCGCCCTCCGGGTCGCGGGGATAGCGCGCGAGGTCCTCCCCCGGCCCGAACTGCAGCGGGTTGACGAAGACGCTCATCACCACCAGCTCCGCCTCGACGCGTGCCCGGCGGACCAGGCTCAGGTGCCCCTCGTGGAGCGCGCCCATCGTCGGCACGAGCGCGACCCGCCGCCCGTCGCGGCGGGCCCCGGCCACCGCGGCCCGCACCTCGGCGATCGCCGACAGCACCCGCATCGCCTAGAAGCTGTGCTCGGCCGCCGGGAAGGTGCCGTCGCGCACCTCGTCGGCGAAACGGCGCACGGCGTCGCGGGTCTGGTCGGCGAGCGAGGCGTAGCGCTTGAGGAAGCGCGGCGAGAAGCCCTCGGTGAAGCCGAGGAGGTCGTGCAGGACGAGCACCTGGCCGTCGCAGCTGGCGCCGGCGCCGATGCCGATGGTGGGCACGGCGACCGCCTCGCGCACGCGTTCGGCGAGCGCCGCCGGCACCAGCTCCAGGACGATGGAGAAGACACCGGCATCCTCCAGGCGGCGGGCGGCATCCACCAGCGCGTCGGCCGCCGCGGGCTCGCGCCCCTGGACGCGTGTGCCGAGGGTGTGCACCGACTGCGGCGTGAAGCCCAGGTGACCCATCACGGGAACGCCCAGCTCCACGACCGCCCGGATGGCGCCCTCCACGCGCGGGCCCGCACCCTCCAGCTTCAGCGCCTGCGCCCCCGTCTCCTGCACCACCCGCCCGCAGTTGCGCACCGCGTCGTCGCTGCCGGTCTGGTACGAGAGGAAGGGCATGTCGACGATGAGCATCGCCCGGCGCAGCCCGCGTCGCGCCGCCGCGCCGTGGTAGATCATCTGCTCGAGCGTCACCGGCAGCGTGGAGTCGTGGCCGGCGATCACGTTGCCGAGCGAGTCGCCCACCAGCACCGCGTCCACCCCGCCCTCCTCGGACAGGCGGGCGAACAGCGCGTCGTACGCGGCGACCACCACGATGCGCTCGCCGGCCGCCTTCTTCCGCGCGAAGTCCCGGGCGGTGACGCGCTTCGCCTCCGGTACGGCGCCACTCATGCCAGCTCCCGCACGGCCGGCACGGCGAGCAGCTCGTCGAGCTCGCGGCGCCAGAAGTCGCGGTGCGGCAGTTCGGGGTGCGGCACCGTCAGCCGTGGGTGGCGGATGACGCGCCGCCCGAAGCGCACCACGTCGCAGTCGAGCGTGCGCGCGCCCCACCGCTCGCGGCGCTCGCGCCCGCGCGAGCGCTCCACCTCGAGCAGCGCGTCCAGCAGGGCGAGCGGCGAGGCATGGGTGGTGAGCGCGAGCATCTGGTTGAGGTAGGCGGGCTGGCCGGCGGGACCGATCGGCGCCGTCTCCTCCACCCGCGAGGCGGCCACCACCCGGACCTCGGCAAGCCCGGCGATGCTCGCCCGTGCGCTGGCCAGGTGCGCCTCCCGCGAGCCCAGGTTCGACCCGAGCGCGACGAACACGGCCTCGTCGCCCCGTGAGGGCTGCTCCGCAGCGGCGTCGTCAGGCATCGGCTCCACGCTCCAGGCGCACCTCCGCATATGCCAGCGGTCCCGGCAGGGCGACGTGCGGCTTGCGCACCGCCACGCTGACGCGCTGCACTCCGGGCAGCGCCAGGGCGTCCGCCGCCAGACCGGAGGCCAGCTCCTCCAGGTATCCCGGGCGCCGGGCCACGGCCCGCTCGGCGAGCGCATAGAGCGCGCGGTAGTCCAGCGGGTTGTCATCGCCGACCGGCACCCAGGCGGTGAGGTCCACCTCGAGCGGCTGCGGCAGCTCCCGCTCGTGCGGGAGGATGCCGACGAGCGCGTGGAAGCGCATGCCGTGCAGGCTGATCGCGAATTGGGGACGCACGGCCGGGAACGTAGGAGCGCGTGGTGTGGGTGTCAATTCGAGGGGAGAGGGACGCGGGCGTGGCGCACGGATCGGGGCGCGGGGGCCCCCCCCGAATTGCACGTTCGCGCCCGCTCGCCGCACGAGCATCATCGAAACGTCGCTCGGCGGCCCCTCTTCCCTCTTCCCTCTTCCCTCTTCCCTCTTCCCTTCTCCCCCTCACACCGCGTCGATCGCCTGCCGCAGCTCGCGCGTGAGCCGCACCGCGGCCTCCACGCTCTCGCCCGCCGCACGCACGATCGCGCTGCCGACCACGACGCCGTCGGCCAGCCGCGCGACGGCGGCGGCCTGCTCCGGGCGCGCGATGCCGAAGCCGACGCAGACCGGGAGCGCGGTGGCCTCGCGCAGGCGCTCCATCATCGCCGGCAGCTCGGCGGGCACGTCGTCCCGCGCTCCCGTGACGCCCAAGCGGCTGATGAGATAGACGAAGCCGGAGCCGTGGCGCGCGATCTCGCGCATGCGCGGCAGCGGCGTGGTGGGCGCGACGAGGCGCACGAAGTCCAGCGGTCCGCCCCCGAGCCACGCCTCCGTCCCCGGATCGGCGCCGACCGGCAGGTCCGTGGCCAGCACGCCATCCACGCCGGCGATGGCCGCGCGCTCCAGCACGTCGCGGCCGGCGGCCAGGATCGGATTCAGGTAGCTGAACAAGACGACCGGAACGGCGGGCCGCACGCGCGCCACCAGCTCGAGCGTGCCGTTGAGCGTCATGCCCTGCTCCAGGGCCTGCTGCGAGCTGGCCTGGATCACCGGACCGTCGGCCATCGGGTCGGAGAAGGGCACGCCCACCTCGAGCACGTCGGCACCCGCCTCGGCCAGTCCGGCCAGGAGCTCGGCGGAGCGCACGACGTCGGGGTGGCCGGCCGTCACGTAGCAGACGAGCGCGCGCCGGCCCGAGGCGCGGAGCGACGCGAAGCGGGCCGCCAGGCGCCGCCCGCCCGCCGGCGCCGCCGGGGGAGCCGGCTCAGATGAAGTAGTCACTGACACGGATGCCGTACCGTTCGGGGTCCACGGTATTGATGATCGTCCGGGGGTACGCGCCGCCGGCATCGCGCGCGTTCAGGTCCACCAGCTGGCCCGGGAAGACGGAATTGCCGAGGGCGTCGGTCACGACCCGCACGACCGGCCGCGAGAGCGCCTCGGGATGGGTGGACGCCGCATGCACGACGGCCAGCTCCAGCGTGTCGAGCACGACCACCGTGCCCACCGGATAGATGCCGATCGTGTTGATGAGCGCCTTGACGACCACCGGGTCGAGGCCGCGCGCCGGGTTCTCGCGCATCTCGCGCAGGACGTCCGCCGGCGCGTGCGGCGTGGGCTGGTAGCTGCGCCGCGACGTGGCCGCATCGAAGCTGTCGGCCACCGCCACGATGCGGCTGAAGAGCCCCTGCTCGCGCGGCCGGATGGGGCGGGGATAGCCGGCGCTGTCCACGCGCAGGTGGTGCTCGTAGGCCACGCGCATGGCGCGCATCGGCAGCTCCTGGGCCATGCCCTGCATGCCGAACATCGCCAGCACGCCGAGCCAGGGGTGTGCGCGGATGAGCGCCCACTCCTCGGGGGCGAGGTCGCCGGTCTTGTTGATCAGCGCCGCCGGCAGTCGCGTCTTGCCGAGATCGTGCAGGAAGGCGGCGAGGCCCAGGTCGTAGAGCTGCAGCTTGCTGAGCCCGAGCCGCTTGCCGATGGCGACGGAGAAGATGCCGACATTGACGCTGTGCGTGAACGTGTACTCGTCGAAGTCGCGCAGCGTGGTGAGGCCGACGAGCGGCGTCTCGTCGGTCAGGATCTGGTCGACGATCCCCTGCACCGCGCGCTTCATCTTGCGCAGGCTCGGCGGCCGCCCCACGCGCGCCGACTGCAGCACCTCTCGCGCGACCGCGACGGACTGCGCGTACAGGCGCTTGGAGGTGGCCTTCGCCTCCTCCTCGTACTCGTCGTCCAGCTCGTCCGCCGGCGCGGCCAGCTCGAAGGGGCGAATGCCCGCCAGGTGCAGCCGCTCGCGCACCTCCTCGAGCCGCTCGGCCGGGGCGGCGGCGGACGGCCGCTGCAGGGCATTCAGCAGCGCCAGCCAGTCGCGCGGCCCGGCGGCCGCGCTCACGCGCAGCGTGCCGATGCCGCACGCGCGCCAGACGCCGAGCACGTGGTTGAAGGCCGCGTAGCTGTCGAGCTCCAACCGCAGCCGCGCGTCGTTCACGAACAGCACCTCGCCCGAGGCGCGCACGGTGAGCTCGTGGTCGCGGGCGAGCACGGCACCGGCGGCGGCCACCAGATCGGCGAGCGCCTTCTGCACGGCCGCATTCTCCACCGGGTACAGCTTGAGCGCGCGCAGCGCGCCGTAGAGCGAGCCGACGACGGCCTTGCCGGCGCGGCGAATGAACGAGTCGATCCCCGCCGGTGCGCCGCGCACCGGGGCGGTCGCGCCGGCGCCCGGCGCCGTCACGCTGCCCCCCGCAGCGCGCGCTGCACCGCCGAGCGTACGACCACGTCCTTCTCCTCCGCGGCGCGGGCCAGCGCGGCCCGTGCCGCCTCCGTCCCCACCCGTCCGAGCGCGACGGCGGCGCAGGCGCGCAGTGCCGGATCCTGCCGTCGCCCGATCAGCGAGCGGCCGTTGAGCAGACCGTCCAGCAGCGGAATGCCGTCGTCGCCGCAGAGCGCGCCGTACGTCTCGAAGATCAGGAGCTGCTCGGCACGATCGGCGTCGCGCGTTCGCCGGTCGCGCACCAGTGCCTCCACCAGCGCGCTGGCGGCCCGGTAACCGCGGCCCACCGCGCGCAGCGCCACGAGCCGCACCTCGCGCTCCGCGTCGCCGAGCGCCCCGGCCAGCAGCTGCAGGGCGCCGGTGCTGCCGATCTCGGACAGCGCCTGCGCGGCCAGCGCGCGCAGCTCGCCGCCGCCCTGCGTGAGCAGCGTGCCCAACGCCGGTACCGCCGGGGCGACCTTCAGCGCACCGGCACGACGAACCGCCTCGCGCGCGACGACCGGATCCGGGCTGCCGATGAGGCGAACGAGCTCGCCGCTGTGGGCGAGCACCAGTCGCTCCGCGGCGGCGCGAAGCGCGTTGCGCAGGCGCACGGTCTGCACGCCGTCGGCCAGGCGCAACACCGGGCCCAGCGCCTCGCGCGGCAGCTGCCCGAAGAGCGCCTCGAGCTCGTCGTCGGGCGGCAGCGCCTCCACCACGTCGAGCGCCTCCACCAGCCGCCCCAGCCCCTCATCGGTGCTGAATTGCGCGGCCAGCGCCTCCAGCCGCTGCCGATGGCCCGGCTCCACGTTGGTCGTGCGCTGCAACGAGGTGGCCACCTCGCGCAGCAGCCGCGCCACGGCACGGTAGCTCCCGGTGCCCAGGGCGTGCAGCAGCAGCTCCTCGACGGCCGCGCAGACCTGGGCCCGCGCCCGTGGGCTCGGCTGCGACTCGAACGTGTCGAGCAGCATCGCCGCCACGTCGGCGTGCAGGTCGTGGGCGTACTCCCGCTCCAGCGCGTCGCGCAGGTAGGCCAGCTCGCGCTCGGCCAGGAAGTACGGCGTGCCGTCGAAGTCCGCCATCCGCACGGTGGACGGCAGGCTCGGCGTGTCGGGCGGCGGCGCGCCGTCCACGAGGGCGAGCCGGCCCGGCGTCGGGCCGAAGGTGAAGCTCGGTCCCTCCTCGTCGCCCAGCGGCTCCACGAAGCGGTAGCGGAGGAAGGCGAAGTCGCGCTCCCACAGCAGCGTGATCGCGTCGTCCTCACTCGCCGAGGCGCGGCTGAGCAGCCGGAGCACGTCGAGCAGCCGCTCCACCTCCTGATTCTCGAAGCCGGGCAGCAGGCGGAGCTCCCGCACGCCGTCCTTGAACAGCAGCCAGGGCATCGAGGCGCCCCCGCGGTCGTGCTCCTGGTACACCGGCCGCTCCTCCCACAACAGCTCGTGCTCGCCCACCGTGAGCGTGAGCTCCGGCACCTGCTCCCAGACGGCGTCGAACGAGCCGCGCAGCAGGTCGAGCGCCCGCAGGTAGGTGGGGTTGTTGTGGAGATAGAGCTGGTGCGCGCGCGACGCCTTGCCGAGGAGCTTCAGCATCTCCTCGACGGCGGCCGCCGGTCCGCCCCGATCGGCGGCCTCGGCGGCGAAGCGGTTGGACCCCGAGACGCGGATCGCGCTCACCGCGAGACCAACCCCATCTCGCGCAGCTGCGCGACGTCCTTGTCGCCGCGGCCGCTCACGCAGAGCAGCACCGGCTCGTCCGGCTGCCACCGCCCCCGCTCGGCCGCCACCCACGCCACCGCATGGGCCGTCTCGAGCGCCGGGATGATCCCCTCGAGCCGGCTGAGCAGCGCCACGGCGTCGAGCGCCGCGCGGTCCTCCACCGCCACGTAGGTCGCACGCCCGCTGTCGTGCAGGTACGAATGCTCCGGGCCCACGCCCGGGTAGTCCAGCCCCGCGGACACGGAATGCGCCGGGTGCACCTGCCCGGCCTCGTCCTGCAGCAGGTAGCTGAGCGCGCCGTGCAGGACGCCGGGACGACCCCGGGAGAGCGACGCCGCGTGGCGCTCGGTGCTCAGCCCCTCCCCGGCCGCCTCCACGCCGACCAGCTCCACGCCGGCGTCCGGCACGAAGGCGTGGAAGATCCCCATCGCGTTGCTGCCACCCCCCACGCAGGCCACCACGGTGCGCGGTAGGCGTCCCGCCACGGCCAGCATCTGCTCGCGCGCCTCGCGCCCGATCACCGCCTGGAAGTCGCGCACCAGCCGCGGATACGGCGCCGGCCCCACGACGGACCCGATGATGTAGTAGCTGTCGTGGACGTTGGTGACCCAGTCGCGGATCGCCTCGGTCGTCGCATCCTTCAGGGTGCGCGTGCCGCTCGCGACCGGCACGACCGTGGCGCCGAGCAGCTGCATGCGGAAGACGTTGAGCGCCTGGCGGCGCATGTCCTCCTCGCCCATGTAGACGACGCACTCCAACCCGTAGCGCGCGCAGACGGTGGCCGTCGCCACGCCGTGCTGCCCGGCGCCCGTCTCGGCGATGATGCGCCGCTTGCCCATGCGCTGGGCGAGCAGCGCCTGGCCCACGGTGTTGTTGATCTTGTGCGCGCCCGTGTGGTTCAGGTCCTCCCGCTTCAGGTACACCGGGGCGCCCACCAGCTCGCTCAGCCGCGGGGCGGTGCTGAGCGGCGCGGGGCGGCCGACGTAGTCGCGCAGCTCGGCGTCCAGCCGGGCGCGGAACTCCGGGTCGGCCATGGCCGCGTCGAGCGCCGCCTCGAGCTCGTCGAGGGCGGGCACCAGCGTCTCGGGAACGTAGCGGCCACCGAACGCGCCGAAGCGGTCGGACGCGTGCGGAACTGAAGAGGAGGTCATGCCGTCTGCGATTGGTCGGCGTCGGCGCCGCGGAGCGCGGCGACGAACGCGGTCATCTTGTCTGGATCCTTCACGCCGGGGCGCACCTCCACGCCGGAGGAGACGTCCACGACGTCGGGTGCCACCGTGCGCACCGCCCGTTGCACGTTGTCGGGCCTGAGCCCCCCTGCCAGCACCAGGCGCCGGGGGCGCGTCAGGTGATCGAGCGCACGCGCCAGCGCCGCCCAGTCGCCCGTCACGCCCGTTCCCCCCAGCTGCCCCGCCACCAGCGAGTCGATCACCACCCCGTCCGCCGCCGCAGCCAGCGCCGCGAAGTCGTCCGGCAGCCCGCCGTCGCCCACGCGTACCACCGCCCACAGCTCGGCCGCCGTGTGCCGCCGGAGCTCGTCGAGCTCCTGCGGCGTGCGCGCAGCGTGCAGCTGGACGACGTCGAGCGGCACCGCCGACACGACCCCGGCGATCTCCGCGACCCCCTGCGCCGCGAAGACGCCCACCCGCCGCACCGCCCCGTCCGCGCCGGCCAGCACGAGCGACGCACGCTCGGCGTCTATTAGACGAGGACCCCCGGCGAAGATCACACCCGCATAGGCGGCCCCGAGCCGAGCCGCCTCCCGGGCGTCCTCGGGCCGCGTGAGGCCGCAGAACTTGACCTCAGGCGCCACGTCCCGTCCGCGGCACGCTGGCGAGCTCGCGCGCCAGCCCCGCCGGGTCGGGCGCCGCCGAGAGCACCGAGCCGACGAGCACGGCGTCGGCGCCGCAGGCGGCGGCCCGCTCCACGTCGGCGCGCGTCGTGACCCCGCTCTCGTAGACCGCCGGGCGGTCGGCCGGCAGCAGCGGCACCAGCCGCGCGCCGGCCGCCGGATCGATCGCCAGCGTCTCCAGGTTGCGGTTGTTCACGCCCACCACCTCGGCGTCCGCCGCCACGGCCGTCTCCAACTCCGCCTCGTCCCGCACCTCCACCAGGATCTCCAGCCCCTCCTCCCGGGCCACGGCGGCCAACCGGCGCAGCTCGTCGGGTGCCACCGCCCGGGCGATGAGCAGCACGGCCGCGGCGCCGAGCGCCCGCGCCTCGACGATCTGAAGCGGGTCGACGATGAAGTCCTTGCGGAGGAGCGGCAGCGGGACCGTCCGGGCCGCCTCCGCCAGATCCTCGGGGCTGCCGCCGAAGTGCGACGACTGGGTCAGGATGGAGAGCGCCGAGGCACCGGCCTGGGCGTACAGCCGAGCCCGCTCGGGAAGCGAGAGCCCCGGATTGAGATCGCCCTTCGACGGCGAGCGCCGCTTGATCTCGGCGATGAGCGCGACGCGCTCCCCGCGAAGCGCCGCGGCGAGGCTGGGCGGTCGGGGCGCGCGGCGGGCGGCGGCGGTGAGCGCGTGGCGGGAGGGGACGAGCTGTCGCGCCCGCTGGCGGGCGTCGGCCACGAGCGTGCCCAGCACTCCAGCGGGCGCGCTCCAGGTCGGCAGTGCTTGCACTTCGGCCCTTCTTCGGCTAACGTAGACTTCGGCGGGTCTTCGGGACGCCGAAGTCGCCGCAGCCGTAAGCTATCCACTCGCACCGGGGCGTGCCATGCCGCTGACGAAGCGCCAGCGCGAAATCCTGAACTTCCTCTCCTCGTACGTCGACGAGAACGGCTACGCGCCGAGCTTCGAGGAGATCGCCGCGAAGTTCGACTACAGCTCGCTGGCTACGGTGCACGAGCATCTGAGCAATCTCGAGCGCAAGGGCTACATCCGGCGCAGCTACAACGAGAGCCGCGCCATCGAGATCCTGGCCAACGAGCGACAGGCGCGCGCCGTCGAGGTGCCGCTGCTCGGCAGCGTCGCCGCCGGCATGCCGATCGAGGAGATCGCCACCGGCGAGAGCCTGACGGTGCCCGACAGCTTCGTGCGGCGCGCCGGCAATCACTACGCGCTGCGCGTGCGTGGGAACTCGATGATCGACGAGCAGATCCGCGACGGCGACTTCGTCGTCGTGCAGGAGCGGCGCTCGGCCGACAACGGCGAGATGGTCATCGCGCTCACGCAGGGGAACGCGGCCACGGTGAAGAAGTTCTACCGCGAGCGCGACGGCCGCATCCGCCTGCAGCCGGCCAACGAGACGATGGCGCCGATCTACGTCCACGAGAACGACATCACGATCCAGGGCGTCGTCGTCGGCGTGCTCCGCCGCTACTGACCGCGCCCGCGGTGCCGCGGCACGCGGCTGCGGAACACGCATCTCGACCACTGGCGCGACGACGGGCGCGCGAGCCACATGGCTCGCGCGCCCGTCTGCCGCTACGGGGCCGGGCGTCGCCGGTCGGCGGCCTCGGCGTACGCCTGGCGCATGCGTTCCAGCGCCGCCAGTCCCACCCCCGCCGCGCACGCCTCGCGGGCGCGGCGGACGCCCTCCTCGTACGTCGCCGCCAATCCGCTGATGTAGATGGCGGCACCGGCATTCAGCACCACCGCGGCACGCCCGCCGGGTGTTCCCTGCCCCGCCAGCACCTCGCGCACGATCGCCGCGTTCGCGGCCGGGTCGCCTCCCGCCAGCTCCTCCGGTCCGGCCGCGGCCAGCCCGAGCGCCGCCGGGTCGATCGTCCACTCGCGCATCGCCCCGTGGCGCACCTCGACGACCCGGGTCCGACCGAGCGGGGAGATCTCGTCCAGCCCCGGCTCGCCGTACACGACCAGGGCGTGCGCCGAGCCGAGCACGGCGAGTGCGCCCGCCATCAGCGGCACGCGTGCCGCGTCCGCCACACCCACCACCTGCCGCCCCGCGCCGGCCGGATTGGCGAGCGGCCCCACCATGTTCATGACGGTGGGGATGGCGAGCTCGCGACGCACCGGCCCGACGTGCCGCATGGCCGGGTGCATGAGCGGCGCGAACATGAAGACGATCCCCGCCCGCTCCAGCACCTCCGCCGCCACCTCCACCGGCGCGTCGATGTCGACGCCGAGCGCCTCCAGCACGTCGGCGCTGCCGCAGCGCGAGGTGAAGGAGCGGTTGCCATGCTTCGCCACGCGCACCCCGGCGCCCGCGGCGAGCAGCGCGGCCGCGGTGCTGATGTTGAACGTGGTGAGCGCGCCGCCCCCCGTGCCGCACGTGTCCACGAGCGCGTCCGGGGCGGCCGCCGGCAGCTGTACCATCGCGTTGCGCAGCGCCTGCGCGGCGCCGGCCACCTCCTCCGCCGTCTCCCCGCGCACCCGCAGCCCCACGAGCAGCGCGGCGATTCGTGCGGCGCTCGCCTCGCCGTTCATCACCACGTCGAAGGCGGCCGCCGCCTCGTCGCGCGACAGGGCGTCGCCGGACGCCAGACGGCGCAGGGCCGCGGAGAGCGGATCAGCGGACATGCATCTCCACCAGCAGTCGCTCGGACAGGCGCGCGTGTGACGCGATGAGCGAGATGACGAGTGCCAGGAGCCGCACCCGCTCCACGTCCTCTTCGGTGAAGACGCCGCGCTGCGCACGATTGGTGAGGTTCACCACGCCCACCAGCTCGCCGTGGTATTCCAGTGGGAAGCTGATGAACGAGCCGGTCGTGAAGTACTGATCGCGCAGCAGCGGGTGCGCGTGCGCCTCCTCCACGTCCTGCACCAGCAGTGGCTGCCGCGACGCGGCCACCTTGCCGGCCACGCCCTGGCCCACCGTCACGCGCGCGCCGTGCAGGACGTGCGGCGCCAGCCCGCGCGCCGCGGCCAGGTAGAGCACGTTGGGCTCCGGCGCGCGCAGCAGCAGCGAGCAGCGCTGCGCCTGCATGTCGTCCCCCACCAGCGCCAGCAGCCCGTCCACGAGCTGCCGCGCGTCGCGCGTCTCGGCGTCCAGCGTCAGCACGCGGTCCAGCAGGTAGAGAGTGCGCGTGCGCTGGCGCAGCGCCTCGCTCCGGCGATGGAGCTCCACGTGCGCCTGCTCCAGCTGCCCCACCGCCGCGCCGAGCTGCTCTTCGAACTGGGTCGCGCGGTGCCGGGCGCGGCGCACCTCCTCGGCGGCCTGCGCCTCGGCGCGCTCCACCGCCACCTGCGCCGCCGCGCGCGCCTCCGGCAGCCGGTCGGCGACGCCGCGCGCCTCGTCCAGGGCGCGCTCCATCTCGCCCAGGCGCCGCACGTACTCACCGTGCACGCGTTGCGTCACGTCCTCCAGCGTGCGCACGGCCTCGGCCCGCGCGTCGCGGTCGGCGAAGCGCCCGAAGGCCAGATCGAAGAGCGCGACGGCGGGCGCGAAGCGCTCGGTGGTGCGGGCACCGAAGAACTTGCGCGGCTCCACCAGCGCGAGCACCGCCGCCAGCTGGCCATCCACGCGGAGTCCTCGTACGGCGAGCGCGGCGTCCGGGCTGACGTTCGCCCAGCCGAGCAGGCGCAGGTACTCGCCGGAGCGCTCGCCGAGCTCCACGAACTCGGTGGACGCGCCCACCGCCGCCAGGGCGGCCGGCGGCAGATGGTCGAGGCGCGTGTCCACCGCCTCCCGCACGATGCGGTTGCCGGCCGGTGTCAGGCGATCCTGCAGGAGCCCGCGCCGGCCGTTGTAGCGGAAGAGCGCCACCGAGGCGGAGCGGTCGATCTCAAGGAGCGCCTCGCCGAGTGCCACCAGGGCGGCGTCCAACGTGGGAGCGACGTGGAGCGCGTGGGCGAGCTGCGGGAGCGTCCGAGGGGCCATCGGCGGGTGCTGACACGGAAGGGGCCGGCAGCGCCGGCGGCGGCCGAATGTTGGACCATACGTTGTGCAATGTCAATCGCTTCCGCGCGCGACGCGTTGCTTGACACGCCCCTCCACCCGGGTAAGTTGCGCGCGTATGCCGGAGCGGACGGTTCAGCTCGTCCTCCACTATGACGGCGGTGGCTTTCACGGATGGCAGCGGCAGCCGGCCGCCCGCACGGTGCAGGGCGTGCTCGAGGAGGCGCTGGCGCGCCTGTGCGGCACGCCCGTGCCGGCGCTCGGCTCCGGCCGGACCGACGCCGGCGTGCATGCGCGCGGCCAGGCGGTGGGCGTCCGCGTGGCCCAGCGCTGGACCCCGGCCGCGCTCCGCCGCGCGCTGAACGCCGTGCTCCCGGACGACGTCTGGGTGGCCGACGCGGCGGAGATGCGGCCCGAGTTCCACGCCCGCTACTCGGCGCTGCGCCGCCGCTACAGCTACCGCGTCGGGCTGGACGAGGAGGCCGCCTCGCCCTTCCGCCGCCGCTACGAGTGGGCGTACCACCGCCCGGTGGACGTCGGCCTGCTGCGCGAGGCGGCCGCGCTGGTGGTCGGGGAGCACGCCTTCCGCGCCTTCGCCGTGCAGGGGACCGCACCGGAGACCGACTCCCACCGCTGCGACGTGTCCGAGGCGCGGTGGACGGTCGACGGCCCGCAGCTGACCTTTCACGTGGAGGCGAACCGGTTCCTGCACCACATGGTCCGCTTCCTCGTGGGCACGATGCTCGACGTCGCCAGCGGCCGTCGACCGCTCGGCGACCTCCCGGTGCTGTTGCAGGCGGAGTCCAACCGTGGCGTGTCGCCGCCGGCGCCGCCGCACGCGCTCGTCCTCGAGCGCGTCACCTATCCCGAACACCTCTACCACTCCCTCGCATGAAGATCTTTCTCGGGAGCGCGGCACGCGAGCAGGTCGCCTGGGCCGCCGAGACGGGGCTGGCCGACGGCGTGCTGACCACGCCCACGCTCCTGCACGACGAGGGCGGGACCGACCCGCGGGGCCTCCTCCAGGATCTCTGCCGCGCGGTGGCCGGCCCGGTGATCGCTTCCGTGGAGTCCGTGCACTCGGACGAGATGTACCGCGACGGGAGGGAGCTCGCGCGGCTGAGCGACCAGATCATCGTCGAGGTACCCCTCGTGGAGGACGGCGTGACCGCCATCCGCCGCCTGAGTGCCGACGGCGTGCGCGTCGCGGCCAGCCTGGTGTACAGCCCCGCGCAGGCGCTGCTCGCCGCCAAGGCGGGAGCGATGACCGTCGCCTGCGCGCTGCAGCAGCTCGACCTCGAGGGGCACTACGGGCTGCAGGTGGTGGAGGAGATCCGGGGTGTCTTCGACGTCGCTGGCGTGGAGTGCGACGTGCTGGCCTCGGCGGCGACCAGCGCCTCCGAGTTCACGCGCTGCGTGCTCGCCGGGGCGGACGGGGTGGCCGTCGCGCCCGAGGCGCTGCGCGCCCTCCTGATCCATCCGCTCACCGACCGTGGGGTGGACCGGCTCCTCACCACGCTTAGCCGGCTGCCCAAGGGTCGGCTGAACGGCTGACCGACCGCCATGCACCTGCTCTCCGCCTCCCAGCTCCGTCGGATCGCCGTCGGCGCGGCGCTGCTCATGGCGTGCGACGACGTCCGCAGCCATGCCCAGCCGCCGGCCCGCGCCCGCATCCCCGGTCCGTCGCGGACGGCCGGCGCACCCGCCCCCGTGCCCGACATCCGGCGCACGCCGATCACCGAAGCGGTGGCCCGCGTCGCCCCGGCCGTCGTGACCGT
This sequence comes from Gemmatimonadaceae bacterium, assembly GCA_035761165.1. GTDB lineage: Bacteria > Gemmatimonadota > Gemmatimonadetes > Gemmatimonadales > Gemmatimonadaceae > CALCHX01. Next base: position 3,025 of record DASTRO010000119.1, on the reverse strand, counting down.
GCAGACGGCCGCCGTGGAGCGCGTGCCGGTGGACCCGTTCGACTTCTTCTTCGGCGGCCGCTCCGGCGAGCGCATCATACCCGGGCTCGGCTCCGGCTTCATCGTGCGCCAGGACGGCGTGGTGGTGACCAATGCCCACGTCGTCGCCGGCGCGACCCAGGTGTCGGTGGCGCTGCGCGACGGCACCACCTACGAGGCGGAGGTGGTCGGCGCCGACGAGGTGAACGACGTCGCCGTCCTGAAGATCGACGCCACCGGGCTGCCCGTCGCACCGATCGGTGACTCGGACGCGCTGCTCGTGGGCGAGTGGGTGATCGCCATCGGCAACCCGTACGGCTTCGTCCTCGGCAACACGGAGCCCAGCGTCACCACGGGCGTGCTCAGCGCCACCGGCCGCAACCTGCTCGGCGCCGGGGAGCAGGCCGGCGCGTTCGTCGACATGCTGCAGACCGACGCGTCGATCAATCCGGGCAACTCGGGGGGCCCGCTCATCAACGCCGCCGGCGAGGTGATCGGCGTCAACAGCTCCATCTACTCCCCGAGCGGCGGCTCGGTGGGGCTGGGCTTCGCCATCCCCATCAACCGCGCCCGCCGCATCGCCGAGGACCTGCTGGAGCACGGCGCCGTGCGCCGCCCGTGGGTCGGGCTCAAGATCGAGGTGCCGGAGCGGCTGATCTCGCGCGAGCAGCTCCGCGACGGCGCCACGGTGGAGATGGTGGTCCCCAACTCGCCGGCGGCACGGGCCGGCGTGCGTCCGGGGGACGTCATCGTCCGCGCCGGCTCCCGACCCGTGCGGAACGGCTTCGACTGGGAGGCGCGGCTGCTCGACGTCCGCGTCGGCGACGAGCTGCCGATCCGGATCCGGCGCGACGGGCGCGAGCTCTCGCTCCGGCTGCGCGTCGCCGACCTGCCCGAGGTGGCCGCCCCCAAGGTCTCGGTGGGGGGCGAGCTGGAGCTCGTCACGCTCACGCCCGCCATCCGCGCCGAGCGGGGCATCCTGAGCACCGCGGGCGCCGTGGTCTACCGGGTCAGCGAGCGGGTGCGCAACGACATCGGCCTGCAGCAGGGGGACGTCATCGTGCAGATCAACCGCACCCGGATCACGCGCGCCGATCAGGTGAGCGAGGCCATAGAATTCTATGGGCGCCGCGGCTTTATTCAGATGCTGGTCGAGCGCAACGGCCGCTACTACCGCACCGAGTTCCGCATCTGAGCACCACCACCCGATGACCGCCCACGACCGCTATTCCTCCCCTCTGGCCGAGCGATACGCGTCGCGGGCGATGCTCGAGCTGTGGTCGGCCCAGCACCGCTACGGCCTCTGGCGGCGCCTCTGGCTCGCGCTGGCCGAGGCCGAGCGCGAGCTGGGTGTGGAGATCCCGGCCGAGGCCATCGAGCAGATGCGGGGCCACCTGGACGACATCGACTTCGACCAGGTGGCCGCCTACGAGCGCCGCTTCCGGCACGACGTGATGGCGCACGTGCACGCCTTCGGCGACGTCGCGCCGGCGGCGCGGCCGTATCTGCACCTGGGCGCGACGAGCGCCTACGTCACCGACAACGCCGACCTCATCCTCATGCGCCGCGGCCTCGAGCTGCTGCGCGCCAAGGTGGCGCAGGTGCTCCACGCGCTCGCCGTCTTCGCCCGCCGCTGGCGCGACCAGCCCACGCTCGGCTACACGCACCTGCAGCCGGCGCAGCTCACCACGGTCGGCAAGCGGGCGACGCTCTGGATGATGGACTTCGTGCTCGACTACCGCGACCTCGAGCACCGCATCGCCACCCTCCCCTTCCGCGGCGTGAAGGGGACCACCGGCACGCAAGCCAGCTTCCTCCAGCTCCTCGGCGGCGACCAGGCGAAGGTGCGCCGCCTCGACGCGCTAGTGACGCGCAAGATGCAGTTCCCCGGATCGCTCCCGGTCACCGGCCAGACCTACACGCGCAAGCTCGACGCGCAGGTGCTGGGCGTGGTGGCCGGCATCGCCGCCAGCGCCTCCAAGTTGAGCGGCGACGTACGCATGCTGCAGGCGTTCGGCGAGATCGAGGAGCCGTTCGAGACGGAGCAGATCGGCTCCTCGGCCATGGCCTACAAGCGCAACCCGATGCGCTCCGAGCGCATCGCCGCGCTGGCCCGCTTCGTCCTCACGCTGGAGCCGAATGCCAACCTCACGCACGGCGTGCAGTACTTCGAGCGCACGCTGGACGACAGCGCCAACCGCCGGCTCGCCATCCCGGAGTCGTTCCTCGCCACCGACGCCATCCTGGTGCTCTGCGCCAACGTGGCCGAGGGGCTGGAGGTGCACCCGGCGCGCATCCGCCGCCGGCTCGACGACGAGCTCCCCTTCATGGCCACCGAGGACCTCATCGTGCGCGCCGTGCAGGCCGGCGGCGACCGGCAGGAGGCGCACGAGGTGATCCGCCGCCACTCCATCGAGACGGCGCGGGCGATGAAGCACGACGGCGCCCCCAACGACATGCTGCAGCGCCTGGCCGCCGACCCGGCGTTCGGGGTAGGGATCGAGGACCTGCAGCGCGCGATCGACCCGCGCCGATTCGTGGGGCGCTCCGCCGAGCAGGTGGACGAGTTCCTGGCCGAGGTGGTGGAGCCGCTGCTGGCGGGCGTGACCGCCCCGGCCGAGCGCGAGGAGATCCGCGTATGACCGCCGGCGCGGGCGCGATGGCCGCCAGCGACCTGCCGCTCCGCCTCCTGCATCGCGGCAAGGTGCGCGACGTCTACGAGGTGGACGCGGAGCGGCTGCTGCTCGTCGCCACCGACCGCGTCAGCGCCTTCGACGTCGTGATGCGGGAGGCGGTGCCGCACAAGGGCGCCGTGCTGACGCAGCTCACCGCGTGGTGGCTGCGCCACTTCACCGGCGTCGTCAGGCACCACATGCTCAGCGCCGATGCGGACGAGATCATCTCACTCGTTCCGTCGCTTGCCTCACACCGGCACGCACTCGTGGGGCGCGCCATGCTCTGCCGGCGCACGCAGGTGTTCCCCGTGGAGTGCGTGGTCCGCGGCTAC